>CAYZQE010000068.1:0-12927 GCA_964480635.1 uncultured Gammaproteobacteria bacterium | reverse complement strand
ACGGCTTGATAGATCGTAAAAGTTTATGGAGTTAATCAGGATCTCCTTAAGGAGATCCTGAGTGAAATTTGGCTCGTAAAATTTCATGTACTTACTCAGTATCTTCTTAATGGTAGCCAGGAATGCTATTTTTTAGCAAGTTATCGTTGTCTCTTCCAATATTAGATAAGCCCTTTAATGTAAATTGAAAGTAGATAGAGCGATCAAACTCTTCAAAATTATCGTCGGTACTTTCTAAAGCAATAACAGAAAATGACCAGCAGCAGCTATCATAACTTGTACCGATTAATTGCTCCACATTCTGGTGGTCAATTAATGAATATTGTCGTTTAGCAAAGAATGTCCATTGATTGTTGATAGGGTAGACCATCGAAATATCAGTTTGTTCTAATTCTATGGTATCTTCGGTGCCTTTCAAGCGATAGCTTAGATTAAAAATATTGGCATTGTTTTGGTACGATAGCTTAAAGACTTTTTGTTTGATAAAACTCGTGTCGGCTTGTTGCGTTAAGTTTACTGAGGTTTTCCAATGTTTCTGTGGCTGACTGGCTATTTCTAAAAATAAATCTGAGTTTTTTTCTTCAGTAATGCCTGTTCCGTCTAGTTGTACTAGACGATTTTCTTGAAAATAAGTTTGTCCAACACTGATGCGAAAAATTTCTAAGCCCGAATTTAAGTCGAGAAGTCTAGAGCTTAGGCCAAAGGTTAACTGTTTTGAGTCGCCGATCCTATCGCCGCCAGTAAAACGATTGGTTTTAAATAAATTTGAATAGCTACTCGACAAGTTGGAAGTGTCAAAATCTGGAATATTACTTTGATCTTTATAGGGCGTGTTGAGATAAAATAAACGCGGCTCTAAGGTTTGTAGCCACCCTTTTTCTTCATTCGCGATACGCTCAAAAAACAAGCCACTATCGATACTGAAAGTGGCCAAGCTTCGGTTGATTTGTTCATGGCTATTATCAAGTTGCGTCAGCTGATATTGGCTAAATGAGTAACTGATTTTAGGTTCAATAAATGAATAACTATTAGACCACTTACGACTAATGCTCGGATTAAAAATAAAGCGTTCGCCAGTGACAGCGCCATCTTTTTTAAAGTTAACGTAACTTTGCTCGATATTCAGTTCAGACGTTTTATCAAAAACCTTAAATTGCCCAACAGTACTTATTTTAGGCCATTGTTCATAAGGCCTTGAAGCGATTGATTGTGATTGATCCAGCACTTGATGATTTTTCAATAACAGCGTTGAATTCCAATGCGACGTAGTATGTTTAATACTGAGATAACGCTCTAAAAACTTAGGTGTTTTAGCTAAACTGATAAGGCTAAAGTCATTAAAGAAATCTTCATCGCTGACTGTTTGGGCAAGCAAACTTAAATTTAGGTTATCAGCTAAATGCGACAGTTGAGTCAGGCGATAAAAATAACGTTTGTCATTTTCTTTTTTATCATCAAGTGACGAGGTGATTAAAGAGCCTTCGGTTGTTTCAGTCAGGTATCTGTTTTCAGTATTGATTTGTAAGCCACGTTTAGAATTAGTGTTGAGTTCTAGCGTGCTATCAAATTGTGAGTGTATATTCCAATAAAAGGGGATGGAAAGAGAATCGCCATTATTTGACGAGAAGGCAACAGAAGGCATGAGCAGGCCGCTATGCCGTTCATCATCAATTGGAAACTGAAAATAAGGGAAATAAAAAATAGGCACATCAAATAAATATATTTTGGCATGCTTGGCTGTTCCCATACCCGTATCATAATTTAAATGGATCGATTTACTGCTTAGCTCCCAAGCAACACTATTGGGCTCACAGGTCGTAAAATGAAAATCGTCTAACCGTTGCTCATGTTCATTTAATTGCTGTAACTTTGCTGCAGTCGTAAATCGGTGGCTATCTAAAAACTGTAATGACACATTGTTAAATTCACCGCTTTGTTCTGCATGGTTAAAAATAAAAGAATTTGATTTTATCTGACCTGTTTCTGAAATAAACAACGACGGGGAGGGCGAAATAATAATATCCTCGTCATTATTGAAAATGAGATGTTCTGCCTTAATAAGCGTGTTAGGGCGCTGCTCAAAAATCACATCCCCATTAAATTCAATGTGAGAACTATGACTTATGTTTAAAAAATCTGCTGAAATTGAAATGGGTTGTTCGGGCAGTAAAGGGTCTACGATTTGTTTTTTAATAATGGGGATAGCGCACAGTCCCGCATTCTCAGCGGCAACAAGTACTGGCGTATAAAAGAAAGTAAAACTCAGTAAAACAGGAATACAGAGTTTTTGTTGGTTTGTAAAAAAGTTGATAATAATGTTATTGGGTGTATAAATTCCAATAATTATAGCTCTCTCGCTAAACGAATACCAATGTGATCACGCCCTTGATTGCTTTTGAATTTTTCTCTATTTGATGCTCTCATTGATGATGCTGGGCTGGCATAAGCGCCGCCTCTAGCAACGCGCACACTACAGTCTCCGCCGTCCCATGAGCTACCATCAGTAGGTGCGTTTATATAGTTGTTATGATAGCAATCGTGAGTCCACTCAAACACATTGCCAAGAATATCATATAGACCAAAGTTATTAGCTTTAAATGAACCTATTTTTGCAGGTTTATTAGGATTGAGATCACCGCCGCAGTCAAAGCATTGAGCATTGTTGATGCCTTTATCACTACCCCACCAATATGATGTGCTTGTGCCTGCGCGAGCGGCATATTCCCATTCAGATTCGCTAGGGAGGCGATATTTAAAGCCAGTTTGAAGACTTAACCACTGGGTATATTGTAAGGCATCGTTCCACGAGACTTGAATCACGGGATGATTGTCTTTGTCCCATGTTTTACTATCTGGAGCTTTCTTGCCAGTAGCTTTTGCAAAGATTGCATATTCGGCGAAAGTCACTTCATATTGAGATATAGCGAAGGCTTTAAGAGTAACAACATGTCGTGGTGATTCATCCGGCGCGACAAAAGCTGATGCGCCACCCATACGAAATTTACCTTGAGGAATGTTCATCATAGCCGGTGCCGTACCGCCAATAGTCATCGTGTCATTAAAGGATTTAGCGACTGGTGCTGCGACAGTGGTTTGTGGTTTTTTAATACTAGGTGGTTTACGCGGCGCAGTATAAACAGGTGCCTTATTGACGGCTGGGGCTTTAATCAAAGTCGATTTTTCAGTGAGCGTCACAATAGGTGGCGAAATGTCATTGCTATGACCGATATCTTTAGTGACTAACCCAGAGATTGAAGCAAGCCCATTGTCGATTAAACCACTAACCCAAGCATAATAACCACCGCCAACTAGTACCAGAATAATGAATAGCTTTAAAATAATGCCAGAAGACTGTTCTTCATCTTCAATCACTAGATCAGTGATTCTTTTTCTTGCTTTTGATTGTTGTTTAGGCTCTTCATTAGTGCTGAGTTGAGGATTGGCTTTTTCTGCATCGGGTTTGCCTTTGATATCGACAACAATAATGGTGGTGTTATCTTGTTTTTTCCGTTTTACGTCTTCAACAGCTTTTAACAAAGCATAAACACATTCTTTTGCCGTATTTGACCAAGCAGAGTATTGAATGATTGCGCCAGCACCGATGGTATCTAAGCCATCACTCGCAATAATAACGCGATCACCGGGCTCAACTTTTAACGGTGACTCTGGGCAATCTATGCTAGAAATTTCAACGCCAGTCATAGCGCTCATAAGCATATTGCGGGACATGCCCGCTGTTTCGTCAACTTCTTCGCCTTGTTCGATCATTAGGTCAAGGAATGCGCCATAACTATGGTCAGCATTTTGCTTAATGAGTTCTTTATTTCTAATTAGGTATAAGTGACTGTCACCAACACTGACCCACCAAAGATCATTGCCTTCAAGATAGGCAGTGACCATGGTGCAACCCATGCCAGATAAAGCGGGGGTTTCTTTAACCGACGTAGCAATTTGCTCGTTGGCGCTTAAAAGAGCTTTATTTAATGCATTAGGCGGTTTTTTGGGTGGAAACTGGGACTGAAATGATTTGTTGAATGACGCGACAACCATATTACTGGCAATATTACCCGCAGCGTGACCACCCATACCATCAGCCATGATGATCAACGCAGATTTTTGACCATCAGGTGTTTCACCTAACTGAGATACCATAAAAGCATCTTCTTGGTAATCGCGGGCACCATCGATCTGGTCGCCGCCAATGTCAAATTCTACATTCATTTGTGTTTAATAGTCTAATACTTAATAATTAACTTTAACTTATAGCGCTTAATGGTTAAAAAATAAAGCAATTATTTGTTTTATTCTTCGAGGTTGCGTTATTAAAGGCATGAAAAGGGTGGTATCCACTGTCAAAAAGAATTTGTAATGGTAGAAATAAGGGTTGAGGAAGCTTATCCCATGTTTCCCAATACCATGTGCCACATTTATTCTTTTCTTCTAAATTGAGCTTAGTAGGGTTTTTGCATTTTGCTTTAAAAATTAACGAAATACTGTGGTCTGACGCACAAAAAACATTGTTAGTAACAGCGATTAATTGTTCATTTTGCAACTGTAAATTTGTCTCTTCTAGCGTTTCCCTGATGACGGCCTGATTGGGGGTTTCACCTAATTCAATGAGGCCGCCAGGTAACTGCCAGCTAGGGGTATCAAGGTCAATGCGTTTACCAATTAATATTTTATCTTGGTAAGTGATGATGGCAGCGACGCCCGTTAAGGGGTATTTCATGATTGTTAGAGTTTAAAAATTAAACTCTATGGTATAGTTATGGTCATAAATAATCATCCTTTTACGAGTATAAAATGTTAGATAGCTGGCCATTATTACAAAACACAGATTTCCCTAGTTTAAAGCGCAGTTCACTGGATGTATTACAGGTGAATTTAGGTTATTTATGTAATCAGCAATGTTTGCATTGTCATGTCAATGCGGGGCCAAGGCGTACCGAAATTATGCAGCGCAATATCGTTGATGATATTTTAAAAGTGATTGAGAAAAATGATATTAAAACATTGGATTTAACCGGTGGTGCACCTGAAATGAATCCAGACTTTAGATATTTAGTGGCCGAAGCGAGAAAGCTTAATGTTAAGGTGATTGATCGTTGTAATTTAACCGTATTATCAGAGCCAGGTTATGAAGGCTTAGCCGAGTTTTTAGCCGAACAGGGCGTTGAAATTGTGGCCTCCTTACCGTGTTATCTAGAAGAAAATGTGGATGGGCAAAGAGGTGATGGTGTTTACCAAAAAAGTATTGATGCATTACAGCAGCTCAATGCTTTGGGTTATGGCCAGTCCGATGAAGGCTTACAACTTAATTTAGTTTACAACCCAACAGGGCCCTTTTTACCACCTTCTCAAGCCGAACTAAAAAAAGACTATAAAAAGTTTTTGGGTGAAAAGTTTAATATTCATTTTAACGAAATTTTTACCATTACTAATATGCCTATCGCACGATTTGGCAGTACTTTGATGTCTAAAGGTCAATTTAGTGAATATATGAATTTACTTAAAGTGTCATACAGTGCCGAAAACTTAAAATCAGTCATGTGCCGTAATCAAATTAGCGTTGATTGGCAGGGGTTTTTATATGATTGTGATTTTAATCAAATGCTAAAATTAAATACTGTAGATGAGCAAGGTGACAAATTAAAAATCACTGATCTATTAACTCAATCACTCGATGATATTGGCATAATTGTGGCAGACCACTGTTATGGCTGTACGGCTGGTCAAGGCAGTAGTTGTGGTGGGTCATTCGATTAAGAAAAAGCTGTTTAAGTTTTGAATGTCTCGGTTATTATTCCTGTTTTAAATGAGCACGATGCTTTGATAAAGCTATTGCCATGGTTAATGGCTCAAAATAGTAATGATCAATTAGAGCTTATTGTTTGTGATGGCGGTTCTAGCGATTTAACATGCCCTTACGTTAATGCGTTACAAAATAAATGCTCCTTTGTGTACTTAGTGCAAAGTGATTTAGGCCGCGCTAAACAAATGAATGCTGGAGCGCAGCGGGCAAAACATGAACGATTACTCTTTTTACACGCAGATACCCAACTCCCATTAAACTGGTTTGATTTAATAGCAGATAAGTCTTGGGGGCGTTTTGACGTGCGCTTAAGTGGCAGCCACTTTATGTTACGCGCTATAGAAACGATGATGAATTGGCGTTCGTGCATCACCCAAGTCGCAACGGGAGACCAAGCTATTTATGTGCAAAAAAATGTGTTTGATAAGATAGGTGGGTTTCCAAATTTACCGATTATGGAAGATATTGCACTCAGTAAGCTGTTGCGTCTGCAACATACAATGGCATGTATTAAAACACCACTAGTGACATCAAGCCGACGTTGGGAAAAGAACGGAGTGTTTAAAACGATTGGTTTAATGTGGCGGCTGAGACTTGCTTATTTTTGTGGCGTTAGCCCGCAAACCCTAGCAAAGCAATATTACCCTCATTATGGCTTTAAGCGTTTAAAGAGCATAGTTCAAGTGTTTACTAAATTACCGATATTAGGCTATGTTAAAACACGATTGATCCCTCATGTCGGTGAACAATCAGCGACTGATATTCATCGCTATTTATTAAAGCATACGTTAAAGGTTGTTAAAGATTCGAAGCTTGAAAGTGAGCTATGGGTTGCTCAAGAAAAACAACATTCATTATTAAAAAATGATGAGTTTTTAAATTATGAAACCATTGAACAACAAGGCAATGATTTAGGCGGTAGAATGGGTTTGGCGCTTCAAAAGGGCTTAAAGTCATATGTTAAAGTCATTCTTATCGGTACTGATTGTTTAGATTTATCAACACAGCAGATTCAAAATTCGATAAAAAAACTAGACGATGTTGATGTGGTTTTGACGCCTGTCGAAGATGGTGGCTTTATATCAATAGCTTGCCGCGTATTTGATGCGCAATTATTCGACAATGTTGCTTGGGGAACCGCATCAGCTTTAGCCGATGTTTTAGTGAATATAAAACGCTTGTCATTAAGCCATCATTTACTTGAACCCGTTAGAGATATTGATACTTATGACGATGTGATTAAATATCCTGAATTAACTCAATTATTTAAAAGAGCCATAAACTAACGATGCTATATTCACTATTAAGACCCCTGTTTTTTAGCTTAGACCCAGAAACAGCACATAAAGTCGCTTTAGAGGCATTGAAAATAATAGCGCCTGTGTTGCCAGCAGCCAAAAACCAACAGCCAAAAACAGTGATGGGCTTAACCTTTAAAAACACGGTTGGTTTAGCCGCAGGCATGGATAAAAATGCAGATTATATTGATGCGCTAGCTAAACTGGGTTTTGGTTTTATAGAGGTAGGCAGCATCACCCCAAAAGCCCAAGACGGCAACGAAAAACCACGCTTATTTCGCCTACCACAACATGAATCCATTATTAATAGGATGGGCTTTAACAATAAAGGGGTCGATTACTTATTACAGCAAGTTAAAGAGCGACAAAGTGATGTCATCTTGGGTATTAATATAGGTAAAAATTTAACCACACCGGTCGAAAATGCATTAGATGATTACCTTATTTGCTTAAATAAAGTGTATCAAGCTGCCGACTATATAGCGGTGAATGTGTCATCACCCAATACTCCCGGCTTACGTTCATTGCAAAATGAAGATGCTTTAGAAGCCTTGTTAAAGGGCATTATGAATGAAGCCAAAAAACGGCAAGATGAGACCTCTAAAAAAACTCCGATTGCATTAAAAATAGCGCCAGATTTAGCGCCAGAATCGATTAAACCTATCGCTGATTTATTAGTTAAATATGATATTGATGCACTCATCGCAACCAACACAACGCTAGATCGAAGCTTAGTAGAGGGGCATAAACATGCGCAGCAAGCAGGCGGTTTAAGTGGTCTGGCATTGCAGATAAAATCGCGAGAGATATTGGTGCAATTTCAGCAGCATTTACAAGGTGAATTACCCATCATTAGCGCGGGTGGCATTGATAGCGCTACAGAGGCCAATAAACGATTTGAACTTGGGGCAGAGTTAATACAAGTGTATAGTGCTTTAATTTACAAGGGTCCTAGCTTGATTGGCACCTTATTAAAAAACCTTCATTGAGAACAACATAAACATGAACCAATACGACGTAATAGAAGAATGGATGAAGCGCTGTTGCATCACCATGAAGCAATATGACCACGAAGCACACATGAATTTGATTTCAAAAAATGTCAAAGTATTCGGCATTGAAGGCCATGATGAAATAACTTATGACGATTGGTTTGTACAATGTGAAAAAGAGTTTAAAGACGAATTAATTAAAGACGTGAGCTATGACGGACTACACATTAAAAAAGTTGAAAATACTAAAATTGTATTTTCAACGATAGAAATTATAGAAACAAAAGAAGACACAACGGTTAAGCATGGCGTTGATATTTCGTTACTTCTTGAAGATGATGGGCAGTGGCGAGTTATTGAAGAGCGTTTATTAGATGATGTTGATGCACGTAAAGAAGGCTTGCCAATTTAGTTTTGATGAGGAGCAAAAATGAGTACAACCGTTGCATCAATGGTGGATGCAAAAACCTATTTTGAGCGTTTGCCAAAAGAGTTAGAACCTTATTTTGATGAAGCCTATCAAAATGCATTTCACTCGATCATGGACGCTTTTAATGAGTTTTTTAATGTCACAGAAGCGATTGATATAAAAGCAAACAATGAACATATTATTACGCCTGAAGAAGCTACGGATATAGGGACGCATGGCTTAACATTAATTTTAAAAATGATCGATTTAATGCTCAAATTAGATCTTCCCCATAAACGCCAAGAAATTGAACAAATATCACTGATATTCGCGACTTGGACAATGCAGTACGAAGGTCGAATTAATTTTTTAGAACCCATTGTTAACGCGTTTGCCCAAGCAGCTAACTCACTGAACTCTAAAGACTCCCTGTTTGCTCTAAGCGAGATAATGAGTGAAGTTGTATTGGCTTGTAGTGATGAAATAAAACAAGATTTTGATTCGGCAAATTTATATAGACCATGGCGCTTATTGCTGATTAATCGTGGCATAGTAGCAACACGTTCTAACGATGCTAATTTAATGATTGCAGCCTTTGACGATTTGATTCGTTACTTACCACAAGATGCCCCCGGCTTTTTCGAGGAAGGTTTTGCCGAAATGGAAGAAAAAAACTACCCTGAACGAGTAAAGCAGCTGCTAGTTGATTACAATAAAACGCTAACAAAGTTGAGATTGCATTAATGACGACTTTAGTTGAAATTAATAAAGAGCCAGTAGAGCTCTATAAGATTTTAAAGTTTGAAGGTTTATTAGCCAGTGGCGCCGAAGCTAAAAATGCAATTGCACAAGGCTTAGTTTTATTAAATGGCCAAGTTGAAACCCAAAAGCGAAAAAAAATAATGTCCGGTGATGTGATTGAATTTAATGGGGACGTATTAAAAATAGAGTTAATGACGTAATAATTAATCCTTGAAGTTTATTCATATTGAGCTATTTTTAAAGGAATGATTTTTAAAGGATTGAAAGATGAAATTGGGTGTGCATCAGTATGTTTCGGGGCAAGGGTGGGATAAGCCACCAGATGTTTCGTTAGATTCTCCTCAAACAATTGTTTTTGTTTTTTCGACGCCGCATGTCGACAAAATATCAAATGCCCTTGCAGAATTAAAAGAAGGGTT
This sequence comes from uncultured Gammaproteobacteria bacterium, assembly GCA_964480635.1. Taxonomy (GTDB): domain Bacteria; phylum Pseudomonadota; class Gammaproteobacteria; genus CAYZQE01. Next base: position 3,235 of record CAYZQE010000068.1, on the reverse strand, counting down.
TCCTCAAAGCATTTGCATGGGCTGTTCGAGCGCGGGCGAAATTTATAAAAATGAAATTTTTGAGCGTACACCGATTCATCAAATTACGATTCCTATTAGCCAGAGCACCGACTCACTGAAAGTTGGAAAAAATATTTCACAGCACCTTAAAGTGGAGGGGCTGAAAGCAGTTTTTGTACTTTCAGATGGCTTAAATGTCAATGGCAGTGCATTGGTTGAAGGTATGCGCGAAAGCTTGCCAGATGGTGTTGTGATATCAGGTGGATTAGCAGGCGATGGTGATCATTTCGAAAAAACCTGGGTGCTAGATCGCTTTGAAGTGCAACACGATGTGGTTTCACTCGTAGCGTTTTATGGCGATTATTTTTGTGTAGGTCATGGTTCAAAAGGTGGTTGGGATGTGATGGGCATAGATAGGGAAGTGACACGCTCTAAAGATAATGTTTTGTTCGAGCTAGATGGCCAGCCAGCCTTGGCGCTGCATAAAGAATATTTGGGCGATCGAGCTAAAGACCTACCTGCATCGGGTTTGCTTTTTCCTCTCGCTATTCAAAATGATAATAAACAAGATGGTGATACCGTACGTACCATCTTGGCGGTCGATGAAACGCAACAATCTATTACTTTCGCAGGTAATATCCCTCAAGGTTCTACCGTTCGATTAATGCATGCCAACTTTGACCGTTTAATTGATGGCGCTAGTTCGGCAGCTGAAAAAATTGTGTTATCAGCACACTGTGACTGCGACATGTTAGCAGTTGCTATCAGTTGTGTTGGACGGCGTTTGGTATTAGGTCAACGAAGTGAAGAGGAGGTCGAAGCGACCTTAGATGTTTTACCTGTGGGCACAAAACAAGTGGGTTTTTATTCTTACGGTGAAATCTCGCCATTAAGCAGTGGACAGTGTGATTTACATAATCAAACCATGACGCTGACATTATTTGGCGAAAAATAAATGCATAAGTTATTACGTCGGCAACTAAAAAAACTACATATAAGTGATTCGCAGTCTCCAACACCGTTACAGTGGGAAGAATTATTAAAGCGTGTTACTCAAAGTTATGATGCGTCAGATCAAGACCGTTACACCTTAGAGCGCTCTCTAGAGATATCTTCACGTGAAATGCAAGAGTTGTATTCCAGTAAAAAACAAGCATTAGAAGAACGAGAAAAGTCTATATTAAATGCTTTGCCAGATTTAGTTTTTTTGCTGGATGAAGACGGTCTGTATGTGGATATTTTAGCAAATGAAGACCCCGGTTTATTAGTAGAATCAAAAGGCATTTTGATGGGCTCTAATATTGCTGATAGTTTGCCAAAAGCGTTAGCAGATGAATTTATGTTTGTTATTCAACAAGCTATGAAAATAGGTGGATTACAAAAGTGCCAATATCAATTAGATGTGGGTAAAAGATTGCGTCACTTTGAGGGGCGAGTGGTTAAAACTGGTCAGAAAGTAAATAATAAAGCGACGGTGTTGTTTTTAGCCCGTGATGTGAGCGATATTGTTGAGGCAGAAAGTCAGCAAAAGCTATTAAGCACAGTAATGGATCAAGCAGAACAAGGCTTAGTGATTGTTCGGCATGATAAAAAAGTAATCTATGCCAATCAAGCGATGGAAAAGCTGACAGGTATGTCTGTCGTAGAGCTAATCAATCGTGGCGAAGGTTTTTTACGTCATGAAGAAGACATTGAATTGTGCGCAGAAATTTGGCAGTTTGCACAAAAGCATGGGCATCTACAAAAGGAAATTTCAATTCATAGTGATGTCTATGGTGAGGTGCCTGTACTATTAAACTTAACCACGATAAGAAATAAAAACAACGACATTGATTGTTTTGTTGGTGTGTTAAGCGACATGACAAAATTAAATAAATCGAAAGAGTTACTGCGTTTTAATGCAACGCATGATGTATTAACAGGTTTACCCAATCGAGCCTTATTTGAAGAACGCTTTAAGCAAACGTTGGCTCGTTCAAAGCGCTTTAATTCAACCGGCGCATTATTGTTTTTAGATTTAGATAATTTTAAAAGCGTGAACGATTCACTGGGGCATGCGGCAGGCGACATGCTATTAATAGAAGTGGCTCAACGGCTGAATTCGGTCTGCCGAGCAGTAGATACTGTTGCCCGTTTCGGCGGAGACGAATTTGTTGTTATTTTAGAAGATATCCAGAGTCAAACACGTGTATTTTCTTTAGTAGAAAAAATATTATTGCAGTTTGATGAAAAAATAATGGTACAAGGATATGCTTTGGCCGTATCTTGTAGTGTCGGCGTTACCGTTTTTCCTGAGTTTGGTAACAGTATAGAGTTGTTGGTAAAGCAAGCAGATTCAGCTATGTATGCGGCAAAAAAAGCAGGCAAAAATAGATTTCATTTTTTTACAGCAGAGCTTTTAGAGACAACCTTTGCAGGGTTTACTTTAGATATTGAATTACGTAAAGCACTTGAAAATAATGAGTTCTATCTTGTCTATCAGCCACAGCATTCGTTAACAACGGGAAAAGTGTCTGGTTTTGAGGCTTTAATTCGATGGCAGCACCCTGATAAAGGAATAATATTGCCAAAGCAATTTATTCCTGCTGCAGAGGCGACAGGTTTTATCGATCAAATAGGCTTATGGGTATTTGAAGAAGTGTGCCGCCAAGTTGTAAAATGGAAGAAGGCTGGTTTCGTTTTTTATCAGATTGGCTTTAATCTGTCTCAACGGCAATTAGTTGATGAACATTTATTTGATAATCTCATGGCGGTTTTAAATGACACTGGAGCCTTAGAGTATATTTCAAACATTGAGTGTGAAATCACAGAGACATCAATTTTTGATGACATCAATAATGCTTATCAAAACTTATTGTTATTATCAGAGCAGGGAATGCAACTATCTATAGACGACTTTGGAACGGGTCATTCGTCATTAATTAATTTAAAGCGATTTCCCTTAACACGATTAAAAATAGATCAAACGTTTGTTGCCGATATTGGGAAAGATGCGAATGATGAAGCGATTATTGAGGCAACGCTAGCTTTAGCCAAAAGTTTTAAATTAAGTGTCGTTGCTGAAGGCGTAGAAACTAAGGAGCAAGAAACCTTTTTAAAGAGTATAGGTTGTCAATATGTGCAAGGTTATTTGTATGGTCGCCCCTTAAGCCTAGAAGATGCCGAAACGCTATTAATAGGAAAGGTGATTAGCAACGAAACTCAGCAGACCGAATCGATGCAAGGGTTCGAGGCT
>CAYZQE010000067.1:0-13044 GCA_964480635.1 uncultured Gammaproteobacteria bacterium | reverse complement strand
TCTGCAATGAGCTTAATGCGTGGCGTTGCCGATGATTTAACCTTAATGGATTGGTTAAATAACCACATTTGGCCCATTGAATCGACTCATGTGAATCAGCAATTTATCATCGACGGTACTGAGCTAGCTGTTGCGGAAATGATACGCTCCGGCACCACCTGCATGAACGATATGTATTTCTATCCCGACATAACAGGTAGAACATGCCAAAATTTAGGCTTTAGAGCCAGTATTGGCCTTATTGTTCTCGACTTCCCAACTGTTTGGGCAAAAAATGCGGATGAATACTTGCACAAAGGTTTAGAAACCAACGATCTATTTAAAGAGTTCAGCTTAATAAATGCCACACTGGCACCTCATGCACCTTATACCGTCTCTGATGCACCGCTAGAAAAAATCGCCATGTATAGCAGCGAACTGGACATGCGCGTTCATATGCACATTCATGAAACTGAATTTGAAGTCAATGAAGCCATTAAAAACACAGGTCAACGCCCTTTAGAAAGGCTTGACCAATTAGGTTTAGTTAATGACAACTTAATTGCCGTGCATATGACCGATTTAACACCCAATGAAATTGAGCGACTCGCTGAAACAGGCGTTCACATTGCCCATTGCCCAGAATCAAATTTAAAATTAGCCAGTGGCTTTTGCCCCATTTCATTATTAGATGAAGCAGGTGTCAATCTCTCTTTGGGTACCGATGGAGCCGCTAGCAACAATGATCTTGACCTTTTGGCTGAAGCTCGTACGGCGGCATTATTAGCTAAGGGTATGGCTAAAGATGCCGCTAGTATGAATGCTGAAAAAATCTTAAAAATGCTCACCATTCAAGGTGCTAAAACCTTAGGCTTAGACGACCAGATAGGCTCTATTGAAATTGGTAAAAAAGCAGACCTCATTGCCATTGACCTGTCAGATTTAAATACCACACCCGTATATGACCCTGTGTCTCAAATTGCTTACGCTGCAAACAGCCGTCAAATAAGTCATGTTTGGATTGATGGCGTGTTAAAGCTAAAAGACTTTGCCTTTGTCGATATGGATATAGAATCCATTAAAAATAAAGCCTATGATTGGCGCAATAAAATAAAACCATCTTAATTAGATAAAAACACCATGATTCAAGCTAATGTAGACCCTGCTGAAATTGAAAAATTTCAAGCCATCGCAAGCCGTTGGTGGGACCCCGACAGTGAATTTAAACCATTACATGATATTAACCCTCTTCGTGTCGCTTATATCGAAGATGCTTGTGGCGGTTTAAAGGGGAAAAAGATTCTTGATATTGGTTGCGGTGGTGGCATTTTAGCAGAAGCTTTAGCTGCCAAAGGTGCCATTGTGACGGGGATAGACTTAGCCGAAAAGTCCCTCCATATTGCCAAATTACATTTGCATGAGTCGAATTTAGACGTTGATTATCAAACTATTAGTGCAGAAGACATGGCGGCGACACATAAAGGTGAGTTCGACATAGTTGCGTGCCTAGAAATGCTTGAGCACGTACCCGATCCAGCGTCTATCATTCAAGCTGCTCACGATTTAGTTACTGATACAGGTCATGTGTTTTTTTCGACCTTAAACAGAAGCCCTAAGTCTTTTTTAATGGCGATTGTTGGTGCTGAATACATTATGAATATGCTACCAAAAGGAACGCATCAATATAAAAGCTTTATCAAACCCTCAGAATTATGTCGCGCAGCGCGACATAGCGGGCTTGAAGTGCATGATCTGAGCGGGATGACTTACAATCCCTTCACTCGCCTTTATAAACTTAATAAAGATGTCGATGTTAATTATTTAATGCATTGCCAAAAACGGTGATTAAAGCTGTTTTATTCGACCTAGATGGCACACTGGTTGACACTGCACCCGACATGGCCGCCGCCTTAAACCGCCTATTAGTTGAAGAGGGGCATACAGAAATCCCGTTAGAAACCATTCGCCCCCACGTCTCGAAAGGGGGTTTAGCCTTAACCCAACTTGGCTTTTCACAACATGTCGAAGAAGCAGAAATAGAACCTTTAAGGCAACGCTTTTTAACCAGCTACCTTAATAATATTGCTGATAAAAGCAATTTATTTAACGGCTTTGAACGCACCCTAACATGCTTAGAAGATAATAATATTATTTGGGGTGTGGTCACCAACAAGCCACACTTTTTAACCATGCCGCTTATGCAACAACTGGGGTTAGATAAGCGTAGTGCCACCATCATATCGGGAGATACGACAGCTCATCGTAAACCGCATCCATTGCCTTTACAAACAGCCGCAAAAGAAATCAATATAGCGTGTGAAGACTGCTTATATATTGGTGATGACCCTAGAGATATTGATGCTGGAAACGCAGCCAATATGACCACCATGATCGCAAGCTATGGTTATACCTTTGAATCAACAGACTTTGCCACATGGCAAGCAGATAGCATCATTCATCAACCGACAGACTTACTGACTTACCTAAACCTAACCCACAAATCTTAGCATTATGAAAAACACACAATTCCCTAGCCCCTTAAACTTAAAAGATAACGAACTAGAAGGACATATCATCCTCATCACGGGTGCTAATGGCGGTTTTGGCTCTACCATGTCTAAAGCCTTTGCCAAGCAAGGCGCTACTATTATTTTACTCGATAAACAGGTCAACTCATTAGAAAAGCTCTATGATGAAATAGAAGCCGCAGGCGGTGCGCAACCCGCTATTTACCCACTAGATTTATCAGGTGCTACCGCTAATGACTATGATGAATTGGCCAATGTCATCGAAAAAGAATTTGGGCGTTTAGATGGTTTATTACATTGTGCAGCAATGTTAGGCACACCCACCGTTTTTGAACAAAGTGATATCGAGACTTGGTATAAAGTGATGCAAGTCAATCTTAATGCGCCCTACATGCTCACTCGCATGTGCATACCCCTATTAAAAAAATCAGATTACGGCCGTTTAGTATTTTCTATTGATAGCAAAAATGGCGCTTACTGGGATGCCTACGGCGTTAGTAAATCAGCACTAACTGGCTTAACTCAGCAACTGGCTAAAGAATATGAAGACAGCAATTTAAAGGTCAATGCCGTTAATCCTGGCCAAACAAGAACACACTTACATATGTCTGCCTACCCTGCTGGTGATTACAACCATCTCTATGCCCTTGAAGAACATATTGAAGACTATGTTTACCTCATGTCCAAACATCTCATCGAAAATGGCGTTTTGTTTAATAAAACCAAATAATCTACCTTAAACCCGAATCCTCAGATAGAAATATGAAAAGGGTGTAATCGCTTGATGTGCATAGTGAAATGAAAAACTTCGAGGTCACCTTATTGGTGATGAGAAGATTTTTGGTTTTGCTAAGTGCATTAAGGAGCCCCTGATTAAGTTAATAAGATTTGAGCGCAGTAAAAACTGTCGCTATTTTCGTCGAAATGAGCCGTAATAGTCACTCTATTGCTGCGATTTTCGGTGAAAATATCGGCAGTTTTAGCAAGTTCAAAATTATTGGACTTGTTCAGAGGCTCCTTAAGAGGTTGCGACATTTTTATGTTCTCTATCTGAGGATTCGGGTTAAACGTTAACACTGAATTTATTTCTGAATTATGTTGATTTTATGCTTTACTTAGAATTGAATCGAACCATATTAAGGCCTTCAATAATAATGGGTACATTACGACTATTAATTTATATTTCTGCTCTGCTCTTTTCTAGCAACGTTATTGCTAAAAAATGTCTTTATATTTCTTCCTATCATCAAGGCTATGCTTGGTCTGATGGGATTGAAAAGGGCGTTATAGAAGGATTGCAAGGAAAATGTAAATTTAAACAGTTTGATATGGACACCAAAAGAAACAAAAGTGAAGCATTTAAAAAGCAAGCTGCCTTAACCGCTAAAGAGCTTATTGCATCTTGGAAGCCAGATGTGGTGATTGCATCTGATGACAACGCTTCAAAATACCTTATAAAGCCTTATTTTAAAAACCATACGCTTCCTTTTGTTTTTTGTGGCGTTAACTGGAATACCAAAGCTTATGGGTTTCCCTATGACAACGTAACTGGCATGGTCGAAATTGCCCCAATTAAAGATTTATTTAAACGGGTTAATAGCATCCAAGGCCAACCTGAAAAAGCGTTTTATCTTGGGGCAGATACATTAACTGAGCAAAAAAATTTACGGCGATATAAACTAGAGGCTGAACATACCCAATTTACAATTAAGAGTGGTTTAGCTCAAACTAATCAACAATGGCTTGAGCTTTATAAAGAAGCTCAAAACTACGATCTTGTCATTATTGGCAGTCACTCGGGTATCAATGACTGGAATCATGCTTTGAATAAAACCTTTATTAATAAAAACACTCGAAAACTAAGTGTAACAATACACGAATGGATGATGCCCTATAGCATGTATGGACTCACTAAAATCCCAGAAGAACAAGGTTTATGGGCAGCCCAAGCCGCCAGTTATATTCTTGAAGGCATTTCGCCAAATGATATACCCATTGTTTCAAACAGAAAATGGGATGTTTGGGTTAATAAAGAGATCATGCAAAATTCGCCCGTTAAAATACCTTCAAAACTGTTAAAAAAAGCTAAGATCACCTTTAATAAATAAACGATTATTCAATATTAATGATTAGAAACCTTAAAATATCCTATTTTATAGTTTCCATAGCAGCTGTTTTAATCTCTCTTTCGATAGATTATAAAAGCATGGACGCTAAATTTAAAACAGATGTCACACATACCCATCGATTGTTATCTCTGCAAATTGCAAGTATTGAAGCCGTATTGATTAGCCTAGTTGGATTACACCACTCTAGTGATGACTTAAATACAGCCGAACTCAGTAGTTTTTCTGAAAACATGATAAAAGCTTATCCTTATATCCATGCCATCCTCACGGTTGAAAAAATCACTGATAATGAAAGAGGTTTGTTTGAAGAAAAAATGCAATCTCAAGGTTTTTTTAATGTAAAGCTTCCGAAAAGAAAACACTTAAAGCAACCCAATAAACACCCGTTTTACTTACCCGTTAACTTTATAGAGCCAATGACACCATTATCAGCAAATATACTTGCTTTTGATCTTCTATCCATAAATACATTAAGTGATGTTATTCATCAATCAATTGCTAATAATGAAGTCAGCGCTTCTGTTGAAGTTGAAACTAAGGGCCAAAGAATACCATTAACTTTACTATTTAAACCCCTATACAAAGGTAGATACCCCCCTAACGATAAGCAAGAACGCCTGCGTTTATTATCAGGGCTAGTTGTTATTGAATTAAATTTAGAGAATTTCATCAATGAAATGCACATATCACCAACACTTCTCAAAGCCTATATAAACGACAATAAACAACATGATTACACCCTTTATAACTCATTAATTTCAAAGCAATCTATTAACTTATATGGCCAGACAATTAACTTAATGCTAATTCGCCCATTCACTTTAGACATGTTTAATCGTTGGCAGCTGTTCTTAATATGGCTAGTTTTCATGGTGACGTTATTTTTAAGCAATTCTGTTTTACAAAAACGTAAACTTTCTGAAGAAAAAATAAAACGTCTTGCTTACTTTGATTCACTCACACAGTTGCCAAATCGAGCATCATTTAAAGAACAAGTCACTATAGCGATACAAAACGCGATACAAAACAAATCATTTGGCGCAGTTATGTTTCTGGACTTAGATGAATTTAAACGCATCAACGACACCTTAGGGCATGAAGCGGGGGATGAGTTACTAATCCAAGTTTCAAAACGCTTAACCGGTCAAATGCGCCAAAATGACTCCGTTATAAATGTAAATAGTCAAGTTGAAAATAATTTGGTCACTCGATTAGGAGGTGATGAATTTACCGTATTACTAACTAAGATAGATAGTAATAATTCAGTGGCTTTAGTGGCAGAGCGCATTCAAAAAAGTATTCGGTTGCCCTACCAACTGAATAACCATGAAGTATTTATTACCTCAAGCATTGGCATTGCCATCTTCCCTATTGATGGAGAAAATATTGACCAAATATTAAAGCATGCCGATACAGCTATGTATCATGCCAAAAGCCTCCATAAAAATAATTACCAATTTTATTCTAAGCAGATGAGTACACAAGCTGAGGAACGCCTTAATTTGGAAGAAAAACTACGCCATGCTCTTGAAAAGAATGAATTTTACTTACTTTATCAACCTCAAATCGATGCTAAAACGGATAAAATTATAGCCGCAGAAGCATTAATACGCTGGAAGCAAAGTGAACTAGGCATGGTTTTACCCGATGAGTTTATTCCTCTAGCTGAAGAAACAGGGTTAATTACGGACATAGGTGCTTGGGTCATTAAGGAAGCTTGCCGTCAAAATAAAGCATGGCAAGATAAAGGGCTGTCGCCCATTAGAATTGCTGTAAATTTATCAACAGTCCAATTTAGACAACCCAACTTAGTCGAAATGATAAAAGATACATTAATAAAAGCATCCTTAAAACCTCAGTACCTAGAGCTTGAAATTACTGAAAGTATCATGATGGATAATGTTGAAGAGACAATTAGTATCATAAAACAATTTGCCGACTTAAGTATCAATGTATCTATAGACGATTTTGGCACTGGATATTCATCATTAAGCTATTTAAAAAAATTCCCATTAACTTCCTTGAAAATAGATAAATCGTTTATCTCCGATATCCCTAAAGACAATGATGACATGATGATTACTGCCGCCATTATCTCAATGGCTAAAAGCTTACATTTAAAAGTAGTGGCTGAAGGCGTCGAAAATAAACAACAAATTGATTTTTTAAAGCATCATGATTGCGACTATTTACAAGGCTATTATTTCGCAAAACCACTATCTACCGATGAATTTGAAAAGTTGATCTAACACTCAAATATACAATTATTAATGCAGTTCTTAACTTAGGACTAACAAATCTTTGCGCTGTTTTTTATTGGTCTATATAAAGCTATAAACCAATAAAAAAATAACACATCATGCCAACAGTTAATAATCTCGATTTATACGCCCAACAAGCTTGGACACATTCAATACGCACTGCATTAAACGATCAATATGGCAATACATTAGGTGCTGCTTTATTTAAAGATTATGAATCCTTGTTTGATTACTTAATGATTTCAACGGTAGATCGCGCATTATTAGATATCACGGGTTTAGAGCGCTGTAAAAAGCAACTCATTGCTACCCAATTTGAACCGGGTACAGATGATCTTAAGCTATTAAACATTTATGCCAAAGATGATGCCGTTGAATTATCACAATCGCTTAATATTTTACAATCTATGGGCTTAAAAGTTTTAATTGAAAAACCCAAGCAAGTTATTCTTGATGAGAACATATTTTGGATTCATCGCTATCAAGTGAGTTTTCTGCAGGCACTAGCTCACCCTATTGATGATGCAAGCAATCAGCACTTTGAACAGCTGTATTTACGTTGCTGGGAAGGCAACTATTCCATTGATACTTTTAATTTACTACTGTTAAGTGCGCAACTTAATGCTCAACAAATACAAATTTTTCGTGCTTATGCAGCTTATTTAAAACAAATAAAAACACCGTACAGTGCTGACTATATTGCCGAGGCATTAATCGCTAACCCTAAAATATGCCACTTACTAGCCCAACAATTTAACAATCGTTTTAATCCATTAAGTAAAACGCATGACGTATTAAACGAAAAACTCGATGCACTGTTAAATGATGTTCTCTCAATAGATCACGACACCATCTTAAAAGTATACAACGAACTCATTTTAGCAACCTGTCGCACAAATTTTTATCAAGATGATGCACAAAGCAAGCAAATATGTAGCTTTAAACTCATCCCTAATTTAATAGCCCGCATGCCAAAACCCACCCCTGAATTTGAAATTTTTGTCTATAGCAATCGTTTCGAAGGCGTTCATTTACGTGGCGGCAAGGTCGCTCGTGGCGGGTTACGTTGGTCTAACAGACTCGAAGATTACCGCACCGAAATATTAGGCTTAATGAAAGCGCAAATGGTGAAAAATGCGGTTATTGTTCCAACGGGTTCTAAAGGCGGATTCATTTGTAAATCTATCTCTGCGCAGCACAACCGTGCAGAGCAAATGAATGAAGTTGAACAGTGCTACCGCTTATATATTTCGAGCTTACTTAAAATAACAGATAACCTAGTTAATGGTGATGTAATACACCCCGAAAATACACGTATTCATGATGAGACCGACCCCTATTTAGTCGTTGCAGCAGACAAGGGCACTGCCACATTTTCGGACATTGCCAACAGCATTGCACGCCAACAATGTTTTTGGCTAGATGATGCGTTTGCCTCAGGTGGTAGCGTAGGCTACGACCATAAAAAAATGGGCATTACCGCGCGTGGCGCATGGGAATCGGTTAAGCGACATTTTAAAGTCATTAATATTGATTGCCAGCAAACTAACTTCACGGTGATTGGCATTGGTGATATGTCTGGCGATGTATTTGGCAATGGTATGTTACTGTCTAAAAAAATTCGATTAATCGCCGCGTTTAATCATTTGCACATTTTTATAGACCCTAACCCTGACTCAGCATCTAGCTATATTGAACGTCAGCGTCTCTTTAATTTACCACGTTCAGGATGGAATGATTATGACCCGAACCTTATTAGCTCGGGTGGTGGTGTTTTTAATCGCAATAGCAAAAAAATTAATGTAACACCCGAAATACAGCAATGCTTAAATATTGAACAAAGCTCGGTAACGCCCAATGAATTAATTCACCTCATTTTAAAAGCCAAAGCTGACCTGTTATGGAATGGTGGCATAGGTACTTACATTAAAGCCGAAAGTGAAACTGATTTAGACGTTCAAGATAAAGCTAACGATGCCATACGTGTAAACGCGACAGAATTAAATGTAAAAATGATAGGCGAAGGCGGTAATTTAGGTGTTACCCAACTTGGGCGCATTGAATTTGCTCAACACGGTGGCGACATTTATACCGATGCCATTGATAATTCAGCAGGCGTTGATTGCTCTGATCATGAAGTTAACATTAAAATTTTACTGCAACAGGTTATTGGGGATGGCCTACTTAATTTGGAACAACGTAATATCCTGCTCGAAGATATGACCGATGAAGTCGCCCAATTAACCCTTTCAAATAATATAAAGCAAACTCAGATTATCGATTTAACCGAGTTAACCGCTTTCGAAAATATTTATGAACATGCGCGCTTTATTACGCACTTAGAAAGTAGCAAAGTGCTATCACGAAAACTAGAACAATTACCCAGTGATATCGCTTTAAAAGAACGCATCAATCAAAATAAAGGCTTAAGTAAACCCGAAATTTCAGTGTTAGTGTCTTACAGTAAACTTGTTTTCAAACAAGCTCTATTAGAAGCTGATTCATTTGAAGGTGAGTCCTTTCAACGTATTTTGTTAAATTATTTTCCAAAGCCACTGCGTGATAATTACCCTGAACACATAAAAAATCATGCGCTTAAAAATGACATCATAGCCACCTTAGTATCTAACCAAATGGTCAACCAACTGGGCATAGGCTTTGGTTTTAAAATGAAAGAACAAACCAGCGCTAATATTATGCTCATTGCCAAAGCCTATCTTAGCGTTATCGAAATTTTTGAGATCAATCAACTATGGCAAGATGTTGAAAAAGCAGATGATATACCAGAATTGATACGCTACCGTTGTTTTCAAACAATCACGGGGTTAATTCAACGCTCTATTAGTTGGATATTACGTAACTATCCTAACCAATTCGATATTGATTTTATTGTTGGTCGTTTTCAACAGCCCATTAGAAAACTTCAAATAAATATCTACTCCTTGCTCTCTGGTGATATCAAACGCGAAACCAACGAACTTAAAAAGCTATTAAAAAAACACCACGCGTCAGAAACTATCATTACCCGTTTGCCTGCCGTTATCCCTTTATCGTCATCCTTTGATATTGCTGAAACAGCCTTATCACTGAAAGCTCCTATCGATAAAACTGCCAAGCTTTTTTATACTGTCGCTAAAATATTGGATTTACAATGGCTAAAGCAAAGCATCTCTAAACTAACGATGCGCAACCATTGGCACCAACTTGCCATGATTTCTATGCGTAATGAATTACATAGACACCAAAAAAACATTACCTATTATTTACTTAAAAAGCTTAAAAATAAAAGCCACATTCATAAAGCATTAGACGACTGGAATACAACACAAAGCTATGCTCTTGAACGCTATCAAGAACAACTCACAGCTATTAAAAACCATCAAACCTTTGATTTTGCATTACTGACGGTTGCTATTAATGAAGTACGTTTATTAAGCAAACAATTATCCACTGAAGATAATTGTTAGAAAACATTAGATTATGCATCGCATGATGCGTTAATTTATGATTTTTATGTTGCTTTTAGGTATAGTATGCGCCTTTTTTAAGCAGCTAGGTTCTCACGTGATTTCAACAGCAAACATTACCATTCAATTTGGTGCAAAACCCTTATTCGAAGATATTTCCATCAAATTCACAGATGGCAATCGTTATGGCTTAATTGGCGCTAATGGCTGCGGCAAATCAACTTTCATGAAAATTTTGGATGGCAGCCTAGAGGCAACCTCTGGCAATGTTATGATCTCGCCTAATGAACGTATCGGCAAACTCAGTCAAGATCAATACGCTTTTGATAAATACAGTGTTATTAACACGGTTATCATGGGGCATGCAGAGTTATGGACAGTAAAAGAAGAGCGTGATCGTATCTATGCCATGCCAGAAATGAGTGAAGACGATGGCATGCGCGTTGCTGACTTAGAAACAGAGTATGCAGAAATGGATGGCTACAGCGCAGAAAGTCGCGCTGGCGAATTACTCATCAATGCGGGTATTGACCAAAGCATGCATTATGGCTCTATGGCTGATGTCGCTCCCGGTTGGAAACTCCGTGTTTTACTGGCTCAAGCCCTATTCTCAGACCCTGATATTTTATTGCTCGACGAGCCAACCAACAACTTAGATATAAATACCATCCGTTGGTTAGAAGGCGTTTTAAATGAACGCAAAAGCACTATGATTATTATTTCGCACGATAGACACTTTTTAAATTCTGTTTGCACTCATATGGCAGACATTGATTATGGTGATATTAAAGTCTATCCCGGCAGCTACGATGATTTCATGATTGCAGCGACTCAAGCGCGCGAAACCATGCAAAATGAAAACAATAAAATGAAGATAGAAATTGCTGAATTACAGTCATTTGTGAGTCGTTTCTCAGCCAATGCATCTAAAGCAAAGCAAGCGACATCACGTGCTAAAAAATTAGATAAAATTGAGCTCAATGATATTAAACGTTCAAGTCGCATCTCGCCTTTTATTCGTTTTGGCCAAGAAAAGAAACTCCATCGCCAAGCGCTTATCTTAGAAAACTTAGGTCATGGCTTTGACAAGAATCTATTTAAAAATGCTAACTTAATTTTAGACGCCGGCAGCCGTGTTGCTGTTATTGGTGAAAACGGCGTGGGTAAAACCACCTTTTTACGTTTATTAACCGATGAACTTCAAGCGAACGAAGGCGTTATAAAATGGGCTGAAAATGCCACTATTGGGTACTGCCCACAAGACAGCACCAGCTTTTTTGATAACGAGTTAAATTTGTTAGATTGGATGAACCAATGGCGCACACCAAAGCAAGATGAGCAATATGTTCGAGGTGTTTTAGGTCGCATGTTATTTTCTAAAGATGATTTTATTAAGAAAGCCAAAATCTGCTCAGGTGGTGAGAAAAATAGATTGTTGTTTGGTCGATTAATGATGGCGGACACCAACATATTATTGATGGATGAGCCAACTAACCATTTAGATATGGAATCTATTGAGTCATTAAATTTAGCACTAGACAACTATGAAGGCACCTTAATTTTTGTGAGCCATGATCGTGAATTTGTATCATCGCTTGCAACACGAATCATTGACATAAAAGACAACGGATTTGTTGATTTTCAAGGCCCTTATGAAGAATACCTAGCCCATCAATTAACACTGGCCTAATGGACATAACGGCATCGACTGATCAACAAAAATTAATTGATGCCGTTAATCAAGAAATGCCTTTTGGGAAATATGCAGGCCGTAAACTACTGTATCTTCCAGAGCCTTATTTAGTATGGTTTCACAATAAAGGCTTTCCAAAAGGTAAATTAGGCGAACAATTAGGTTTAATGTATGAAATTAAAGTGAATGGCTTAGAAGCAATGCTTGAGCCATTAACCAAACTTTAACATGCAACAAAGCATCATATTTTATCCCGTCATTGCTTTAGTCTTTTTAACCTTTTATGTGTTATTGCTACTAGGCTATCAACGCGTTAAAGCGGTTAAGGATAAATCTATTGATGTTAAATTTTTTCGTACCTATTCAGGTTATGATAGCCCCGAAAAACTCACCTTAATCAGCCAAAACTTTGATAATTTATTAGCACTGCCTATTCTGCTCTATTTTGCCTGTACGATTAGCTATATTACAAATAACGTCACGCTGCCTCTTGTTATTTTGGCTTGGGTTTATGTGTTAGCGCGTTATCTTCATAGCTTTATTCACATTAGTAATAATCGTTTAAAATTTAGATTTCCAGTGTTTTTCTTTGGCACCATTGTACTGATGGTATTTTGGATTGTTTTAAGTTTTGATTTGGTTTTCAGAATGCATTAAGTTTGCGTTTTTGTCTGTGGTTTGTTGAGAGTGGTGTGCTCATGCCGCACGGGCATTGTCTTTTGAAGTGCCACAAAATACAAACAAAATGTCACCCAAGTTAATCAGCCCTACGGGAAACCTCAGTTTCTATCAAAAATAGGCGCATTGGAAACTCGCTACCGCTCAAACAGCCAATGCTTCATCCTATTTTTGATAGAAACTGAGGCTGATTAAAAAGGGGAGAGAAAAGCAAGTATCTTGAAAGATTACGCTAAAAACACATCACTCAATAGTAAAACCTATACAGAAAACACTATTTCCTGACTTCCGCAATCCACTACAAGCCTA
>CAYZQE010000066.1:0-13290 GCA_964480635.1 uncultured Gammaproteobacteria bacterium | reverse complement strand
AACGCTAGAAGAGCGTTATTATGTGGGCTTAAAAAATGAACGCTCCACCCTAAATGCTGAATTAAATAGCAATGCTGTTGACCAAATAAATCAGCAAAATGACATTGCAATTTTAGACGAAAAACTTAAAGAATTGACGCTTGTCAATGAATTAGATATAGCTCAACAGCAGTTATCCATAGACAAAATAGAATTAAATATAGAAAAGACGAAGTTTCATACTAATAATGAAGTTGCGAAGCAAAAGCAAAGTATTATTGAACTAAAAACTGAATTAGATAATTATAATCTAACGCGTATGGTTGCAGAGCCAGCTGTGTCTCAAAAACCAGTGGGTTTAAGTAAAAAGCTATCGTTTATGTTGCTGGTTTTTATGGCTGGTTTTATCGCGTTTTTAATGGTATTAAGAGCTGTTTTTATAGATAAAATTAAATTAAGGCAATTGGACCTAGCAAATGACAGTTAAATAATGAATGCCGATAGGGTGTTAAAATCGAGTGATTTTAGTCAATTAATTAAACTTAAAAAGTCTTCAATAAAGCCTAAATCAACACATCAAAATGATTATATAAAATCAATTGATCAGTTTGATGTGAATTTTGGTATAGGGCCGGCGGGAACGGGTAAAACTTATTTAGCGGTTGCCAAAGCCGTCAGCGCTTTAGAAAATGAAGAAGTATCGCGATTGATTTTGACTCGACCGGCTATTGAAGCGGGCGAAAAACTAGGTTTTTTACCGGGTGATTTAACTCAAAAAGTAGACCCTTATTTAAGACCCATATATGATGCGTTGTATGAAATGATGGGTTTTGATAAGGTCGAAAAGTTATTGCTTAAACATGTCATAGAAATAGCGCCCTTGGCTTATATGCGTGGCCGAACGCTAAATGATTCGTTTATCATTTTGGATGAAGCTCAAAATACCACGCCAACTCAAATGAAAATGTTTTTAACACGTATTGGTTTTAATTCTAAAACGGTTATCACCGGTGACATAACTCAAACAGATTTACCTAAACATCAGGAATCAGGTTTGCAGCACTCGCTTAATGTTCTTGATGGTGTTGAAGGCATAGGTATGGTGCATTTTGATGCAGCAGATGTTGTTCGTCACCCACTGGTACAAAAAATTGTACGTGCTTACGATGCCTTTGATAATAAAGCAGCCTCATAATTAATGATTGACCTTCAGTTACAAAATGAATTGAACCTTCAGCAGATTCCAACTTTTCAACAGTTTGAAACATGGGTTTTAGCATCGCTACAAAAGGATTACCCACAATTAGAACAGTTGATTCGTATTGTTGATGATAATGAGATTCATGCATTAAATAAGCAATACCGAGATAAAGATAAAGCGACTAATATTTTGTCATTTCCAGCCGAACAGTATGATTTTTTAGAATATGACTGCCTTGGTGATTTGGTTGTTTGTTCTAGTGTCGTCGAGCAAGAAGCAAAAACTCAAAACAAAAAACTTAATGACCATTGGGCGCACCTTATTGTCCATGGCATGCTTCATTTACAAGGCTTTGACCATCAAGATGATGAACAAGCAGATGCTATGGAGGCTTTAGAGATAAAAATTTTAGAGACTATGGGCGTTTCTAATCCTTATGTAGCAGTAGCTTGACTGTTCTCGATATTCAGCCTATTGTTGTCTTTTAATGGCAAAGACAACAATGCAGGGTTTGATATGAAAATTGGAATTAGAGAGTTAACTAGAAACCCCAATATTTTGATTGAACATGATTATGTTGATGTGGAGGATAAAAAAACGCATGAATATAAAGGTGTTTTTGTATCAGCAAATCATGCCGATATGGTGAAGGCTGTTATTGATAAATTAAATTTTAAAAACCAACAAAAAGCATTGGATGATATTTTGCAATATGCTGGAATTGCAGACGGCGATAGCAAGAATGAAAGCGCTAAAGAATTAAGGATGGTTCATGGTGAAAAATACTCAAAGCGCTAAACGTATTTTTTTTGATATAAATATTGTTGTCGATTTATTAGACAGCAAAAGAAATAATCATGAATTAACTAAAAAGTTAATTCGATTGCTCTATGAGAATGATTACAAAATAGCTATCAGTGAAGATATGCTCAGCACTATCTTTTATATTGTAAAAGATAAAAAAGCAGTGTTAAATTTTTTTAAAGTGGTTTTAGATTCATGGTTAGTTTTACCGTTTGGGGAAAAGATAATTAACCATGCAATAGAAATTTCTTTACAGAAAAAATTAGACTTTGAAGATGTCTTGCAATGTCTTTGTGCAAAAGAAAATGGTTGCGACTGCTTGATTACACATGATAATAACTTTGTAGATTGTGGTTTGAAGGTTCATAGCACGCAAGAGTATTTTGCGTTAATTAATAATTAAAAAGTTAGGTATAAAAAGAGTGTTAAATGACTGACTCAGACCCGAGTTCGACAACCGGTTGGTTAGAGCGTATCGCTAAAACGTTTTCTAGCGAGCCGCAAAATACAGCGCAGTTAATCGACTTATTGCGCAATTTAAAAACAGATCGCCTTATTAATGCTGATGCTCTGTTTATGATTGAAGGCGTGTTGCAAGTCGCCGAAATGAAAGTGCGCGACATCATGATTCCTCGTAGTCAAATGACTATTTTGGATTATGAGTACTCATTATCTGAAATCATCGAAAAAATCACTGAGTCAGGGCACTCCCGTTTCCCCGTTATTGATGATGACAGAGATGATGTCGTCGGGATTTTATTGGCTAAAGACCTGCTTCAATTTTGCCCTAAGTCAGAAATTGAATTTGAATATGATGATTATATTCGCCCCGCTATTTTTATCCCTGAAAGTAAGCAATTAAACGATTTGTTAAAAGAGTTTCGTCGTAACCGTAATCATATGGCTGTCGTGCTCGATGAATACGGTGGCGTGTCTGGTTTAATTACCATCGAAGATGTGCTCGAACAAATCGTAGGTGACATAGATGATGAACACGATGACGATGAAGAAATTGATATTCGTGAACATGGTGAAGGTCGTTATAGTGTGCGCGCTTTAACAACGCTCAATGATTTTAATCAGCACTTTTCGTTAAAGTTAAAGCACGAAAAAATTGAAACCATTGGCGGTTTTATTTCTTCAAAAATGGGGACAGTCCCTAAACGCGGTGATGTGTACGATATGGATGCATTGTCGTTTAAGGTGTTAAATGCCGATGAACGCCAAGTCCATTTGTTTCAAGTACTAACCGTAAATGATTCTAAAGCGGCAGATTAAAAAATCGGGTTTAGCGCTGCTTTTAGGCTGTTTATTGCCTTTAGCGTTCGCACCTTTTAATGTTTGGTTTATCTCCGTTTTATCGGTTGCAGGCCTTATCTATCTTTGGCAAAGCTGCACCGATAAACGACAATATTTTTTAACGGGATTTTTCTTTGGTTTAGGTTATTTTAGTGTAGGCATTTATTGGGTTTATATTAGCCTACATGACTTTGGTCAAGCTACGCCGTTCGTGGCTACCTTAATTACTGTTTTACTCATCTGTTGGTTATCGCTTTATATAGCGCTTTTAGGTTTAGCCTATCAAAGTGTCAAAGCATTATTTTCAACTCAAACAGCCTATGCATTATTACCATTACTATGGTTTGCAATGGAATGGTTAAAGGGAATCATTCTGACTGGCTTTCCTTGGATGAGCCTTGGTTATAGTTATGTTGATACACCATTTTCTGTTTTTGCTCCGTGGATAGGAAGCTACGGGCTTGGCGCCATCAGCGTGGCTATGAGCATCATTGTGGTGTTAGTGATTAGCCGAAATGTGAAAGCGAATAAGAGGGTTATTGTTAGTTTTATCGCTATCATCATTGGCTTGAGTATCGTTGCACAAAAAGAACAAACTCAAGCCATGCCTCAATCGTTAAAAATATCGCAAGTACAAGGCAACATAGCCCAACATATCAAATGGCAAGCCAGTAAACGCCAAGAAATATTTAACGTTTATTGGCAGCAAACACAGCAACATTGGGATAGTGATTTAATTGTGTGGCCAGAAACCGCAGTCCCTGGTCGTTCTGAGCTAATAGAGGATTCTGTTTTGCTGCCTATGAGTATGCTCGCAGCAGAAAACGAAACTAATATATTATTTGGTGTAGTTGTATCCGACCTAGCTAAAAGTCGTTATTTTAATAGCATGCTCATGGTGGGTGAAAACCAAGGTTTATATCATAAGCGCCATCTAGTCCCTTTTGGCGAATACATGCCCATGCGCTGGTTGTTAGAATTTGTTAATCAATTTATTAAAATCCCTATGTCAGATATGCAAAAGGGAGATGCTCAGCAAACACTCATGTCGGTTAATGGGGTTAAACTAGGGGTGTCTATTTGCTATGAAAATGTGTTTAGTCGAGATATCAACCTTGATTTGCCAGAAGCCAATATATTGATCAATGCGTCTAATGATGCATGGTTTGGTGATTCCCTAGCACCGCATCAGCATTTACAAATTGCACAAATGCGAGCAATAGAAACAGGCCGTCCTATGGTACGTTCTACCAATACAGGCATCACTGCTTTTATTGACCATAAAGGCAAGATAACTCAGCAAACATCTCAATTTAAAGTTGTAACCATCACCGCCCATGTCACGGGGCGAACAGGTCAAACCTTTTTTGTGAAGATACAGCCCTATCAGTGGATATTGGTTTTATTAATGGCATTTGTGCTATTTGTGAGCGTCATTAAAACTAAGAAAATAACTTAATAAGAGTGTCGGTATAGAGTGGGGTGAGGGAGAAAACAGTAGAAAGCTCTCTGCTCTATATTGATTCGTCAAATACCAGTGTCACTATCCTTAACATCAATGACTTTTAAACCCAAATCCAGTATGCTCGCGGTTTTAAAAGCCTAAAGAAAATCACGTCATGGATCAGCAATACACCCCATTCGATATAGAGCAATCAGTTCAGCAGTTTTGGCAAGATAACAAATCTTTTGAAGTTACTGAAGACCCTAATAAAGAAAAATTTTACTGCTTATCTATGTTCCCATATCCCAGTGGGAAATTACATATGGGGCATGTGCGAAATTATACCATTGGTGATGTGATTTCACGTTATCAACGTATGTTAGGTAAAAATGTATTGCAGCCTATGGGCTGGGATGGCTTTGGATTACCGGCTGAAAATGCCGCGATTAAAAATAAAGTACCACCGGCAAAGTGGACTTATGAAAATATCGCCTATATGAAAGGGCAATTGCAGTTATTGGGTTTTGGCTATGACTGGAGCCGCGAGCTAGCAACCTGTAAGCCAAATTACTACAAATGGGAGCAATGGTTTTTTACTAAGCTATTTGAAAAAGGTTTAGTGTATAAAAAGAAAGCCATGGTTAATTGGGACCCTGTGGATCAAACCGTACTGGCTAATGAGCAAGTGATTGATGGTCGGGGCTGGCGTTCTGATGCGCTTGTTGAGCGCCGTGAAATTGACCAATGGTTTTTAAAAATCACAGACTATGCCGATGAATTATTAGAAGACATCGACAAGCTTGACGGTTGGCCAGATCAAGTGCGTACCATGCAGCGTAATTGGATAGGTCGTTCTGAAGGTGTTGAAGCGACGTTTAAGGCAGCGGCTGAAAACGGCGAAGACTTAAGTATTTATACCACGCGCCCCGACACCATGGCAGGTGTGACCTATATGGCCGTTGCAGCAGAGCACCCCATCGCGCAAAAAGCAGCTGCATTAAACGTAAAGGTTAAAGATTTTATTGCTGAGTGTCAGCAATCAGGTACGTCAGAAGCAACGCTAGAAACACAAGAGAAAAAAGGCGTCGATTGTGACGTATTTGTGATTAATCCATTAACTGGCAAACAAGTGCCTGTTTGGGTGGCTAACTTTGTTTTATGGGGTTATGGCACAGGCGCCGTTATGTCAGTCCCTGCACATGACCAACGTGATTACGAATTTGCCAAAGCATACGGCATTGACATTATTCAGGTGATTGATGGTGTTGAAGTGAATATGGATGAGCAAGCCTTTACTGAAAAAGGCGTATTAATTAACTCAGGTGAATTCGATGGTTTAACCTCACAAAAAGCATTTAATGCGATTGCCGATAAGTTAACCGCGATAGGACAAGGAAAAAAACAAGTCAACTATCGCATTCATGACTGGGGTGTGTCGCGTCAGCGTTATTGGGGCTCACCAATTCCGATGATTAAATGTGATGGCGGCAGTGTGCCTGCTAATGAGTTTCCAGTGCTATTACCCGAAGATGTGGTATTAGATGGCGTAGGCTCACCGATAAAAAAAATGCCTGAATTTTATGACACCATTTGTCCAACGACAGGTGAGCCTGCTGAGCGTGAAACCGATACCTTTGATACGTTTATGGAGTCATCTTGGTATTATGCACGTTATTGTTGTGCCGATAATGATGAGGCGATGTTAGATGAGCGCGCTAATTATTGGCTGCCAGTCGATCAATATGTGGGCGGGGTAGAACACGCGGTCATGCACTTACTCTATGCACGTTTTTTCCATAAGTTAATGCGTGATATGGGGCTGGTTAATTCAGATGAGCCTTTTACGCGTTTATTAACACAAGGCATGGTACTAAAAGATGGCACTAAAATGTCAAAATCAAAAGGCAATACCATTGATCCACAAGGTCTTATTGATAAGTACGGTGCCGATACCGTGCGTTTATTTACCATGTTTGCGGCACCACCAACGCAATCATTAGAGTGGGCAGATACAGGTGTTGATGGCGCGCATCGTTATTTAAAACGATTATGGAAAGCAGTATTTGAGCATGTAGATCTAGGTCTTGATGGTTTAGCTGACATTGATGTTGGACAGTTAAATACAGAACAAAAATCAATGCGTTTGAAACTGCATGAAACGATTAAAAAAGTCACCTCAGATTATGCGGATAGACAAACCTTTAACACAGCCATTGCAGCCAATATGGAATTGTTAAACACGTTAGCTAAGTTCACCGATGAAACCGCACAAAGCCGAGCGGTACGCCATGAGGTGCTCACTAATATTGTATTAATGTTGTCACCGATAGTGCCGCATATTACGCATAGTTTATGGCAAGCTTTAGGCAATGATTCAAACTTAATTGAACAAGCATGGCCAATAGTAGACGAAGCGGCTCTAAAGCAAGACAGTATAGAAATGATGGTGCAAGTGAATGGTAAGTTGCGTGCTAAAATATTGGTTGCAGCCGATGCAGATAAGGTTAGCTGTGAAGCAGCCGCTTTAGCAGATGAACACGTTAAAAAGTTTACGGAAGGCAAGGATATTAAAAAAATCATTGTTGTGCCTAAACGATTAATTAACATCGTTGTTTAAATGAAAATTTTTTCGGCATTTGTTTTAAGCTTTTTTGTTTTAACGATGGCGGCTTGTGGCTTTCATTTAAAAGGGGAAGCAAGCTTACCGCTTGAATTAAAATATTTGCAATTATCGCCGAGTGAAGACAAAGAGTTTAATGACGAATTAATAAAGCAGTTAAAGCAAGCCGGTGCAAAAATGGGGGCTCATAGTAAGGCATCATCTTTAAGGGTGCGCTTTGAGACTTTGCCTGAAATGACGGTGGCAAAATCATCTTCGACAGGGTTGCAGATTCAACAATTAAAAATACGCGTCGAATATTCCCTAAAAAATAATTCAGACTTATGGCTAGTCGAACAAAAAACACTCACTCAAAGTAGAGAATTTGAATTAGATACAGCGCAGTTATTGGCTAAAAATAGAGAAAAACAGCAGCTTTATCAAGAAATGAAGAGAAGTTTAGTGAGAATTCTCTTGTATCAGCTGCAACTGTTTAATTAAACAATGAAATACTTGGCTCACATGCTTAGCTGTGGCACGATATGCGCCAAATTTAAAAACTAAACAACCTTAAAATATCTCATCCATGGCGCAAGCAAATCAAGATTATCAATCAACATCACAAAGCCCGTTAATTTGGGGCATCATTGCGGTTATTGCATTATTGATGGTGTTTATTTTTTTTACGGGGCGTACAGGCACAACAACAGAGAAAATCAGTTTAGGCTCGAATCAAAATACGCCTAAATTTTCTGGAGAAATAGTTCGACCAACGACGGCACCTGTCGCGTTAGGGGCGCGGGAGTTAATCCGTTTAGCCAGAGAAAAAAATAGACCCTATCCATTAGATAATCTTTACCAACAGGCACTAGCTGAACGTGCCGATAATGATATGGAAAATGCACATTTGTTATTCTTCTTTTGTGCAAGAGAAGGCCATTTGCCGAGTATTTTAATGATGGGTGAAATGGCTGACCCCATTTTATTTAATGCCGATAATAGTTTGTTAGATCAAGCAGACCCAATTCAAGCCTATAAATGGTATCGAATTGCTATAGATCGAAACAATGTTGAAGCACAGCAAAAAATGGATGTTTTGAAGCAATGGGCAGAAACAGAAGCCAATTCAGGCAATAAAACAGCACAGCAATTACTGTTAAATTTTTTAAAGTAATGGCGCTTACAAATAGTAGAAATAAGGAAATGAAAAAAATTCAATTATCAACAGGGCTGCTTTTATTAGTGTGCTTATTGTCGACACCTTTTGCTATGGCGCAAACCATCAAGCCGCTTTTAATGGAAGGTAAGCAAACTCTATTCCAAAGGGTGCTTAGTGTGCCAGATGCACAGCTCTATGATGATGCTCGTTTTAATGCAGACAAAGAAGAGATTGTGCCTTTTAGTGTGTATTACGTTTACGAACGTAAAATAGTTGATGAAACACAGTGGTTAAAAGTGGGTTCAAGTAGCTATGGACAATTAGCGGGTTGGATGCCAGAGCATTCGGCCATTACCTGGAATCAAGCATTAACGGTTTCTTTTAAAGACCCCCAAGATATTCAACGAGTGTTGTTGTTTAAAGAAAAAGATATCATTAAAAGCATGGTTGAAGAATATAAAATTGATGAATATCAAGAGCTCTATGAAGAAGTGACCAGTGGTCACATTAGTAAAAACTCCCCCGTCATAGCCATTCAGCCAGAAGCTCATGTTGATATTCGTAATAACTTTTATCTAGTGCCTATTAAACAGCATGAAGATGTCTACATAGGCAATGAGCAAGGCCGTTTACTTCAAGTGGCGAGTGTTCCTTTGGAAGATAATAATCAAAAATTAAAAATGAAGCAGCAAGTCAATACTTATCGTAGTGGCATCCATTTTGTTATTGATTCAACCGTTTCTATGGGGCCGTACATTGATAGAACCAGAGAGGCTGTACGCAAAGTGTACTCAACTATTGCAAAGCAAGGTTTGCACAATCAAGTGAGCTTTGGTTTAACCGCGTTTAGAGATAACATTGAGCAAGTCCCTGAGCTTGATTATTTAACGCGCTCTGTCGTCAGTATCGAAGAAGGCACCAATGCAGAAAGTTTTTTTTCACGTGTTAATACGGTAGAGCCTGCGACAGTTTCAAGTAGAGACTTTAGAGAAGATGCCTATGCAGGCATTAAATCAGCTATTGATAGTTCTAACTGGGATGGATTCGATGCTCGTTATATCGTTTTAATTACCGATGCAGGCCCAAGAGAAAGTCATGATTCATTAGGGGCGACACGCTTGGATGCTCATGGCTTAAGGCAACTAGCTTACGATAAAGGTATTTCAATTTGGGTTTTACATTTACGCACACCATCCGATTTGGCTGACCATGATGGAGCTGCAGAGCTTTATAAAACATTATCATTTTACCCCGGCATCGGTGATTTTTATTATGGTGTGAAATTGGGTGAGGTTGATGAATTTGGTACCGTTTTAGAAGCCTTGGCCAATCAAATAACTCAACAAGTGTTAGCAACCGTTAATGGCGTACCGCCGATTCCAATTCCCGATACAGATAATGAGGAAAGTAATGAGCTAACGGTATTACAAAATAAAGTGGCAAAATTAGGTAATGCACTACGATTACGTTATTTACAAAATGAAGAAGGCAAACCCCTGCCCAAATTTTTCAATGCTTGGATGATAGACCGTGATTTTAAAAACCCAGAAAAGTCATCAGTTGATGTACGTATCTTACTAACGCGTGATCAGTTAAGTGATTTAAAAAGTGTCATGCAGCAAGTTTTAGAATTGGCAGAAGAAGGTGTACTAAGCCCTAAAAACTTTATCGACGATTTACAAAGCTTAGCAGCGACAGTGAGTCGTGATCCGTCGGCCGTGGGTTCTAGCACCTCGGGTACAGGGGCAAATTTGGCTGAAATGGGTTATATGCGAGAATATATTGAAGACTTGCCGTATACCGGCGAAGTGATGAATTTAACCTTGGATAACTGGGAAGAATGGAGCGCAAAAGAACAAATTGAATTTATGCATCGTTTAGAAAGTAAAATTAACTACTATCAAGCTTTACACGATCATACCGACCTATGGGTGACACCAGGTGGCGGGGCTGTCAATGGAAATTCAGTGTTCCCGGTTGTATTAGACTTGTTACCATAAGTTTAATGTCAGTCATTTATTCGCTTAAAAACGTCGTTAAATCGCGCGTTGAAGATGGTGTCGGGTTTCGTTTGAAAGTCCCCGAAATTAAAATTGAAAGCCAAGAGGCGATTGCCTTAGTCGGGCATAGTGGCTGTGGTAAAAGTACGCTACTTGATATGCTTGCTCTGGCTTTACACCCAGATGAAGCGCAACAGTTTGATCTCAGTACTAGTTTTGGTAATGTCTCTGATATTAAGCAATTATGGGGCAAAAAAAAGCACAATAAGCTCAGTGAAATTCGCAAGCAGCATATTGGTTATGTGTTACAAACAGGTGGGTTGTTACCCTACTTAACCGTTAGAGAAAACATCGACTTACCTCGTCAATTACTAAACTTACCCGAAGATGACTCAATTCGTTCTATTTCAAAAGTCATGGGTATTCATCGCCAATTGGATAAATTACCCGGGTTTTTATCGGCGGGAGAGCGCCAAAGAGCATCATTTGCACGAGCATTTTCACATCGCCCAAAAATAGTGATTGCTGACGAACCTACGGCATCCTTAGATCCGATAACAGCGCGTAAAATTATGGCAGTAGTGATGGAATTGGTAAAAGGGTTAAAAATAACTATGGTGATAGCCAGTCATGATTGGGCACAGGTCTATAAAATGGATTTTCGTAGCTTGCATCATGAATCTAAAGTGGTCGAAAACGGCCATGTTTATGAATCAACATTCAGAGATTAAAAAATACGTGGCTCATTTTGATAAGAAAATAATGCAAATGGCACCGAACCCACTTAGGATCTTTTGTGAGTCAATTTAAAACTATATTTGCATTATCGTTTAGAGACTATAGCCACGAATGGAAAATGTCGAGCTGCTTTATTATTGCTCTAGCCTCTGTGCTAGCCCCAATGATGATTTTGTTTGGGCTAAAATTTGGCATTGTGAATAGCATGGTGAGTAACCTAGTTGAAAACCCCAGTAATAGAGAAATTAGACCAATAGGCAGTGGCGCTTATCGAGCTGATTGGTTTAAAACGATGCAAGCGCGAGACGATGTCGCCTTTATAATCCCTAAAACACGTGCATTAGCGGCAACTATTCAGCTTAAAAGTAAAACGTCGCCTCGAATTTTATCAACTGAATTAATAGCCACGAAAGTCGGCGACCCTTTGCTGTATAAGTTAGCTGTAAGCCCCGTCGGCTATTATCAAGTCGTTTTAAGTCATAATGCTGCGCAAAAATTAAGAGTCAAAAAGGGTGACCGAATTGATGCAAGTTTAAGCCGACAATACCGTGGCAAAAGAGAGCGCGAACACATTAGTGTGAAAGTCATTGATGTGGCGGATCTTTCTGTGACAAGTCGAAATATAGCCTATATTAGTTTAGACCTATTGGTTGCCTCTGAAAATTTTAAAGATGGTAAAGAAGTGATCAAACTGGGCTGGGAAGGCCATGAGCATGATGAGACTAAGCGTGATTATCCTTCATTCAGGTTGTTTACACATTCTATCTATCAGATAGAAAAGTTGGTCAATGAATTGCAGCAACAAGGGATTAGGGTGAAATCGAATACCACCGAGATTCAAACCATTCAGTCCATCGATAAAAATTTATCAATTATATTTTGGATTATTGCTTTTGTCGGAGCTGTTGGTTTTGCATTGTCCTTAGGCGCCAGTTTATGGGCTAATGTAGATCGTAAGAAAAAAGACTTGAGTATCTTGCGTTTAGTTGGTTTTCAAGGTGGAAAAATCGTTTTATTCCCTGTATTTCAAGCATTTTATACAGGGGTTTTAGGTTGGCTTGTCGCCGTTTTGATCTACTTAATAGCTGAAACAGTCATTAATAAAGTATTGGCACCTGAGCTAGGCTTAGATGATAATTTGTGTTTTTTATTACCTGAACATTTCTTTTGGGCTTTAGCGCTTACTCTATGCACCGCTATCTTTGCCGCCATATTAGGTGGCTATAGGGCATCAAACATAGAGCCATCTGATGGTTTAAGAGATGTGTAATTAAGCGCTTTGCAACAAAGAGATCTAAATCTACTCTAAATATTCACCAATCAAAGCTTCATTAACCTGTGACCCAATAACTAATGATGCTTGTTCCCCTAAGTCTTGGAAGGCTAAGCCATATTCAAATAAAAGCTCATCGTCATGCAGGCTTTCTTCAACGCGTTTTACCTGAGCGGTAATCGACATGATGTAATCATAATCAAACAGTTTGATGGTCATATTGAGTTTTAACATATCACCATCAGAGCCTAAAATATTTTCAGACACCATGCGACAGCCTAAAAGGGAAAGATCAATAATGGTTGCTACTTCTCTCTTAATTAGATTTGATTTTTTAATGTTAGTGACTGTAATGGGTAAGGAAATATCAGCGCGACGAGTGATGCGAACTTGTTTTTTCTGAAAGGTATCGGGTATTTTTAAATGCACATAAGGGTAGGGCGTCGAGACTGATTTAATCACTTGGGTTTGAAAACCAGCAACGCACGTGCCATGCATCATACGGGCAGTAAATAATTGCCCTTCTCGCAAAATCATATAATTGCCATCTTTCTTAGGCGTAGCGACAATTAAACTGTGTTTTTCTAAAAACCCTAAAACAGTGACGTTATAGCGCCTGCCATCCGTAGCTGGTAAAAACTGTAATTGTAAAATATCACCATTAATGGCTTTAAATTGATCAGACATTGAATTGTTCTTTCACTTTTAATGATTGTATCGGTAGCATAGTGTAAATCTTTAACTTTGAATGTTAAATGAGTGTTTTTATATTAGATTTTTAGTTTAAAAGTCGC
>CAYZQE010000065.1:7695-13367 GCA_964480635.1 uncultured Gammaproteobacteria bacterium | reverse complement strand
GGAGTAGCAATGTCCGTAGAAACCTATCCTTGGTCTGCCTTTTATGGCTCATCTGTTCGCGCAGAAATATCGTCCACACCTTATAATACGATTGGTGACTTAGTGTCATCCATTGCTGATAGTAATGGACAGTCCCCAGCCTTCACTAGCTGTTTGCCAAATGGCATGAATGGGACGCTTAGCTTTCAGCAAGCTGACGAAATGTCCGATGCACTTGCTGTTTATTTTCGTGAAGTGAGTGGTTTAAAACAAGGTGACCGTGTCGCTATACAGCTGCCTAATGGGCTGTCTTATCCGATCGTTGCTTTTGCGGTGTTTAAAGCAGGCGGCATTCTGGTTAATATCAATCCACTTTACACGGCCGATGAAATGGCTAAGCAGTTTGTTGATTGTAAGCCTCAGATTTTAATTACTATGGATATGTTTGCCGATAAAATAGAGCACGCAACCAAACAGCATCATATTCCAACCATTATTATTACTAAAGTCGCTGAATTTTTCCCAACAATGCCTAAAGCCATTGTTGGTTTGGTGCAAAAATATTGGGATAAATCAATAAAACCCATTTCTCAGCCTCATGTTTGGCTGCCAAGTGCTATCGACCAGGGTCGCGTTAAACAAGAAAGTGATAAAATTGATGCGGCAAGCTACCGCAGCACTCTGTGCGCTGATGATATTGCTTGTTTGCAATATACGGGAGGCACGACGGGCTTACCCAAGGGCGCTATGTTGTCGCACCGTAATTTGTTGATGAATATGGGGCAGACGATGGAGCTACTGTCTGGTGCTTTAACTAAAGGCAATGAAGTCGCCCTGACCGCATTACCGATGTATCACATCTTTGCTTTCACTATTAATCTACTCGGTTTTTACTGGCTGGGGGCACATAATATTCTTATTCCTAACCCTCGTCCTCTGAGTAATCTTAAACGTGCTTTTGAAAATTATAATATCACTTGGGTTAGTGGCGTTAACACATTGTTTAATGGTTTAAACAATGAAGTTTGGTTTGTCGATTCACCACCCAAGCACTTAAAATTTGCGGCGGCTGGAGGCATGGCATTGCAATCTAGCGTCGCTAAGCGTTGGCAAGAAATAACGGGGAAGCCTATTTTGCAAGGCTATGGTTTAACTGAAACATCCCCTGTTTTAACCTTCAACCCACTTGGTAAAATGCTTGAAAACTCGATAGGCATCCCTTTACCATCCACAGAATTATGCTGTCTTGATGATTCAGGAAACGAGGTTGCTATAGGTGAGGCAGGTGAGCTTGCAGCAAAAGGCCCACAATTAATGCTGGGCTATTGGCAAAATGAAGAAGAAACTGCCAATGTTTATAAAAACGGTTGGTTTTTGACCGGCGATATTGCAACCATGAATAAAGATGGTTACTTTACGATTGTTGACCGCAAAAAAGACATGATCGTTGTTTCGGGCTTTAATGTTTACCCCAATGAGGTGGAAGACTGCATTGCCGCCCATGATGATGTTTTAGAGGTAGCGGTTGTCGGCGTCTATGACGATATAACGGGCGAAGCGGTGAAAGCCTATATCGTCGCGAAAGCTAATTTAGACTTAACCATTGGAGCAGTTAGAGAATATTGTAAATTGCATCTTACTAATTATAAAATACCCAAACAGGTAGAATTTCGAGAAGACTTACCTAAATCTAATGTCGGCAAGATTTTGCGCAAAGATTTACGCGACTAATCCAAAAGTCTCAAATAACATAACAATAAACGAGGAATATTATGGTCGGTCCATTAGAACAAGCAATTCTGGCATTAATGATTTTTGTCATTATGCTAGGTATGGGAGCCTCTCTTACCCCGCGTGATTTTAGCATGGCGTTAAAGCGTCCCTATGGGCTCTTTATCGGTGTTGTTTCTCAATATGGCTTTATGCCATTTATAGGCTTTATGTTAGCGCTTACCTTGCCAGTATCCGATCCAATAAAAATTGGTATTTTAATCATGGCTTGTATGCCTGGTGGCACAACATCTAATATTTTCACTTATTTCTCAAAAGGCAATTTGGCGCTGTCTGTTTTAATGACCGTGACCTCAACCATTTTTGGTGTCATTTTAATCCCTATTTTACTGATATTTTATGCTGGCGCACTAGACCTCGAAATACCGCGTGAAAATATTATAGCCACCCTTATCTTATTGTTAGTGCCTGTTGCTATCGGCATGACGCTACGTAAGTTTAATGCCAATATTGGCGCCGTTACTGAATTTATGGGCTCTATTCTCGCCATTATCTTTATTTTATTTTTATTATTGTCTTGGGTGCCACGTAACTGGGACTTATTAATGGAAACAACATGGGCAACCTATGTAGCGGCCATTGCGCTTGGCATCATTGGTATAAGCATAGGCTATACATTCGCGCGAATTTTACGGCTACACCCGCGCAATGCACGCACCGTTGCATTAGAAACTGGGATTCAAAATGGCCCCTTAGCCATCGCTATTATTGCGTTTACCTTTACCGGCACTGAAGCCCAATCTTATATGGTGATCCCAGCACTATATTCACTGTTTATAGTACTGACCTCAACCTTAGTGACTTTTTGGTTTCGCCGAGCAAACACTGCAGCAGAGCAAAAAATGCCCAATAGCTTGTTATAAAATCGAGCTTTCCTAGTGGGTCAATAAGCATACTATTTTGACCCACATTTGCATCATTAAAGACTTGTATTAAGTCGTTTACTAGTGCCTGACCCTAGTTGTTTTTGCTAGTGTAATGCGATGACACCTCAAGTTAAGTTTAATCAAGTGATAAGCCAATGGGAGTATAACCGACTTCAATATAATCTTTAATTTGAGAGGGACCAAATGGAACAACGTCAATTTCTTTATCAAAGCCGTATTCAGTTAGATGGTTTATACTTAAATAAGCGCCACATACATGCAAAGAAACGAGGTTCTCTTTAAGAAATTTAACAACATTATCTTGAGTCGCTTTATATTGAGTGTTTTTTTTGTATAAACCTCGTATTTCATCACCATGTGCAACAATAGCAATTTTAAACTCGGGGTCGTTTTTTCTTAATTGCCTTGTGTATTGCTTTAGGCGGGGTAGAAGTTCCTCAAAGCCATTGTCATCAAACACCATGACATGAAAAATAACACCGTTAGGCATTTCTTTAGATTGTAAAATTTGGGTGATATCTGCACTTTCAGGATATTCAATTAACTCTATATTACTTTTATGGGCTAATGGGACAGTAATATTTAAATTTTGGGAAATTGAATTATTTGTGTTGGTACAAGATATTAATGTTATCGAAACTATAGAAAAAAATAACCATTTGAAGTGCTTCGATAAATGCTGGTGTGATTTCATATAAACGCTCTCTTTATGATTGTGGAAAATATAGTCATGTGAAGCAGGGTCAGGTCTATCTTTTATCCTAATGTGTGTTTTATATTTAATAAAGGTCACGCCCATTATGCCTAAAATATCAAAATGCACTTTATCACGTCACTTCAATAGGTGACACAAGAGCGGGGTAGTCAATACCATTGGAAAAGCCCCTTTAACGGATGACCAAATCTGTATTATTAGAAGATGGATTGATCAGGGGCCAAAAGCCTCATACTGGTTCTATTTTTTTTCATAACGTTTATCTGTCAATAGCTCCATAAAAGCGACTAAAGCATCAACTTTAGTATCATTGAGTTTCTTTGCTTTTAAGTCTTTTTTATTAATAGTCTCTTCAATCTCAGCCATTTGCCAAGGTTTCCCTGTCTCAGGATTTAACCTACGTTTAGTGTTGTTGAATTGGTCATAAAATTCAACCACAGTTTTTAGGTTTTTAAACACGCCGTTGTGCATATAGGGTGCGGTTATAGCCACGTTGCGTAGTGTAGGCACTTTAAATTTACCAGCATGTTTAACATCATTCACTGCTGGGTTCTCAAGCAAGCCTTTATCGGTGTGATTAAGTGGCACACCATTTATTTTTCGTAATGCTAAATTAACGGGAGTGCCAATGTTATGAAATTCATAATTGGTAAAGGTTTCGCCCGCTTTATCTTCGCCTTTTAGTACGTGGCAGTTGGCACAGCTGTTGTTGTTATTTGAAAAAAACAATGACATGCCAAGCTCTTCTTGCCCTGTTAATTCATAGTCGCCTTTAAGGTAGCAATCATATTTTGAATCAAATGGAGAAAAAAAGGCGCTTTTTTCAAAAACAGCAATACTGTCTGTCATGGCTGTATATAAATTGTCTTCATGGTTAAAAATATCATCACCATACAGTGCTTTAAATTGAGTGATGTAGAGTTTGTTTTCTATTAACCGGTTTTTAACCATGGCTTTATTGCTTAAGCCCATTTCAATGGGGTTTAAGGGCGGGCCACCTGCTTGTGCTTGTAAATCCGCCGCACGACCATCCCAAAATTGGCCGCCAATGTATTCTTTTTTGATTTTATCAAAATGAAAAGGTGGCGAAAAGGCCGCATAAGCAGCACTAGGCGCTGTGCGCCCACCTAATGAGTGACCATCATCACCTAATGATACGGCAGCGGCTATACCTGTGCCTCGGTTATCAACAAAACCAGCTTCGGGATTGTGGCAGGTCGCACAGGATTGAGTGCGGTTTTTCGATAAGTTTTTATCAAAAAACAGTAGGCTGCCAAGCGCTGTTTTAGCCTCATTAGCATGAGAGTAAAAATGACTAGTTAATAAAACTAAGCCAAGCATTATGGATGATTTATTCATGAGAAAACATCTTTTTAAAAGGGGTGAATAGCAGTTTTTTTAATGAGTTGTATTGCTTGCCATCGTGAATGCCAAAATGATACGGCTCATGCTTGTTGGAGTGGTGCAGGGTGTTAAATAATCGATCCCAAATAGCTAATGCGCCACCATAATTTTGGCTATTGCCTGTTAATGTATGGTGATACTGGTGTTGAGCAGGAGAGATGAACCAATTTTCTAATGCATTAAAATAACCCAAACGAACAGGCGAATGACGTAGGTTGTCGCCTAAAAAATGCAGCATGACAACAAACAGATTAATACCCAGTATATCAATCATTGATAATGTCGCGCCAAAGTAATAGGCAAATATGCCTGTTATGCCACCGGCAACTAGGGCATAACGAATGCCAAATAAAATATTTTCAACAGGGTGTACTCTATAAAAAGTGATGGGTGTTAATACTTCGGCACTGTGATGCACCTTATGAAATGCCCATAACAAAGTGCTTTTATGCAGCCAACGATGCAGCCAATAACGACTAAAATCACTCACGATAAATAAGGTAAAGGTGTATAAAAACATTAATGTCGTTGGGTTTATGTTGATTTTAAGTTGATAGCCAAATAATGATTGCATGAGTTGCAATACGCTAAAGGCAACTTCATTAATGCTGAGCATCCAAGGTAAAATTAAGCTGAGTTTTATGCCTGAGGCGAGCATAAAATACAGATAATCTAAACGTGCTGAGCGATGCCACCAAATACGTTTATGGGCAATGCTGTGCAGAGATTGACGCGACACTTTTAAAAATAAAATAGCAATGATGAAAGCGCTTAACACATAAGGCCAATACAGCCTTTTTTGTGGGTTAAGCACATAGTCTAAGCCCAGCAAGTGAAAAAAATCCAGCGCAAAGAATGTGTTGATTAAATCAGTCACCATCAGCATCAATAATATT
>CAYZQE010000065.1:0-7595 GCA_964480635.1 uncultured Gammaproteobacteria bacterium | reverse complement strand
AAAGACGATTGAGAAAGAGCATATTCTAAGTGCTTTATTGATGGCTTCCCAAAGTGTTTTTTCGCTAAACCGCCCGCTTCGCCAATGCGCCAATTAACTAATTTATAACTGCTGTCGATAAGCGCATTAACCACTAAACCCAGCGCATGGCCGGGGTTTGCTTTAAGCTTTTGATCTGTTTGATAGAATTCTGCTATTTCACCGAGCCAAAGCTGCATATTGTTAACGACGATAAGTGCCGCATTAATACGCCGAAAATTTCGTTGTTGTAATAGCTCAATAAGTTCATCCTTAGTTTTGGCAAACAATAAAACTTCGAGTGCATTAATGCTTTTAGTAGAATATTTAAAGAGCACTTTGTTTAGAGGAGCTTTATTTTTTAAAGCGTGATCAATTAATTTAGGGATTGATTCGTTACTTTGGTGAAAAAAGTCAATAAAGCGAGGGTGGTCTATATAGTCTTCATCAATTGCGCCTGCTACATAGACAGTTTCAACTGATTTCCAAGTTTGTAATAGGCTTTTAAACTCAGTTTGAATTCGGCTTAGCTGAGCTAGGGTCGGTTGCTGTTTAAAGTGATTAAGTTGTTGCTTTAAAGTCTTTAAATGTAAGGTGCTAGCCAAGCTATCTTTTATTAAAACATCACTTAACACACCTTCAATAAATTGTGTTTGAACGCGCTCTAAAGGTTTTACGGCCCATGAGGGCTGTGCCAAAAACAGAGGTAAACCAATAAATAATAGGGCTTTAAATCGCATAAAATATCTCTTTTTATAGTTTGGCAAGAAAAGAAAGAAGTATTGTTCTATCTTTTTTGCTGAGGTTAATGAAGTTTTGTCTGGCAGTAGACGCTTCGCCACCATGCCATAAAATAGCGTGTTCAACTGTGCTTGCTCGACCATCGTGTAAAAATCCTGCTTTGGCATTCAATGTTTTTGCTAAGCCTAAGCCCCAAAGTGGTGGGGTGCGCCATTCAGAGGGTAACGCTAAAAATTGCTGACTGTTATCAGCCAGTTCTTGCCCCATATCGTGCAATAAAAAATCACTGTATGGGTTAATGATGGTGCCTTGCTCGGTGCGGTAATTATTTTGGTGACAAGCCTGACAGCCAACTTGTTCAAAGAGCCTTTTTCCAACAGGGGCATTGCTAGTTTTAGGTGTTTTTAAGTGGCTTATATACGTTGTAATTGCTTTTAATCGTAACAGTGGAACATCATGAGACTGGCTTTTATAAGCCGCATTGCAGGCTGTTTGGGTCATCGTACAATTTTCTTGTTGAGCTAATGGCGACGTTAATCCCATATCATTGATTAAAGCACTGGCTGTTTGATCTATTAAAGAGGCTATTGTTGCCTTCCAGCCATATCGGCCTAAGGTGTATTGTTGTGCCGATGGTGACCAAACGTGATTGGCCTTACCTGAAATGCCATCTTGGTTTTGGTCTTGACTGTCTTGGCGCTGCAAAATTTGTTGTGCAGGAATTTTGTCAATTAAACCAAGGCCAGTTAAAGGGAGTGCTCTGCGTGGGTTGAGTGTTGTTGTGGGCGCTAAATCACCGTAATTAAGCTGGCTCACTTTAAAAATAGGTTGTGTTAATAGTGTTTTTGTTTTGTCTGGGTATTGAAACGTTTTAGTGTCAAAGGTGACGCTAAGGTGACCTTCAAAAGGCACACCGTGAATGCCATTAATGGCGAGTTGCTCGCCATAGTTTGGGTCTGGCATAAATCCTAAGGTGTTTTTAGTATTGCTAGGTGGTTGAACGAGTTTGAAAACAATAGAGCGGTTAACGCTGCCTTGCTTTAAGGTGCTGGATTCACCACCACCATTGTTTTTGTGGCAGCTAACACAGGTGTTGGCATTAAATAATGGCCCTAAACCATCTCTAGCTGTGGTTGCAGCAGGTGCTTCGACCCAAGGGACGGTAAAAAAGCTTCGCCCCAAAAAAAAATGATCGAGAAGGTCATCGGATAAGGGTTCGACCGGATGAGACAGCGCTTTTTTTGAACGATCAGACGTAAAAAGGTCGCTGGCAAAAGTTTGGTTTAATATGAGACTAAGAAAAAAAATTAAAATAAACTTCATGGGTGATCGAAGATGAGGGTAATTTCTTGAAAAAAAGCCCCTTCGTTAGTCAAAAGAAAGGGCTTTTTAATAATGAGCTATAATATTTTGTGATTATAGTTTTGTTTCATCAGCATCTGTGACATCGTCAGTGGTTAAGGATAGGTTCATATCGTTTGCAACCGATACCATCATGTCACCCAATTTACGCATTTCATTTTTCATTTTACGAATGTCACGTGCATTGTTACCCGCTAAAATTTGATAATCAAAATGCCATTTATTTTCAGCCAATAAATTCATTTGAGCCACCTTCATATTAATTGATTTAATCAAAGTATCTACTTCAGCTTTAGTTGAACCCGTTGCATTGGCATACAAGCTATCACCATATTTTTTACCGTTATAGCTTGCTTTTAACACATTCAGAAAACCTTGATAATTTAAAGAAATATCGCGGTGCGTGTTGTCAGAAAAACACGAATGCTCATCTTCCTCGCTAGGTGTTAATACCGCTACGGCAATACGTTCGTTAGCAAGTTCAGATTTAATGAAAACGCCCATGCCACCAATGATTTGCTTGATAGCCGTTGTTTTAGGGATGTTTTTATCAGCATCCTTACCGCTTAACTGGCCTAATAAAGCTGCTCGGTAACAACCCGTTGCATCGACCGAACAATTAGATGATGTTGCTGTGCTCCAAGCACTAACGATAGTCGTTAAATCGGTAACAATTTGCTCTGATGCAGCGGCTAAATAAGCCATGCGACGAGAAGCATATTGATCGCTGGTGTAGTCTGTTAATGGTCTTTGTCCCGCCGTTAATGCGCCATTAGTAATCGTATCAGCACTGAAATTGGCATAGTCTTGATCTTGTCCCCATACTAAAAACTCGATGGCATGATAGCCTGTTGCTACGTTGGCATCACCGCCATTTTCATTGAGTGCAGCAATCGCATCAGCAGAAATGGTAGAGACATTGATGGCTTTAGCGCCGTCACCACCTGGGTTAAACAGACCTGCTGTATCAATAATGTTGCCCGAGGTGCGTTTGCCATTTTCATCAATGGTGTAATCAATCATGTTTTCATCTAAAGGCCATGCATTAAGCTGTCCTTCTGGTGCGCCATAAGCCTCGGCAACCCAGCCGTCTTCGGCATCAATAGGGCCATTAGACAAACGAAAAATTTCACTTTGTCCGTAAGACTCTCTAGAGGCTAACCAAGCTGTCTTTACGGATGAAAAGCCATTTTCTGAAGGTGCTTTGTTAAAATTAGTGATCGTTGTTTGTAGTTTTTTAGCATCATTCATAGCGTCGCTATAAACATCCGATGCCATGTTGGCATAAGCTTCTAAAATTGATGTGGAGCTAGCAGTATTCATTGCTGGTGTCGTTTGACAAGCGGTTAACCCGATTAGAGTGGTGACTGTTAATGCGCCGAGTATGGATTTTTGTATTGTCATAAGTTTAGACCCTGATAAATTAAAATGTGATGATTATAATGAGCAAGTCATTTAATGCAAATGGTATTAATAATGATTTGTATTCACGACAATAAATCATAGAAAGTGTAAAAACTTGGGCTTATTCAGTTCCTCTTAAGCATCGCAATCTATACCTTTTTTCTGGACTAAGTGCTGATATTGGCTATCAGTTAGTAGCCTTAAAAAGCAAACAAGCCCTTCGATTTGATAGTCGGTAAGCGAAATGCTGTCATTTAAAGCAGTGTTGTTTATGTTCTCTGCTACGTTTGGGCTTCCCCATGCTAATCCAGTTTCTGGATTATTAGCGCGTATAACGGGATTTACAAAATGATCGTAAAATTCAACAACTGTTTTTAAGTCGCGAAATACGCCGTTATGCATATAGGGTTCGGTGACTGCCACATTGCGTAAAGTAGGTACTTTAAATTTCCCTTTTTGCGTACTGTCGTTCTCAAAAATACTGTTATTCATTAACCCAATATCGTTTGATGTGCTTGCATTAGCGGCATTAACAGCAGCATTGGTTGGCGTGCCGATATTGTGATATTCATAACTGCTAAACGTTTCTCTTTGGTTTAGTAAGGGGTTTAGTTGGTGGCAGCTTGAGCAATTCATATTACCCGCAAAAAATAGAGCCTTACCGGTTAATTCTTTTAGATTAAGGGTATATTGTCCCACCAATGATTGGTCGTATTTTGCGTTAAAAGGAGAAAAGTCATTGGTTTTTTCAAATTCTGCGATGCTATCGGTTAGTGCGGCATAAGCATCATTGTTGTCGTCAAAAATATCACTGCTATACAGCTCTTTAAATGCCTCAATATAAGTGGCATTTTCTTTAATTCGCTCAATCACGCTATTGATATCGGGCATACCCATTTCAACAAGGTTTAAAAAAGGCCCCCCAGCTTGTCCTTGTAAATCAGGCTCACGGCCATCTAAAAATTGACCGCCGACAGCGCCCGTATAACTTTGTTGAGTCGCCGAAGTGACATTGCTTGGGCGGCTGTGTGTTTTATTGGCAACAAAAACTGGCGCAAACGAAGCATAACTCGCCGTCGGTGAGTTTCTAGTGCCTAAAGACACGCCGTCATCACCAAGAGATACCGCCGCTATTTGTCCGTTATGACTTAATGTGCCGTCATCTAACCTGCTGTCAATAAAAGCATGTGTAGGGTTGTGGCAGGTGGCACAAGATTGAGAGCGGTTTAATGATAGGTTAGTGTCCTGAAAAAGCATTTCACCCAAGTTAGCTTTTGATTTAATCGAAGATGATTCATCGGTGTTTGATGCACCGTTACAGGCGACTAAAAATAAAATTAAAGGACATAGAAATAGAAAACGCATGCTTTTTATGAGTTAGATATATAGATGATGAATTATTTCATAGCACTAATGCAATTACTAGAGATAGTAGTAGCGCAAATGATAATGCAATTGACAATCATTATCATTATGATTACGATAAATAGGAATTTAGAATTTTTTAATTATTTTTAAGGTACTCCTATAATGAAATTTAAACGTACGATTTTGGTCTCTGCCATTTTGGCAACAACATTTTTAGCAGGTTGTAGCAGTGATAACGACGATGATGATCCTGTTGCGACAGGGTTTGAGCATAATTTAGCGGATATGCAAAAAGTGTTAAACACTAATGCAGATATTGCTTTCTCTGCCTATACTGATTCAGTGGCAACGGCTGTCTTGTTACAAACAGCGTTAACAACATTTGAGACAACGCCGAATGCAGCTAATTTACAAGCTGCTAAGGATGCTTGGTTAGTGTCTCGTGAGCCTTATGGTCAGACTGAAGTGTATCGCTTTAGAGATACCCCGATTGACGATGAGAGTGCCAATGGCATTGGTGCGCCAGAAGGTGCCATTAACGCATGGCCATTAGGTGAAGCTTTAATTGACTACGTAGTAGCAACGGGCACTGATTTTAATGGTGGTCAAATTGAAACCGATCACACAATATCAGGCATTACTGACCCTCTAAATACAGCCGCTGCGGTTGCAGATGACTCAGATAATATTATTGGCTCAGCTATTGCTATTAATACTGCTTTGTTAGAGACGACTGAAGCTGGTGATGGAGCTGACGTGGTGGCAGGTTATCACGCCATTGAATTTTTATTATGGGGTCAAGATTTAGATACTAATGGTGCCGTTACTGTGGGGACTAACCGAGACACTGCGGTTAAAACTCATGATGCAGCAAATATAGCAGCAGGTGGCCAGCGCCCATTAACTGATTTTATGCTAAATGGTACTTGTACAACGGGAACTGCACATACAGTTGATGCGAGCAACACGCCTTGTCAACGCCGCCATGACTTTATGGGCGTTGTTGTTGATAAATTAATTGCTGATTTAACCGAAGTTCGTGATCAATGGGATGCTGATACTGGAGCATTTAGATCAACGTTTACAACGGTTGCCAATGTGGCCGAAGCTAAGGTGAAAATGTTAGAAATCGTCAATGGTATGGGGGGTTTATCAGTGGGTGAATTAGCGGGCGAGCGCATGCAAATTGCTTTCTCAGCAAACTCTCAAGAAGATGAGCATTCATGTTTTTCTGATAACACGCATCGTGATATCGTTTTAAAT
Source organism: uncultured Gammaproteobacteria bacterium (assembly GCA_964480635.1). GTDB lineage: Bacteria > Pseudomonadota > Gammaproteobacteria > CAYZQE01. The sequence goes on along the minus strand of CAYZQE010000065.1, from coordinate 1,439 downwards.
TCTTTAGGTGTTGTTAATGCCTACAACGGTGAATATGCAGGTTATGACAGCAGTTTAAATGGTACGGCTGATGTAACGACAAATGCCGTTGACGGGTATGGCTTGAAAGATTACTTAATGGATCACGGTGCTACGACACTTGCTGGCGAAGTAACGACAGCCTTAGCGTTAACAGCGACCAATACAACTGAAATTGATACACTTGCTCGAGCTGGTTCGCCTGTAGATGTTCAAATTCAAACACCTATTTCATCTGACGACCCTATGGGGAAAACGATTTTATCGTTGAATGCTCAAGGTGTGAAGTTTGTAGAAATTGCTTCAGATTTAGGTTTGGGTAATGCCAGTATTGATGATTTTGAAGATACGGATTGTGATACTACTGATCCAACGACTCAGTGTTAAATTGTAGTTAGTATTGATGAATAAGAAGCAGCCAGCTTTGTTGGCTGTTTTTTTTATGTATAAAATAATATTAAGCAATAACGTTTTGAATGAATGAAAAAGTTTTACCTATACAGTGTTTTATCCTTAGCCGCAATTGCGGTTTTTTTGTTTTATCAGCAAAATTTAATGAATGCTGTACCCAAAATTGATATGAATGAATTAAAGCCAGGGGGCGATACCACGGTATCAATAAAACCTTTGCCCTCTTTTATGTTGCCATCGGCTAATTTGGCACAACAAAAAAAGCCTGATTTTTTTGCAGGCAAAGCATTAGCGCACCAGCCTTGGGTTAAAGCGCCGACTTTAACAGATGCCAGAGATGGCTTAGGGCCACTTTATAACACGCGCACATGCCTTATTTGTCACAGTAATGGCGGACGTGGACACATGCCAACAGATGGCAAACAGTTAATGTTCACTAATTTTTTACGCTTAAGTATTCCAGGTTTTGACCCTGTTAATGGCGTTATTGCCGAGCCCGTTTATGGCGACCAATTACAATCACAGTCAACCGCTTTATCACACCAGTTTGGTGTCGAAACAAAATCGGTTAAAGACGTTCCTCCCGAAGGTTATGTTTATGTTTATGTTAATTGGGTGAAATCTAGCTTTACTTACCCTGATGGCAACCAAATTGAATTACGCCGACCTGAGGTTAACATTCGCAACTTAGGTTATGGCAAAATGCATCCTGATACCTTGATGGGCATTCGAAACTCTCCACCACTTCATGGTGTCGGATTATTGGCCTTAATTGATCAAAATGACATTAACCAATTAGCCGACCCAGATGACCGAGATAAAGATGGTATTTCTGGACGGGTGAACATGACATGGGATTTTGAGACGCAAAAACCATCGGCAGGACGGTTTGGCTTAAAGGCCAATAAGGCCAGTATTCGTTTTCAAGTTGCCGCTGCGTTACAGGGTGATATGGGCATCAGTAATTCTATTTTTAAAGAGCAGCCTTGTACCGCGAGTCAAATTAATTG
>CAYZQE010000064.1:0-13941 GCA_964480635.1 uncultured Gammaproteobacteria bacterium | reverse complement strand
CATTACTTATATGGGTAATGGAATAGAAGCTAACGGACCTAGCTCTCGAAAGTAAAAATAATTAGTTAATAATAATTATAATATGTACTTTTTTTGAACCCGACCTAGTGTCGGGTTTTTTTATGCCAAAATATAATCACTCAGGGCTCGCTCTGAAATAAGCCAGCTCTGCGTAAAAATAATCATTTTACTAAAGTATAAATACCTTTAAACAGTTAATAAATACTTGTAAACTCGCGTTTTCGCTTTGATCTGACGTGTTTCAGAGCGAGTCCTGAGCCATTATTGCTTCATCACTTTTGCAATTGATAGGCACAATTTTATTTTTGTCATCTCCCCCCCCCACACCATATTTACTATCTATATCACTCTTTAGCATCTCCATGTAAAATGCCATTTTTTATATCGGGTTATTTTAGTGTCATTAATTAATTTTCAAGCTTTGGGGTGTCGCTTAAATGAGGCTGAAATTGAGCAATGGTCACAGGAATATCAACAGTTTGGTCATCAAATAACCACTGAAGCATCTGATGCTGACATTATTGTTTTTAATAGTTGTGCGGTGACGTCAGAGGCAGATAAAAAATCGAAGAAACTTATTAACCGTTTACATAAGCATAACCCTAATGCCAATTTATTAGTCACCGGATGTCATGCCACTTTAAATCAACAACAACTGGCTAAAAATTTAGGCGTTGATTTAATCATTAGTAACGATAATAAAAATAATTTAGTCACTCAGTCGCTAGATTTTTTTGGTTTAGAGAAAGGTTTAAAACAAGAGTTTTCAGAACACTCTATTTTTAAACGAGGGCGGCAAAGAGCTTTTATAAAGATACAAGACGGCTGTCGTTATCGTTGTACCTTTTGTATTGTGACTATTGCACGTGGTGCTGAGCAATCAAGAGAAAAGCAGTCTATCATCAATGAAATCAACAATTTACATCATCAAGGAGTGCAAGAATGTGTGCTGACAGGCGTGCATGTTGGTGGTTATGGCTCGGATATTAACTCAAATTTGTATGAATTGATTTATGATATTTTAGATAAAACAGAAATGCCTAGAGTACGTTTAGCTTCGGTAGAGCCTTGGGATTTGCCGCCAGAGTTTTTTACCTTGTTTGATAATAAGCGCTTAATGCCTCATATGCATTTACCGATTCAAAGTGGTTCGGATACTGTGTTAAAGCGAATGGCAAGGCGTTGTAAAACAAAAGAGTTTTCTGAATTAGTTGATAAGGCTAAAACAAGCGTAGAGCATTTTAATATTACAACTGATGTCATTGTTGGCTTTCCAGGTGAAACTGATGATGAATGGAATGAAAGTTATAATTTTATAAAAAATACTGGTTTTGGAGGTTTGCATATTTTTACCTATTCGCCACGTGAAGGGACAAAAGCCTCTAGGTTAGAAAATCAAATAGAAAAATCGGTCAAAAAACAACGAAGTAAACAGCTTCATGAGCTAGAAATAGAATTAAAGCAGTCAGCTATGAGTACTTTGGTCGGAAAAACATGTGATGTGATGTGGGAGAGTGAAAGCTCTGATGACTCTGGTATTTGGCAAGGCCATACACCACATTTTCATAAGGTTAGGTGCTTTAATTCTGAGTTAAAAAAATCTCTGATAAGTTCTGTTGAATTGCTTGGCTATTCTGAAGAAGATCAGGTTTTATTTGCTAAAAATGCTCTTCAAGTAATACAACCTAAAACATTATTTTAAAAACTATTATAAAAGGTAAGTTTTAGTGATTGATGAAAAACTAAAGACTTTAAATGCTATTTCTTTGAATTGTTTATTAGAAAAATTTAATCAGTTAGCGATTCCCTTAACAGATGATGAAAAAGAACAACTAGAAAAAATTTCTATTGTTAGTCCTTATGCGACTCAACAACTTATTAAATCACCTTTTATCTATACAGAGTGGCGTAGGGAGCAGCAACAATCAATAAAATTTGATGCTTCTAAAATTGATATTGGTGATACTGATCTAGTTGAAAAAGAGGTTAAAGCCTATCTAAGGCAGCAGCGTCACTATTACTTATGCCATATTATTTTTAATGATGTTTATTTGAATTTAAGCGTTGAAGAAATTTTATATCAAATTAGTAGCCTTGCAGAAATATTGATTAAACTAGCGCTTAAAGCAGCAACATCTCTACTTGGTTCACTTCATGGTGTTCCAACCAATACTCATGATGCAGAGCAGCAGCTGATGATATTGGCAATGGGTAAGTTAGGAGGGGGAGAGCTTAATTTTTCTTCTGATATTGATTTGATCTTCGTCTATGCTGAGGATGGGATACTCAATGGACAAGGTAAATTAAGTTACCGTGAGTTTTATATTCGCCTTGGTCGTTTGTTTACTAAATTATTAAATGATAAAACAGAAGATGGTTTTGTTTATCGGGTTGATTTACGGCTGCGTCCATGGGGAGATTCAGGGCCTTTAGTCATTAACATTGCAGGATTAGAAAATTATTATCAGTCACAAGGCCGAGACTGGGAGCGTTATGCGCTCGTTAAAGCAAAAATTTTAACGGGGAGTAAGCAAGATAAGTATAACTTGCAGCAAGTCATAACGCCTTTTGTCTATAGAAAATACCATGACTTTAATGTGTTTTCAGGTTTGGGTAGCTTAAAACAACAAATTGATCATGAGTCTAAAAAGAAACATCAATCGCTTAATATCAAACTGTGTTCTGGTGGTATTAGAGAAATTGAATTTTGTATGCAAGCGTTACAGATATTGCAAGGAGGCAGGCATAAGCATTTACAGGTGACTAGTATACTGTCAATGTTTGATCTGGCTAAGGACGAAATATTCTATAACTCTATTGAATTAGAGGCTTTAAAAGAGTCCTATATTTTATTCAGATTAGTCGAAAACCGTATTCAAATGTTAAACGATCAACAAACTCATTTGTTGCCCAGTGATGAAGAAAGCCAAGCACGTTTGATGTTTTCATTAAATGAAATCAATTGGGAATCGTTATTATTTCAAATTGAAACCGCCCAACTTAAAGTTAATGCCATATTTAAGCAGTTATTTATTGAGCAAATCCAGCATCAAAAAAGTTTTGATTTTGCAATCTATGATGAAGCAGATTGGAGTGTATATTGTGAAAACTTAGGGTTTGAAGACTCGGAAAAAATTGCTAAACAGTTATGCTTGTTTTTCAAAGAACGTACTATTTTATCCATGTCGAGTAAAGGCCGTGAGCGACTGAACGAGTTGTTGCCAAATTTTTTAACGCTTATTAATGATAAGCAGAACCCACAAAAACTACTGGGTTTATTAACTGAATTATTATTATCGATAGCTCGACGTAGCGTGTATTTAGAAATGCTGTTTATGCATTTGCCGCTGTTACAAAAATTGATTAACCTATTTTCAAGCAGTGATTGGCTTGCAAATGAAGTGATTCGATTCCCTATTTTATTAGAAAGCGTTCTAATAGCGGAGCCAAACTATGTGTTTGAAAAAGCGGTTGTTTTAGCTCTTTTAATTAAAGAATTAGCTCAAGTTAAAGGTGACGTTGAGCTAGAGCTAGATGTGTTAAGAGTGTTTAAACGTCAGCAATTATGCTATATCGCTTTACAGGAATTAGATGGAAAAATTGAGCCTCTTACAGCGAGTTTGTATTTATCTGAACTGGCTGAGATCATTCTTCAAGTAAGCTTTAATATGAATTTATCATTATTGCTCAGGCAATATGGTACGCCAAAATACGAGAAGAATGACGAAGAGCATAGCGCAAATTTTGGTGTTATTGCTTATGGAAAACTGGGGGGGCAAGAGCTTCATTATGCTTCAGATTTAGATGTTATTTTTTTGCACGATTCAACTGGAGAAAGACAACAGACGAGTGGCGAAAAAAGCATTGATAATACTCAGTTTTTTATCCGTTTAGCGCAAAAAATAACGCAAACAATTAGTCTTTTAACATCGAGTGGGCGAGCTTATGAAATAGATGCGCGCCTAAGGCCTAATGGTGCTTCAGGCTTTTTAGTTTCATCCTTAGATGCTTATTCGCAGTATCAAAAGGAAAAGGCATGGGTGTGGGAGCATCAAGCCTTAGTTCGTGCAAACTATGTAGCAGGTCACAGTGCTATTAAAGCTAAGTTTCAAAAAGTTAAATGCCAAATGTTAATTGGAGTAAATAACGGACAAGGCCTTAAGCAGAGTGTGTCTTTAATGCGAGAAAAGATGCTTCAATCTGAAAAATCATCAGATATCTTTAATGTGAAGAAAAGCAAAGGAGGAATGGTTGATATTGAATTTATAGTGCAATATTTTGTGCTGTTAAATGCCAATAAATTACCCTCTCTGTGTGAATATTCTGCTAACATCGCATTGCTCAAGCATTTGTATAAACATAATTGTTTGGATGAAGAATATTTGCAATTAATAAGTCTATATCAATCGTTGCACCAGCAGTTACATCAACAAGTTTTACAGCAATCAATAAGTTTTCCATTAAACGAACAGATGGAAAATGATATAGCATCCGTAAAAAGTTTATGGTTAAAATGCTTTGCAATGAATAAATAGATTGATCAATAATTTTAGGTTTTGGAGATAAAAAATGTCGATGTCTGATAGAGACGGCTTGATTTGGTTTGATGGCGAAATGGTTCCTTGGCGTGAAGCTAATGTTCATGTGCTAACACATACTTTGCATTATGGTATGGGAGCCTTTGAAGGCGTGCGTGCTTATCATGCAAAACAAGGAACCGCTATTTTTGCCTTAGAGGCTCATACCAAAAGATTGATTGATTCATGTAAGATTTTAGGGATGAATTTAACCTATTCTTATCAAGAATTATTTGATGCGCAAATTGCAGCGGTTAGAGATAACAAATTAGACAGTGCCTATATTCGACCCATGTGTTTTTTAGGTTCAGAGGGCATGGGTTTGCGTGCAGATAATTTAACCACGCATTGTATTGTGGCTGCTTGGGAATGGGGGGCTTATTTAGGTGCTGAAAACCTTGAAAAGGGAATTCGAATCAAAACATCTTCATTTACGCGACATCACGTCAATATTGCAATGACAAAAGCTAAAGCCAATGGGCAATATATTAATTCAATGATGGCATTACAAGAAGCGTTAACCGATGGTTATGATGAGGCATTATTGCTTGACCCAGAAGGTTATGTTGCTGAAGGCAGTGGCGAAAATATTTTTGTCATTAAAGATGGCATTGTTTACACGCCAGAAGTGACATCTGCGTTAAATGGCATCACTCGTAAAACTATTTTTGCCTTAGCTGCTGATAGAGGTTATGCAGTGGTAGAGAAACGAATGACTCGCGATGAGGTTTATATTGCAGATGAGGCATTCTTTACCGGTACGGCTGCTGAAGTGACTCCAATTAGGGAGTTGGATAATCGTACAATAGGTAATGGGGCTAGAGGGCCAATTACAAAAATACTGCAAGCAGATTACTTTGATTTAGTTCATGGTAAAAATGAAAAATATTTAGATCTATTGACTTTCGTCAATGATTAAAGCAATGCTATCAAAGAGAATATAAAATGGTAAACCCTAATACAGCACTCAATCAAAACAACTATTCGACACCCAATTCAAAAAAAGCAATTGAGGTGAAGTTAGCAGACTTACCTGTTCATTGCCCAACCAAAGGTTCAAGCCAGTGGGATTCGCATCCTAAGGTGTATATTCCTGTGGAAGAAAATGGTGGTACAGCAGTTTGTCCTTATTGCAGTGCGACATATAAAATTATCGAATAGCTTATTGATTTTCTAACGGAGCTAAGGTGCTCGATACAAAGTGTGCTTCTGCGATATTATGATTTTCATAATATAAAGCAATGACTTATTTTTTTTAGCGTTATTATGCAATATTCGGGCTAGGGCGAATGTATAAAAGGGACTCTGTATGAATAATATTTCATTGCTTTAATTAGGGTTTTCTTAATATAAATTAGTTTAAGAGTTGGTGATTTGTGTTAACGTTAATGTTATTCGGGTCATGCTTTTGCATGTTTCGAATTAAGGTTACTATTAAAAACTATATAAAATATAAAAGGTGAATAAAAATGAAAAAGCTATTATTAAGTTTGGGTGTTGTTATGTTGTCTAGCTCAATGTCTGTTGCTATCGCAGCTGATGCAGCTGCTGGTAAGGCTGCATCTGCTTCTTGTGCTGGTTGTCATGGTGCAAATGGTAAGAGCATGATACCAACTTACCCAAATTTAGCAGGCCAACAAGAAGCGTATTTAGTTAAGACAATGAAAGATTTCAAAAGCGGCGCTCGCCCTGATCCAACTATGAAAGCAATGGTTGGTGGATTATCTGATGCAGATATTGCTAATATTGCGGCTTATTATGCGGGTTTAAAATAGCTAGCCTATTTTAAATTAGGCCTAAAAAGGCCACTCTCTAAGTGATTAGTGAGTGGCCTTTTTTTTGTTTACAAAGATTGTTGTCTTTTTCAGACACATCTGATGGAGACAGAATTTCTTTATCTAAAATATTTAAAAAATCGCGAGCAGTTACCCCTTTAATGAAAGCTATTTTATGTGCGGCTTCTGATTCTAATTTGCCTTTTTTATGATTCATTCCTTCAATGAATTCATTTTTATACATCTTTAAATAACGTGTAAACGTTAGGCTTTTAATCAGTTGATTAGGTGTATTGCAGCCATCACGAATTTCTAAAATTATGCTACATAAAGGTTGCTCTTTTTAAAATTGCTCGCAACATTAGCATAAATTATAGGTGCTAGATAATAAGTAAAATCTTTAAGGGGATAAGTTAATAATAAGATTCAATTAATCTGCTTTTTTATCAACTCATCATAATGTTTTATAGCTCATAACTTGACTCTATGACCACTAGACCTATAGAATTCGGCATCATTTTTTAAGCAAGCACAGACTTATATTATGTTAAGCAATTATTTGCCCGTCCTAATCTTTATATCAGTAACGCTTATTTTTGGCTCAGTGTTCCTTATTTTAGGGTTTCTGCTAGGGCCATCTAAGCCTGATGCGGAAAAAAACTCAACCTACGAATGCGGTTTTGAAGCATTTGAAGATTCACGTATGAAGTTTGATATCCGTTATTACTTAGTCGCTATCTTATTTATTATTTTTGATTTAGAAATTGCATTTCTATTTCCTTGGGCAGTTGCGCTCGATGAAATTGGTCACTTTGGTTTGTTTTCAATGGCTGTTTTCTTGGGGATCTTAGTCGTTGGTTTCATATATGAATGGAAAAAAGGAGCGCTAGAATGGGAATAGAGGGCGTTTTCGAAGAAGGTTTTGTAACCACTTCGGCAGACAAATTAATTAACTGGGCGCGAACAGGCTCAATGTGGCCAATGACTTTTGGTCTCGCATGTTGTGCAGTAGAAATGATGCAAGCAGGTGCTTCGCGTTATGATCTTGATCGTTTTGGCATTATCTTTCGGCCAAGCCCGAGGCAGTCCGACGTGATGATTGTAGCAGGCACATTGGTGAATAAGATGGCACCTGCTTTACGTAAGGTTTATGATCAAATGGCAGAGCCACGTTGGGTTATTTCAATGGGTTCATGTGCGAATGGCGGTGGTTATTATCACTATTCTTACGCCGTTGTTCGTGGTTGTGATCGCGTTGTGCCTGTTGATGTTTATGTTCCTGGTTGCCCACCAACCGCTGAAGCCTTGTTATACGGCATCTTGCAATTGCAAAACAAAATTAAACGTACCAATACGATAGCGCGCCAACCGGTCTGATAAAATATGTCTGATAAAATTACACAGTTAGTCGATAAGCTAACAGAAGAGTTAGGCGATTATATTGACGAGCTCAATGTTGATCATGGTCAAATATGTATTGATATATCTTCTGAGAATTTGATTGATGCGGCTACAATTTTAAGAGATCACGCTAAATTAAGGTTTCAACAGCTAATTGATTTGTGCGGTATTGATTATTCTCAATATAATAATAATGAATGGGCAACCGATAAGTCGAGTGCGACAGGCTTTTCAAGAGCAGTAGAGCCTGCTTCACATGGTCATTTGATCTTTGGTGAGGACTTGGCGCCAACGGGGCCTCAAAAAAATCGTTTTGCGACAATTTATCAATTAATATCTTATGCCTTAAATCACCGCGTTACATTACGCGTGTTTGCTGAAAACGATGATTTTCCATTAGTAGAGTCCATTGTACCTATTTGGAATTCAGCCGATTGGTATGAACGTGAATCATTCGACCTTTTTGGTATTCATTACAGTGGTCACCCCGATTTACGTAGAATATTGACAGACTATGGCTTTGTTGGGCATCCATTTAGAAAAGACTTCCCATTAATTGGTCATGTTGAAATGCGTTATGACGAAGAGCAAAAACGCGTTATTTATGAGCCAGTTTCCATCGAGCCGCGCGTTCTAGTACCTAGGGTTCATAGAAATGATCATCGATATATTGAAGATGAAGCACCTGAGGCGAATAACTAATGCCTGAAATTAAAAATTACACATTAAACTTTGGCCCTCAACATCCTGCTGCACACGGTGTATTACGCCTTGTTTTAGAAATGGATGGTGAAGTCATTGAGCGCGCTGATCCACATATTGGTCTGTTGCATCGTGGCACAGAAAAGCTAGCTGAAAGTAAGCCTTATAATCAGTCAATTGGTTACATGGATCGCTTAGACTATGTTTCTATGATGGTTAACGAACATGGCTATGTCATGGCTATCGAGAAGTTACTGGATCTTGAAATTCCAGAGCGTGCGCAATATATTCGCGTCATGTTTGATGAAATTACACGAATTTTAAATCATTTAATGTGGATAGGGACACACGCATTAGACGTGGGTGCAATGACCATGTTCTTGTATGCTTTTCGTGAGCGTGAAGACTTAATGGATATGTACGAAGCGGTTTCTGGTGCGCGTATGCATGCGGGTTACTATCGCCCAGGTGGCGTTGCTCGTGATTTACCAGATCATATGCCGCAATATCAGCAAAACAGATGGCGCAGTAAAAAAGAAATCGACAAGATGAATGAAAAGCGTCAGTCGACTTTATTAGATTTTATTGAAGCGTTCTGTGAACGCTTCCCTGCTTATGTTGATGAATATGAAACCCTATTAACAGATAACCGTATTTGGAAGCAGCGTACCGTTGGTATTGGTGTGGTGACTGAAGAGCGTGCATATCAACTTGGTTTTACTGGGCCTATGCTTCGTGGCTCTGGTGTAGAGTTTGATTTGCGTAAAAAACAGCCATACGATGTTTATGACAAGATGAATTTTGATATTCCAGTGGGCACCAATGGTGATTGTTATGATCGTTATCTGGTGCGTATGGAAGAGATGCGCCAATCGAATAGAATAATTATTCAATGTGCTAAATGGTTAAAAGAGAATCCAGGCGGGTTGGTATTAACTGATAATCACAAGGTGGCTCAGCCTCGTCGTGAAGAAATGAAGTCAGATATGGAAAGTTTGATTCATCATTTTAAACTCAGCACAGAAGGTTATTGCGTGCCAGAAGGCGCTGTTTACACGGCCGTAGAGCACCCAAAAGGTGAGTTTGGTTGTTATCTCGTATCTGACGGTGCAAATAAACCTTACCGATTAAAAGTAAGAGCACCAGGGTTTGCTCATTTATCAGCCATGGATGAAATGGCGCGTGGCCACATGCTTGCCGACGTGGTTGCCATTATTGGTACACAAGATGTTGTATTCGGGGAGATTGATCGCTAATGACTGGGTTAAGTAAAACAATACCGAATGAAATGCTAAGTAAGCACACAATAGAAGAAATAGATGGGTGGGTTGCTAAATACCCTGCAGATAAAAAACGTTCTGCGGTGTTAGGTGCATTAAATGCAACGCAACACCAAAACCAAGGTTTTTTAACCACTGAGTTAATGGACGCGGTTGCCGATTATTTAGGCTTGCCACATATCCATGTTTACGAAGTTGCTTCGTTTTACTCAATGTATGAGACTAAACCAGTAGGGCGTAATAACGTTGCTATTTGCACCAATATTTCTTGCATGCTAATGGGCTCAGATAAAATTGTTAGGCATATCGAAAATAAACTTGGCATTAAAATTGGCGAAAGCACAGAAGACGGGCGTATTTTTCTTAAGCAAGAAGAAGAGTGCTTGGCAGCCTGTGCTGGCGGCCCAATGATGCAAGTAAATCATAAATATTACACAGAACTCACCACAGACATTGTGGATGATATTTTGGATGGGTTGAAATAATGACGAATGAAGTTTGTTTTGCAACCCTGCAATATGACGTGCCTTACTCACTGGCAAGTTATATCAAGTCTGGTGGTTATCAAGCCATTAGAAAAATTATCAATGAAAAAATTAAACCAGAAGATGTCATAGAAATTGTTAAGACATCGGGCTTACGTGGTCGTGGTGGTGCTGGTTTTCCAACCGGTTTAAAGTGGAGCTTCATGCCTCGCAATGCCCCCGGTCAAAAATACATAGTGTGTAACTCAGACGAATCTGAGCCAGGTACGTGTAAAGATAGAGATATTTTACGTTTTAACCCACATGCCTTAGTCGAAGGGATGATTATTGCGGGTTACTGCATTGGCGCGACTGTTGGTTATAACTACATGCGCGGCGAATTTATGGATGAGCCTTATATTCGTTTTGAAGCAGCATTAAAAGAAGCGTATCAAGAAGGTTATTTAGGTAAAAACATTTTAGGAAGTGGTGTTGATTTTGATTTACATTCTTCTTTAGGCGCAGGCGCATATATCTGCGGTGAAGAAACGGCATTGCTTGAATCATTAGAAGGTAAGAAAGGTCAGCCTCGTTTTAAGCCCCCATTTCCTGCCAATTTCGGTTTATACGGTCGCCCAACAACCATCAATAACACAGAGTCTTTAGCTTCTGTGCCATCTATAGTGCGTGAAGGCGGTGAATGGTTCGCTAACTTAGGTATACCTAATAACGGAGGCTGTAAATTATTTTCAGTCTCTGGTCACGTTAATAAGCCTGGTAACTTTGAAGTTAATATGGGCATTCCCTTTAAAGACTTATTGGAAATGGCTGGCGGCGTGAAAGATGGTCGCAAATTAAAAGCAGTTATCCCCGGTGGCTCATCTGTTCCTGTAGTGCCAGCAGACATTATGATGGCATCTAATATGGATTATGACTCCATGTCTAAAATCGGTACCTTCTTAGGTTCTGGTGCGGTTATCGTTATGGATGAAAGCACCGACATGGTTAAGGCTTTACAGCGGTTGTCACAATTCTATTTTTCAGAATCATGTGGCCAATGCACGCCTTGTCGTGAAGGCACGGGTTGGTTGTATCGCATGGTGACTCGAATTATCGAAGGCAAAGGTCATATCGAAGACATTGCCAAGTTAGAAGATGTGTCACACAAAATTGAAGGCAGAACAATCTGTGCCTTGGGTGATGCTGCTGCCATGCCTGTTTGGAGCTTTATTAAGCATTTTAGACATGAATTTGAATATTACGTTGAACATAAACGTTCAATCTTAGATAAATAAGCCGATCCTATGAATGATCCTATGAGTGACTCTATAAATATAACGATTAACGGTCAAACCATTGCGGCGACACCAGGCGAAATGTTGATTGATGTGGCTGATGCTCATGGCATCACCATTCCACGTTTTTGTTATCACAAAAAACTATCAGTCGCAGCAAACTGCCGCATGTGCCTTGTTGAAGTTGAAAAGGCACCAAAACCATTGCCAGCTTGTGCCACACCAGTCAATGATGGAATGGTCGTGAAGACACGTTCTGCATTGGCAATAGCCGCACAAAAATCAACGATGGAATTTCTGTTAATTAATCACCCGCTTGATTGCCCAGTCTGTGATCAAGGTGGCGAATGCGAATTACAAGATGTTGCCATGGGTTTTGGCGATGGCGTATCGCAATATACTGAGCAAAAACGTGTTGTTCGTGACAAAGATATTGGTTCTTTAGTGGCAACAGAAATGACACGCTGCATTCACTGTACGCGTTGCGTTCGTTTTAGTGAAGAAATTGCAGGCATGCCTGAGCTTGGCGCGACAGGACGTGGTGAAAATGTTGAAATCGGTACTTATATCGAAAAATCACTATCATCTGAATTGTCTGGCAACATTATTGATATTTGCCCAGTGGGCGCTTTAACGGCAAAGCCTTCACGTTTTTCAGCACGTTGTTGGGAAATGACTCAAACAGCGTCTATTGCACCACACGACTGTGTGGGCACTAACATTAATATTCACAGCATTAATAATGATGTCATTCGTGTTGTCCCTAATGACAACGAAGCAATTAATGAATGTTGGATTTCAGATCGTGACCGTTTTAGCTATAGCTCACTTAAAAGTGATAGCCGATTACTCACACCTAAAGTTAAAAAGAATGGTTCTTTAGTGGATGCGACTTGGGAAGAAGCTTTAGAGCTGATAACCAATAAGTTTTCTGCTCAAGCCAGTACCGATGCGTCTAAAATTGCCGCTTTGGTATCGCCATCTTCTAGTTTAGAAGAGCAATATCTAGTGCAAAAATTAATCCGTAGTTTAGGTTCTAATAATGTTGATTATCGTTTAAAGCAAACAGATTTTAGTAGCGATGAAAATGAAGCGATTATGCCGTGGTTAGGTCGCTCAATTGAGTCCATTGATGCATTAGATGCCTGTTTGTTAGTCGCCAGTAATGTACGTAAAGAACAACCTATTTTAGGTCACAGAATTCGTAAAGCAGCCATTCATAATGGTGCGAAAATATCCTTTGTAAACCATGTCGCCGCTGATGTTAATTATGATGCCTTAGAAAACATTGCGAGTGGTGCTGAAAAGTTAGTGCATGAACTGACAGCTGTTGCAGTGGCTGCAGCTAAAATTTCTGGCACAGCATTATCAGAACATATGGCATCTTTAGCTGAAAAAGTTAAAGCAAAAGAAGAGCATAAAAATATCGCTCAATCTTTAATTGATGGTAAAGCCTCGGCATTATTGGTTGGGCAACAAGCAATCAATAGCCCATATGCGTCATTAATAAAAGAAATCGCAGAGTCTATTGCAGGTTTAACAAATTCTACCTTAGGTTATTTGCCTGCGGGTGCTAATGCTTCAGGTGCAGCCCTTGCGGGTTGTGTTCCTTATGCGAAAGAAGCGGGTGAAAAATTAGCAGACTCTGGACTTAACAAAGAACAAATTTTAGCGATAGAAGCATCAGTTGTTCTTTTATTAGGTATTGACCCTAAGCGTGATATAGCGGGTTCAACATTATCAAATGCAGCGTTTACTGTGGCTATTAGTAGTTATTTTGATGCTGATTCATATGGCGATGTGGATGTGCTTTTACCTAAAGCCGCTTTTTCTGAAACATCAGGCACATTCGTTAATATCGAAGGTCGTTGGCAGAGTTTTAGCGGTGCAGTCAAGGCCAAAGGTGAAAGTCGCCCAGGTTGGAGAATCATCAATTCATTAATGAGAATGTTATTACCAACAGGTGAATATGATATCAACAGTCCTGTTCAAGCAAGAGACGAGCTTAAAGGTTTATGCCAATCGGTTGCGTTAAATAATTTAACGGGCACAACATCAGCAGAATCTAAACTGCCATCTAAACCTCGTTCTTTACAGGCGGTTTATGCAGAAAGCTTATATGTGTGTGACGAACAAGTACGATCGTCTCAACCTTTATTAGATACCGATGATTATGCGAAGCAATCAGCTGTTTCAATGAATAGTGAGCAAGCCGCAAAAGAAAAATTAATCAATGCGAACGCTGTTCAAATAACCATTGATGATACGTCAGCCGTCTTACCATTAAATATCAATGAGAGCGTACCCTTAGGTTGTATCTTATTACCAAACGGATTAGCCGCAACGAATGGTGTCTCTAAGTTATTTGGTGCCGTTAGCGTGGAGGCAGTCTAATGTTTGCAGATTTTGTCGCAATGCTGGTGTCT
>CAYZQE010000063.1:0-14245 GCA_964480635.1 uncultured Gammaproteobacteria bacterium | reverse complement strand
CTCTTCAACGCAAAAGTCATAATAATACCTGCCCCCAATGCCAGCCAATCAAGAAAGATAATTGCAATAATAGAAAACCCAATAGAAATAATTAACGACACCAGTATGATTGTATTGTTTGTTTTCTTATAAGCATCAAAACTATTCGACGCTAAATAAATAGAAATTAAAGCAAGGCTGTAAATAATGTAATTCATAAGGTATTGAATGGTTATGGAGAGTAATGTAAGTGAATTTCAGACAAAAAAAGCCAAGCTACACGGATGTAGTGAATGGCATTTTTGCATAATCACATGGATGTGATGTAGTAGAGCAATGCAGGAGCAATTGCCGAGGACGCAAAAAAAAGCCCAGATATAATCTAGGCTTTATTTATTTGGCTCCCTGGCCCGGGCTCGAACCAGGGACCCATTGATTAACAGTCAATTGCTCTACCAACTGAGCTACCAGGGAATTGATGGAGCGCATTGTAAGGTAATCTTTAGGCTTCGACAAGGGGCTTTTTGCATTACATGAAAGTTTTTTTCATTGCTGATTTTTTTAAGTCATGGTCTATACTTTTTTAATTCAAATTAAAAAAAGCCTTTATGAAAACTATTTCAAATGAAGAATTTGATCATGTCTTTTTAGATGTGTTTAGTGATTTGTTGTCTAATATTGTGACAGCTAGTGAGAATGCAGCGAATGAAATATTAGATATTTCATCAAAAGTTATGGACGAATCGGTACAGTCTGCGTTAACGACCTTCCAAGATATATATTTTTCTAAAAATAGTGATGAACTTAAATATGAATTTAATTGTGAAATTGACGATATTCTAGATCAAGTTCAAGGTGGTGTTGAAGAGCAAAAAAATGAACAATCTGATATTCAAAAGGCGGGTGAGCAGTTAGCAAATGTACAAAAAATTTTAGAGAAGACAATCAGCAGTGATAGTGATTTAAAAGCTAAAATTGCCCCTATTATGGTCGGTATGCAGTTTGCTGAAACAACTAACCAGCATTTAGATAGGGTGCATAAAGCTTGGCAAGAAATTATTTTACATGAACATAGTGATGGGGATGACAACAGCGCTATTCTTTTTGATAAAATTGAAAAGCATGTGGTTTCTTCTGTAGAGATTAAAGCTTTTTATCTGCATGTTAAAAAACAAGATGCGCCAGCCAGCACAGAAGAGGATTTATGTGACTGGATTGATAATTTATTTGATTAAGGCAACAGCATGAATAATGATAATTTAATGAATGACATGGTGTCATTTACATCAGAAGTGATGACGCATTGTCATTCTGAAGCGAAGCACTCCACTGATATCGTTATGGGCGCTTTAAGTTATATAGCGACTAATACCAAGGGTATTGAAATAAAGGAATTAGAGAGTGATTTTAGAACTTCTGATTTAGATGAAAAGCAACATCATGCTGTGATTAGTAAAGTGACAGATTCGATTAATGCGTTTTCTGAACAAGATGTGAAGCGTCAAAAGCTTATGGCGCCAATTGTTCAGCAGCTTCAGTTTCAAGATTATATCAGTCAGCAGATGGATGTATTGATTCAGATGCTAAATGTTTGGTTAGATAAAAGAAAAGCGTTAGCAGGAACTGAATTGACTCAAGCTGATATTGATGAGTTTGGAGCGCAATTGGCAGCTTTATGTGTCAGTGAACCTGAAAAAGAGATTATAAAGAAACATATTCCAAGCGTTGTTGTAACCGCGCCCGTTGTCGACGATGATGACATGTTCTTTTAAGTGGTCTGTTTTTACGGGCATAAAAAAACCTGCATAAAGCAGGTTTTTTTATGCGTTTAGTAAAGCGTAGTCTAGTGTTCGCCTAACGCCATATTGATATAACCTGTGGGACAAACATCAGAACAAATGTGACAACCAATACAGCGTGTGTAATCAGTATCGACATAGCGACCTAACGTTTTCTCGTCTTTTTTAACACGAAAAACAGCATCTTGAGGGCAGTAGATAACACAATTATCACACTCAAAACACATGCCGCAACTCATGCAACGGTCGGCTTCTTTTTCGGCATCAGCCGCTGATTCAAAGCCTTGAAAGCGTTCTTCGTAGGAATCAATGATGTCTTTTGATTCGATAAAGCTTTCTGGGCGCAAGTTACGCTCTTCATGTGCAAAATGGCCTAAGTAAAGTTTATCAGCTGCGATAATTTCTTGTGCAGAACGATCTTCATAGTTGTGTACGGCGTGATCAGCTGAGTCTGTGCCCCATTCACTACTGCCATGGTCATAATCAGCAGGCGATAAATCAGTTTCTTTTAATTTATCAATTAAATCAAAGTGATGTACGTCAACTTTAGGGCGTTTAGTAAACTCTGACTTATTTAAAAAGTGATGAATGCTTTCAGTCGCGATGGATGCATGACCTATAGCGGTTGTTAATAGATGAGGTTTTACGATATCACCAATAACAAATAAGCCTTCTTCACCAGGCACTTGAAAAAATTTGTCAGAATCGATTAAACCACGACCGTTATCTAAGCTTTCCATGCCGGTTAAGTCGCCACCTTGACCAATCGCAGAAACGATTAAGTCACATTCGATATCGTGCTCGCTATCCGGGATAATTTCCATTTTGCCTGAAGTCCAATCTGCTTTAGCAACGCGAAGGGCTGTGGCACGACCGTCAGCACCAACAACGACAGAAACAGGCACTAAACTACCACGCAGTTCGACACCTTCACGTTCTGCTGCTTCAACTTCGTGCAGTGCTGCGGGCATTTTGTCGACAGGGCGACGATAAGCCAAAATAACACTAGCACCTTGTTTGTTAGCGGTCATCGCGACGTCTTGTGCGGTTTGGTTCAAGACAACATTTTCTGTGCGTTCATTTTCATGAGTGTGTTCAATGTGACCTAAACGACGAGCTACAGATACGACGTCCATGGCTGTATCGCCACCACCAATAACAACAACGCGCTTAGCCGTCGTTTTTAAACGACCATCGTTGTAAGCGTCTAAAAAGGCAACACCGGTGATACAGTTTGACGCATCACCACCATCAATAGGAATGGCGCGACCCGACTGAGCGCCAATGGCAATAACCACGGCATCATAGTCTTCACGTAATTTTTCCATTGAAATATCTTTACCAATGAAGGTATTCATATGCACTTCAACGCCAAGATCTAAAATACGTTTAATTTCGTGGTCTAATACGTCACGAGGTGTTCTATAACCTGGGATGCCATAACGCATCATGCCACCAAGCTCACTGTGGCTATCATAGACAGTTGCGCCATGACCTAACTTGCGTAATTGATAAGCACAGGCTAAGCCACCAGGGCCACCACCAATGATAGCAATTTTTTTGCCTGTTTCAGGGCCTGCATCACCTAATGTATAGCCTTGTTCACGCGCATTGTCACCAATAAATTGCTCAACGGCGTTGATACCGACAAAGTCTTCAACTTCATTACGGTTACAGCCTTCTTGACAAGGAGCGGGACAAACACGACCCATAATGGCAGGAAAAGGGTTAGCAGAGGTTGAACGATGAAACGCATATTCGAATTTATCCATGCCGTCTTCAGGCACTTCGATACCACGGACAATGCTTAACCAGCCACGAATATCTTCACCCGATGGGCAGCTGCCTTGGCAAGGTGGCGTACGGTGAACATAGGTAGGGCATTTGTAAGTGGTGTCTTGCTCAAAAATACTATCGCCAATGTTGTTATATTTCCAATCACCGTCTTCATATTTTCTGAAAGTATGGTCTCTTGTTGCCATCGAATATCTCTCTAAATAGTGTGTGTGGTTATTCACTTAGTGCAGTAGGTGCGAATAACCTAAATTTTAGTACTCGTTAATGTAATTATATCGCAGCACGAAGTCAAAGCAATATATCTTAAAATCTGTAATTTAGTTACGCGCGATAATGCACGAAAATAGGTTTATTTAATACCTATCAAAGGTAATAGATTATTCACCTTGAAGTGTGATGGTTAGCTTTCTATGGTGTGCATGGGTTCTATGTTCCCAACAAAAAATACCTTGCCATGTACCTAGAGCGAGTTTGCCATTAGAAATGGGTACGGTTAATTCTGTTTGAGTGAGTACTGTTCTAATGTGTGCGGACATATCATCGGGGCCTTCATCTCGATGGTAATATCCTTGGTCATCATCAATAACAGTTTTTTGCATGAAGTATTCTAAATCTCGGCGTACATCAGGATCTGCATTTTCAGTAATGATTAAGGAAGCACTTGTATGATGTATAAACACATGGCATAGACCAGTATTTATACTGCTTTTTTTCACAATTTGATTAATGTTTTGAGAAATATTGTGAGTGCTGCGACATTGAGTTTGGATGCTTAGTGATTCTTGTACTATCATAGGAAAACTTTAACTTAGGCGGTAGATAATTAGATGATTAATATAATGAAAAAGACAATAGGTACTATTTTATCACTACTTTTAGTGTTTGGTTTAACTCAGGTTGTGGTTGCATCAGATTTTGCCAAAGAGCAGCGCTGGATTGATCAAGTGGCTGACTTTATTGTTGATGGTGATGTTGAAATGCTAACCGTTGGCGATAGGGAGATATTTAGTTTATACACAGAAGCCGATGAAAACCCTAAAAAGAGAGCCGTTATTGTCGTTCATGGTTTAGGCGCACACCCTGATTGGGAGCAAGTGGTTCAGCCTGTACGTGTTGAAATGCCGCAATATGGTTGGCATACACTTTCTATACAAATGCCGGTCTTAGCAAATGGTATTGGAGGAGAGGAATATCGACCTTTATTTAAAGAAGTTGCACCAAGAATAGAGGCGGCGATTACGTTTCTAAAAGATAATGATATGCAAGAAATTGTATTGGTGTCGCACAGTATGGGGTCGGCTATGGCTGCTTATTATTTTGCTAATAACCCCAATTCAGCCATTTCAAAATTTGTGGCAGTGGGTCTAGGCGATGCGAGTTCTGTGGCTAAAATTAACATCCCAATGTTGGATTTATATGGATCAGATGATTTGCCAAGTGTTTTAAACACTGCGAATGCAAGAAGGGAGGCCGCAAAGCAAGCAGGTAACAGTGGGTATCAGCAAGTTATTGTGAAAGATGCTGAACATTTTTTTAATGATAAAAATACAGAATTACTTCATGAAATAAATAGTTTTTTTAAATAAAAGCTATTTTTGACGTTGATTGTTTTTTCTTATGAGAGCCATCAATAATAGTTGGCGTTGGGTTATTATTTGTTTCTGGGTAATCTAAGGTGTAATGAAGCCCACGGCTTTCTTTACGTTGCTGGGCTGATTTAATGATTAATTCAGCAACATCGACTAAATTTCTGAGCTCTATTAGGTCAGCGGTGACTCTAAAATGGCCGTAATATTCGTTGATCTCTTGTTTTAAAAGGCGCACGCGGTTGAGAGCTCTTTTTAAACGTTTATCAGTACGCACAATGCCGACATAATCCCACATAAAATGGCGTAGTTCATTCCAATTGTGTGATACAACCACTTCTTCATCTGAATCGGTTACCTTAGTTTCATCCCAAGCTTTGATTTTTTCACTTTTAAATGTTTTAGATAATGTGTTTTCAATATGCTTAGCGGTATTGTTGGCAAAGACAAGGCATTCTAATAGTGAGTTGCTAGCCATTCGGTTGGCACCGTGTAAACCCGAATAAGCGACTTCACCAATGGCATATAAGCCATCAAGATCAGTCGAACCATTTTTATCAGTCATTACACCACCACAGGTGTAATGCGCAGCAGGCACAATAGGGATAGCTTGTTTGGTGATATCGATATCAAATTCTAAACATGTTTGGTAAATGTTCGGAAAATGTGATTTTATAAAGGCGCTGCTTTTATGGCTAATGTCTAAATACATGCAATCACTGCCTAAACGCTTCATTTCATGATCTATCGCACGTGCAACAATATCGCGGGGTGCTAGCTCTGCTCGGTCATCAAATTCATCCATAAAGCGTTCGCCATTAGGTCGTTTTAATAATCCACCTTCACCCCTTAGTGCCTCAGAAATTAAAGATGAGCCTGCATCTGGGTGGTAAAGACAGGTTGGGTGAAACTGAATGAATTCCATATTGGCAATGCGGCAACCTGCTCGCCACGCCATAGCAATGCCATCACCGGTAGATCCATCTGGGTTGCTGGTATATAAATAGACCTTACTTGCGCCGCCTGTGGCTAATACGGTTTTTTGGGCACTAAAAGTATCAATATGTTTAGTGTTTTTGTTGTAAGCATAAACACCAAGGCATTGCTGTTGCCGAGCTTGAATTAGGTCTATCGCAATATGGCTAGAAAAAATAGTGATGTTTTGGCGTTCTAAAACATGTGATTTAAGTGTTTGTTGTAACGCTTTACCAGTAGCGTCAGCGGCATGCACAACGCGTCGCTTACTGTGCCCACCTTCACGGGTAAGATGAAAACCACTTTGGCTATGTTCACTATTATCCTTAGTAAATGGCATGCCAAGCTCAGTCAACCATTCAATCATTTCTTTGGCTTGGCTCGTGGTATGATCAACAACATCGGGGTCACAAAGTCCTGCTCCAGAATTTATGGTGTCGTTAATGTGAAATTGCACACTATCTTCTGGTTCTAATACGGCAGAGATGCCACCTTGAGCAAGATGAGATGAGCATTCAGAAAATTTTGCTTTTGCCAGTAAGGCAATTTTAAGTTTAGTCGGTAATTTTAGTGCCAGGCTTAAGCCGGCTGCACCACTACCGATTATGATGACATCATAATGTTGTTGTTTGCTCATTTAAGGAGCCTCTGATTAAGTTAATAAGATTTGGGCGCATATGTCCATGGATGGACTGTATATTGGCTATGCAGGAGCAATAGCCATAGAAAAAACTGCCGCTATTTTCGGTGAAAATATTGGCAGTTTTAGCAAGTTCAAAATTGTTGGACTTGATCAGTGTCACCTTAAATAGGTTCTATCAGTGTTTTTTTCGGTTTACTCATCTATTATATAAGTAATTCTAATTTATGAGCGGTAATTAGAACCTTTGAGCAGAACTTTTACAATCCCCCTGAGTCATAAGCTGCTCAGAATTGTGGGAAATTTTGATTTAAGTGTTTAAAATGCATTTAAAAGGGCAAATATAAAGGTATTAAATGAATAGCAATGAGACGGATGCTGAACTAGTTAAACGCGTCCAAAATGGTGATAGCAAAGCGTTTGATGTGCTTGTCATTAAATATCAACAGCGTGTGATTAATTTAATTACACGTTTTGTGTCAGATTATTCTGAATGTCAGGATATTGCACAAGAAGCATTTATGAAAGCTTATAAAGGGTTGCATAATTTTCGTGGCGACAGTCAGTTTTATACGTGGCTTTACCGAATTGCAGCCAATTCGGCAAAAAATTATTTGGCTTCAAAAAGCAGAAAGGTGCCTGCGCAAGGTATAGATGCACAAGATGCAGAGTTTTATGATGGTGAATCGCGCTTAAAAGACCGTGAAACACCCGAACACATCATGCTTACTAAAGAAATTGAAAAAACAGTTTTCGCCAGTATTGACGCGTTACCAGAAGATTTAAAAACGGCAATTCGTCTACGCGAAATGCAAGGTATGAGCTATGAAGAGATCGCTCGAATCATGGATTGCCCTATAGGAACAGTGAGATCGCGAATTTTTCGGGCAAGAGAAGCAATTGATGCGGAACTAAGACCGTTGATTGAGTGACTAAGGCTTTAAGTAAAAGATTAAAGATGTTTATTCAGTGTCTCCTTAAGAATAACGTCGTAGAGTAATAATGTAAGACTACTGTTGGAATTGGCCTGAAAAGGGCAGAATTATTGAGTTCTAAGAGTAGGATTAAAATTGTATAGGTTTAAGCATATTAGCTTGAGAGTAGGTATGAAGTTATGACAAATAAAAATGAAACGTTTTCTGCTTTTTTAGATTCAGAGTTAACGGAAAGTGAATCAAATGAGCAAATGAATGAAACATCATCCGATGTTAATTTATGCTATCGCATGCAGCGATATCTTTTAGTAGGCGATATCATGCGTCAAGAAGCCGGTGTATCGATCAATTTAGATTTTGCTTCTCAAATTAGTGCGAAAATTGCACAACTAGAACCTTTATCGAAACCGACAGAGACAATCATCGAGCAAGTCGAATCAGTCAGTATTTTTTCACGTTGGTTTAAACCGGTCACAGGGCTAGCCGTTGCTGCTTCTGTTGCTTGGGTTGCGGTCATTAGCCTGCAAAGCTTAATGAGTGTCGATTCCCGTACTGGCGTTTTTACGCAACAAGCCAATGAAATTGCTTTATCGGTGCCTCAGGTTGATGTCAGTGATCAAGTGAGTCAATTGGCTCAATTACCCGTGTTATCGAATACCGTTAATGTGTCAACGCCCATGTTATTAAGCCCAATTCAAAATAGATCACATTGGAGTTCGCAGCAAAGTCAGGCCGTGTCTCAGGCTAAACTCAACGCTTATTTGGTGACACACACTGAATACTCATCATCAATGAAGGGTATAATCCCTCAAGCGCGTGTTGCTGGTTTTGATGTTAGTCATTAAATCTTTAATTCAATATTTAGCATTATGATAAAACGTTTTTCTCAGGCATGTTTTTTTACGCTATTAGCTTTTTCTTCTGTGGTTTATTCAAACCAGGCGATAGAAGCGATTGAGCAGATTCAGAAAATGTCTGATGCAATGCTTAAAAATAGTTATAGCGGTGATTTTGTTTATTTACATGGTACACAAATTGAAAGCATGTCAATTCAACATGTGCAAACGAAAGACGGTTTGAAAGAGCGTTTGTTTTCGTTAAATGGTGAAGCACGAGAAGTATTTCGTGATGATGAAAATTTAACGTGCGTTTGGCCAGGTAGTAGAAAGGTGATACGAGATAAATCACGTAAAGTCTCTTTTTCTCCTTTATGGATTCCAGATGATGTTACTCGGTTGGCAAAATTTTATGAATTTAAAATTGTTGGCATGGATAGAATTGCTAATCGTATAGGTACGATCGTATCAATTAAACCTAAAGATAGTATGCGTTATGGTATGCAGATTTGGGTCGATGAAAAAGAAGGCTATTTGTTGAAGTCTGCATTGATCAATAATGAGGGTGAAATTTTAGAGCAAGTTATGTTCACCCATATCGAAACGATTAAAAATCCAGAACTCGCAGCAATGAGCTTAATTCCAAAGCCAACAATTGGTTATAGCTTGGTTAGTTCGCATACAGCATCTCAAGATACTCGAATGATGCCTGACACTGCTTGGAAGATGGAAAAATTACCGGTAGGGTTTTGGCAAGATTCGGCGTATAAGAGACCTGTTCAAGGTAGTAACGACTTTATCCATCACATGGTTTTTACCGATGGTTTAGCGTCGTTGTCATTGTTTATTGAAAAGCAAACTGAAGACAGTCTAATGGGCAGTTCATCAATGGGTGCTATTAATGCTTTTGGCGTTATTATCAATGGTTTTTCTGTGACCGCTGTGGGTGAAGTGCCACATAAAACAGTCAAACAGCTGGTTTCTTCAATCTATTACGAATGATAGAAGAACAAGCCTATATTATCTCGTTATCAGATCAGCATGCGCTGGTAGAAATCAAGCGTCAGTCATCTTGTAATGGCTGTGACGCTCAATCCAGTTGCGGTACCAGTTCACTCAGTCAATTATTCGGTAATAGACCTTCACAATTTACTTTAGATTTGTCCTCATACCCCTTTAAAGACGTTTTGAAAGAAGGGGATGTCGTTATGATAGGCCTAGAAGATATAAATTATCTTAAGGCATCTTTGTTAATTTATTTATTACCTCTTATATCGCTGTTTTGTTTTGCATTAATCGCTGAACAGTTATTTATGTTATCAGATGGTTTTGTAGTGGTTTTTGCTGCTGTAGGTCTTTGGTTTGGCTTTAAGCTAGCCAATAAAAATGCGCAAAAAAACCCTAAGCGACTGTCGCCTCAATTTATCAAAAAAGTTTAAACCGGAAGATATTTAATGAAAAAAATCGCCATAGCCAGTTTTGGTTTATTATGTGTATTTATTCAAGTAACAGCGCAGGCTAACTTACCCGATTTCACTCAAATTGTTGAAAGGTCTAAGGCTTCAATTGTGAATATCAGCACGGTTAAAAAGTCATCATTAAATGAAATAAAGAAAAATATACGAATCCCTGAATTAGAAAAAGGTTCGCCCTTAGAGAAGTTTTTAGAAAAGTTTTTAGGAGACGAAGGTCTTGATCGGTTTAAAGATAAAAAAGCCGCATCATTGGGTTCAGGGTTTATTATTTCTGAAGATGGTTATATCTTAACTAACCATCATGTTATAGCGGGCGCCGATGAGGTTAAGGTGAGGTTGTCATCGAGGGAAGAGTATTATGCCAAGATAATAGGATCTGATAAAAGCAGTGATGTGGCATTGTTAAAAATTGATGCTAAAAACCTACCGACTTTAAAGCTAGGTGATTCAAATAAATTAAAAGTTGGAGAATGGGTGCTTGCAATAGGGTCACCTTTTGGTTTTGACCAAACCGTAACGGCAGGTATTGTTAGCGCTAAAGGGCGAAGCTTACCTAATGAAAACTATGTTCCCTTTATTCAAACTGATGTGGCGATAAACCCTGGCAATTCAGGTGGGCCGTTATTTAATTTAAAAGGCGAAGTGATTGGCATTAACTCACAAATTTACAGCCGAACGGGTGGTTTTATGGGCTTATCATTCGCTATTCCCATTGAAATGGCCATTGATGTAATGAACCAAATTAGAAATAAAGGCAGTGTTTCTCGTGGTTGGTTAGGCGTGTTGATTCAAGAAGTGTCGTCAGAATTAGCCGAATCATTTGGTATGAATATGCCTCATGGTGCTCTAGTTGCTCAGATTATAAAAGGAAGCCCAGCAGAAAAGTCTGACTTACAAGTCGGTGATGTGATTGTCGCATTTAATGGCTCTCGCATTGCTCGTTCAAGTGGCTTGCCTCCCTTAGTTGGAAGGGCTTTAATTGGAAAAGAATCCACATTGACGGTGATCCGTCATAAAAAGAAAAAAGATATCAAACTTGTTATTGATCAATTGCCAACTGAAATAAACCAAGCTGGGTTATCTGAAGAGACTAAAACGGACTCTAAAGTATCCGAAGCACTAGGCATGACATTTAATGAATTAGATAGCGCGACAAAAAAATTATTGAATTTAGATGAAGGCGTTTTAGTCAAGAACGTGACTGGCGAATCTGCCTTAGAAGCAGGCGTTCGTAAAGGAGATGTCATTACAATGTTAGATAATCATGCAATAAACACATTGGATGATATAAAGTCGGTTATAGGCAAATTAATAGAAGGAAAGGCTGTTGCCATGCTTGTGCAGCGTTCAACTGGCCCAGTATTTTTAGCAATTAGGCCATAGCTTGAGCTTGCCTCAGATTGCTTTTTTGAATTTAACTCTAATCTATTTATCTTAATGCGCCGTCATGAAAGAGCTTACTCTGTATTTTAGGGAGGGCTGTCATCTTTGTGATGATATGCGCCGTGAACTCTATCCCTTTGTTCAGCAACACGGTTTTAGCTTAAATGAGGTTGATATTGAAAGAGAAGAGTTGTTAAAAATAAAATACAACGTTAAAGTCCCCGTTCTTTGCATTGATGAAGAAGAGATTTGCCATCATTTTTTTGATCAAGAGATGATAGAAAAATATTGCTTTTAATGTGACAAAGTTTTATTGAATTCAAAATAGATGACCAAGACGATTAAAGCGGAGATATGAGTGGCTGAGCAAAAATTCGAAATTTACTATATAGGGTTAAAGCGAGGCGTATCAGAAGAAGAAGCTCTTAACGGTTTAGTGACTTTATTAAAAATTGAAGATATCGCTGCAATAAGAATCATCAGAAAGACTCATTTTATTTTGTCATCTGGTTTAATTGAAGTAACAGCGCAACAATATTTACGAGCTTTCATAGATGTGGGTTTAGAGGTTGCTTTACGACCTTGTTCTACCCAACAACATGAATCCCTTGATACAGATCCAACTGAAATTCAACCTCATTCATATTCTCAATCAACATCACTTTCTGCTACCGTTACTGTTTCACCAATAGAGTTTAAAGGTAAGGGTTTCGAGTATTTTAAGATATGGATCGTGAATATATTTTTAACTATTATAACCTTAGGGATTTATTCAGCATGGGCAAAAGTTAGAAATAAGCAGTATTTTTATGGCAACACATTTTTAGAGGGTACGAGTTTTCGTTATACAGCAAAGCCAATCGAAATTTTGAAAGGTCGTTTAATTGCTTTGGGTTTTTTAGTGATTTACTCGTTAGTTAACCAATTTAATCCGCTAATTGGATTCGTTATTTTCATTATCTTAATGACGTTTTTTCCATGGATTATTGTGCGTTCGTTGCAGTTTAACGCTCGTAACAGTGTATTTAGGAATGTTCGTTTTAATTTTGATGCGAAAGCAAAAGATGCCGCCATTGTGTTTTTGCTCTTGCCAATATTAGTCCCATTGACTCTTGGTTTAATTCTGCCTTATATTTGGTATCGCCAAAGCCAATTTTTTGTAAACCATAGTTCATTTGGCACCAAATCATTCAAATTTAGTGCTGTGGCAAAAGATTATTATAAAATTTTCCTCAACATATTTTTGCTTATTATAAGTTTGGGCATCGTTTTTGCTATTTTAGCAAACGTTATCGGCGTGAGTGATTCAGTTGAATTACAGCAACAATTCGGCATTATTTTTGCTCCAATCTTAATGCTGGTGTACCTCTTTATTTTTGCTTATTCAGCGACAGCATTAGGTAATTTATTTTTTAACGCAACAACCATTCAAGCTCATGGGTTTATCTCGCAGCTTAAATTACCTCAAATGGCTTGGTTATACTTTTCTAATACTTTAGGCATTGTCTTAACATTGGGTTTATTTATTCCTTGGGCGCAAGTTCGAATAGCCAAATATCGCTGTGAAAAACTATTTTTAAACATGAATGGTTCGTTAGATAATTTTATCAATGCCGAGCTACAACACGTGAATGCATTAGGTGAACAAGTCGGTGAAGTATTTGATATGGACGTGTCGATTCTTTAACTATGCAAATTAAAGGTGATTATTTTGAGGCCAATAAATCTCAGCGATACGAGGCATGGTTACTTTTAACCGTCGATAATAAGGTCACTATAAAGGCTGTTGACTCATCTGCTAAGGCAATTTATCAAAATGCTGCACTCGATTCTATTGAAATTTCGCCACGCATTGCAAACACAATAAGAAGTGTTACTTTTTCAGATGGCTCATTATTTGAGACGGCAGAAAATGAGGCGATCGATCAATGGTTAAAAAATAATAAAGCGCCCAATTCTTTAGCTTGGATCTATCACTTAGAAAGTCGATTGTCTTATGTTCTTTTAACCTTGGTTTTCGTTGCGTTATTTAGCTGGGGGTTTATTCAATATGGTGTGCCAACAATAGCGGAAACGACAGCTAAAATGCTACCTAATGACGTTACACAATATTTAGGTCAAGGTTCATTAACACTGCTAGACCAAAGTTATTTAAGCGAATCAAAACTATCATCGTCTCGCCAAGCTGAATTGCTCACTAAATTTAATCGCTATGCTGACATTTATAAAGACTTAAATATTAAAATAGTATTTCGCCGTGGTGGAGAAATTGGGGCGAATGCTTTTGCCTTACCAGATGGGCATATTATTTTTACCGATGAAATGGTCGCGCTTGCAGAAGATGATCAAGAATTAATAGCAATTTTAGGGCATGAAATAGGTCATTTGGACAGGCGTCATTTGTTACGTCGAGCCATACAAAGTTCTTTGCTGGCTAGTCTAGTTGTATTGATGACGGGTGATATTTCATTTGCATCCTCAGCGGTGATAGCAATGCCTGTTCTATTGCTAGAGCTTTCATATTCGCGTGCCTTTGAAATTGAAGCAGACCAATTTGCATTAAACTTTTTAACCCAAAATGGCATTCAGCTAAATCACTTTGCAAGCATAATGACGCGCTTATCAAAGCAACATGATGACGCAGGACGTGTTGTTAAACGAGATAAAAATAAATTAGTGGTCGATGGCGTGTCTCAATATCTTGCAACGCATCCGCTTACCCAAGAGCGCATTAAACCCTTTATAACTAATAATTAAAACATGGGTAGAGTATATGGTGAATTCGTATCATAAGTGCATGACCTGAACTAGTTGTTAAGCAATAAGCCTGAATAAATCAA
>CAYZQE010000062.1:0-14601 GCA_964480635.1 uncultured Gammaproteobacteria bacterium | reverse complement strand
GGCTCAAATGATGATGATGGCGGAACAGCACCAGGTTATGGTGGTCAGCGCTTTGATGCCGAGTATTTTTTCTACAAATATGATGCTGTAACTAATAATTTATCTATTGGCTTACAAGCTGGGTATGACCTTGAAGATATGCAAACTGAATATGGCAACACTGATTACTTTGGAGGTGACCTAGCACTTTCTTTTGACGGTGATGTTAACCGCAATGGTAACTCTACTGCCATGTCAAATACTTATGAGTATGCTGTTGATTTTGGAGAGTTCACCGCTAGCACAGGTGGCAACAGCACTAAACAGTCTTACACAACAGGCGGCAGTAATGGTGTTGATGCCGCAGGTTTGTATAAAATAAAAACAGGCCAAGAAGCTTGGAATAATGGTGGGACTGATCTTTTATGGCATAATGACATTCCCAATTGGCAAAGTAGTCCTTTTGCAATGGATGAAGGTTTTTATATAGCGGGCTTATTAGACAATAGCTCTGGCAAGAGTGGTCAAAATGGCTTAGAAAACACTGCAAACTATGCAAATCATGTTGGACATAATGATTCTTGGAAAGACACCATAAACAATACAAGTTATTTTAGAACTGTCACATTTAACTTAGACTCTATTGTTGCTTTAGGTGAAACATTTACTGTTGATAGTCATTGGACAATGTCTTGTGGCAATGATGATATTAATGGCCAAATCACTTTAACTAGAAATAGTAATGGAAACCCAATTCCTGAGCCAACAATAACAGCTCTTATTGGTATTGGATCATTAGGTATAATCATGTCAGGAATGAGACGTAGAAAATTAAATAAATAACGTTCTTTTCACAATTAAATAAAAAAAGCGCTTTTAGCGCTTTTTTTATGCCTATCTTAAAATACCTGTTATATTAACTTTCTAAAATATATGAGCGCTTTACTTATGCAACGGATATTTAATGTCCTTATACCTGTCTTATTATTTCTATCCTTTACTACTAACGCAGAAACGACCAATGAACTTATCTTAAAAGCACAAAATGCTTTTGAGAAAAAACAATATTCTTCTTCTTTAATTCACTTAAAAAATGCTGCGAAAGAAGACCCACGTAATCTCCAAGTTCATTTAGAACTTATCAAAGTTTTTATTTTAACGGGTCAAGGTATTCAAGCACAAACAGAAGTCAATAAGGCCCATAAGCTTAATGCCACCCCTAAACAAATCGCAATTTTAGAAGCTAAAGTACAGCTTATGGTTGGTGAGTTTGATAAAATCACTAATGGCTTTAATTTTATAGATTTACCTCAAAACGAAATTGCACGTATTAGAGCAATACAAGGCCATGCTTATTATGAAAAACGGCAATTTAAACAAGCACGCCTTATGTTTCAACGCGCCTATTTATTATCGCCTGATGAACTTGAAGTTAAGCTAGGACAATCTCGACTTTTTTTTATTGATGGTAATGCCAAACAAGAAAAACTATTAGTTGAGTCGCTGATTTTACATTATGGCGATGAACCAGAAGTTATGATTAGAGCAGGGCAATTTTATCGATCAATACATAACTTTGACAAAGCCCTTTCTTTCTTTAAATCTGCAGGAAAAATCCAGCCTTCTAATGTTAATGTATGGTTTGGTGTTGTTCGATCCTATATCGGAAAAAAAGAATATCAAAAAGCTAAAAATGAAATCCAAACAGTATTAAATAATTACCCTGAGCATCAAGTTGGTAATTACCTATTGGCTGTTATCGCTTTTGAGCAACAAGATTATTCACGTGCTAAAAGCGCTATTGATATAGTCATAAAGGGCAAAAAAAGAAACTATGAAGCTTTAAAGCTCTTAGGCACGATTCAATTTCATCAACAAGACTATTCTTCATCCCACAAAAACTTAGAAAAATTTTTAAAGTTTAATCCGAATGATGTTCAAGCTAAAAAAACAATCGCAGCAATTTACTTAAAAAGAAAACAAGGTTCTTTAGCTATTGATTTATTAAAACCTATCGAAAAAACAAATGATCCTTATATCTTTTCGATGATTGCAACGGCTTATCAAATTATTGGCAACAAAGAAAAAAGCGACACTTATTTATCTAAAGCTCTTAAAGCTGCTCCAGATAATATAATCATACAAAAGCAGTTTAAACGAGCCAAATTACAATCTGGAAAATCTATTGAGCTAACCTTTACAGACAATGATTATAACGACTTCATAGGTCAGGGTCGCCTTCATGTCTTAAACTTAATCAGCAAGCAGCAATACGACAAAGCGGCAGATGTTTTAAATAATTATCTCAAAAAATCACCGAAAAGCGCTCTTCTTTATTATTTATTAGGAACGACTTCCTTATATAAAAACGATACTATTGAGGCTAAAGCTTTTTATAAAAAGTCAATTAACCTCAATAATGATCTCATAGAGTCTAAAATTAATTTGGCTAAAATTTATATTAGTGAAAAAAATGACCGCGAAGCCGAAAAACTCTATCGTGAAGTCCTAAAAACAAAATCACACAATGATCAATCGTTAATATCACTGGCGGGAATTTTTAAACGCAGGGGTAAGGATGAAGAAATGCTAAAGTGGCTTAACAAGTCACGAAAATTAAATCGAGCTTCTTTAGCATCTCGTGAAGTACTTGTGGATTATTATAGTCGCGTTAAAAACATCACAAAAGCAGTCGAAATCAGCAATGAAATGGTGGCTATCCAGCCTGAAAACATCTCTCTATTAGTGAGCTATGCTAATTTATTAAAATTATCGGGAAGACCTGATTCTGCCGTTCAAATTTATAAAAAAATTATTAAATTAAAACCTAACTCCCCTGCTTCTTGGTTTGGCTTAGGCAAAATGCAAAGCTTTGACAGTGATTTTGAACAATCATATAAAAGCTTTGAGCAAGCTCTTGTTCTTTCTCCCAATAGCTTAGTTATAAGAGTTTTATTAACCAAATATGATTTAAGAAATAATGACTATAATAAAGCGCTCAAGCGCGCAATTGAATTAGTAAAAGCACACCCAACTAAACCTTCAAGTTATGATACTTTAGGTGATGTATATATAGCCTTAAAACAGCCTAAAAAAGCAATCTTACAGTTTAAAAAAGCGATTAAATTAAATTATAATTCTGAAACCTACATTAAGCTTTTTTCTTCTTATAATTTAAACAATCAAACTGAATTTGGCTTATCTCAGCTGCAACAGTGGGTTAAAAAACACCCAGAAGATTTAAATTTAAAAGAAGTATTGGCTATCACTTATCAACAACAAGGAAAATATATTTTAGCTCAAAACCTATATAAAGAAATCATCAAAAAAGAACGTAGGTTTGATCGTGTCTTCAATAGCCTTGCATTGGTATCACTTCAGCTAAACAGCCCGATGAGCATGGAATATGCTGACATTGCATATAACATTGACTCTAAGAACCCATCTAATTTAAATACCCTAGGTTGGGTTCATTTAAACAATAATAATATAACTGAAGCGCTAGAGCACCTATCTCAAGCGGTAAAACTTGCTCCAGAGAACCCCGATTATCGATATCATTTTGCAATCGCCTTAAATAAAGCTAAAAGGACAAGTGAGGCAAAAACTCAATTAGCATTGATCATTGAAATTGAAGGTGAATTTAAAAATAGGGCGAAAGCAAAAGCTTTATTTAAGAAGTTAAAATAAAAAAGCTTTCCTCAATCAACTCAAATATCAATTAAGTTCACAATTAACTAATGACGAACTTATTGCTTAGCAATGCCCTATTAGATCATCGCGGCGTTTTTTAGCCCGCGAAAAGTAGTCGTATAATTCATCACTTTGAGAAGTATTTATTTTATCAGATAGCGTCATAAGCTCTTCAGAATATTGTTTTAACATAGATGATATAGCGTCTTTATTATGCGAACAGATATCGCGCCACATGGTGGGGTCGCTGGACGCTATGCGTGAAATATCACGAAAACCACCGGCTGCATAGTTAAAGATTTCTACTTTATCTTCCATATCAGCTAAGCAGTTTACTAAGCTATAAGCCAGCATGTGGGGCAAATGAGACGTTGCTGCAAAAATTTGATCGTGATGATCAGCTGACATGCTCTCTACTACGGCGCCACAGTTTTCCCACATTATTTTAACCGTTTTAATGGCTTGAGCAGATGTCGCTTTATTAGGTGTTAAAATTACTTTGCGTTTCTGGAATAACTCAGAAAAGCCAGACTCGATGCCACTATTTTCGGTGCCTGCAATTGGGTGGGCGGGAACAAACTGCTTAAAGCGTTCTCCTAAGCTTTCCTTTGCCGCTCTAACCACTGTGCCTTTAGCGCTACCGACATCACTAACGACACAACTGTCCTTAAGGTGAGGAGCTATCTGTTTCAGCAAATCACCCATAGCACCAAGTGGTACCGCTAAAATAACCACATCACAATCTTTAACCGCATTTTTAAGATTTAAACTAAAACTATCTAAAATACCTAATGAAACACCTTTTTTAAGGTTGCTTTCGTTACGCGCAAAACCTACGACATGTTTAACAGATTTTGTTGATTTTAAAGCTAACGAAAGTGAACCTCCAATTAAACCTGTGCCGATTAAAGCTAAACGATTAATCATTATTATCTCTGAGTGCATCTAGTGCTTTTTTTAAGGTCGTCATCTGTTCTTCCGTACCCATTGTTATGCGCAAATAGTCATTCAAACCATAGTTTGAAACAGGCCTAACAATCACTCCTTTTGTCAATAGTTGTTGATAGATAGCCATAGTATTTTGGCCAAATTTAACGGTTATGAAGTTAGCTACTGAAGCAATATAAGGATAATTATGAGCCTCTAAATAGGCTTTAAAATCGTCTAAAGCTTGATTGTTTTTACGTTGACAGTCGTTAATAAAACGATCATTCTCTAAACTTGTTTTTGCCGCTAACAAGCCTAGGCTATTGCCATTAAACGGTTGGCGAACACGGTTCAATACATCACTAATATCTGGGTGACTCACGGCATAGCCAACTCTTAAGGCTGCTAAACCATAGATTTTTGAAAAAGTTCGCGTAACCACGACATTATCATGTGCCTGTAAATAGTCTAAACCATTGGGATAATCCGCTTCATCGACATATTCAAAATAGGCTTCATCTAACACGATAATAACGGATGATGGCACTTGATTAATAAAGGTATCAAGCTTTGCTTTAGTGAAATATGTACCCGTTGGGTTATTAGGGTTAGCAATAAAAATTATTTTTGTCTTATCATTTACTAAAGCAATCATGGCATCTAAATCATGTCCAAATGCTTGTTCAGCGTTTTCAGGTAAAGCTTTTGCAACACGAGCTGTTGCTCCTACCGCTTGCACAACAATGGGATAAACCAAAAAAGCATATTTAGAATATATAGCTTCATCGCCAACGGTTAAAAATGTCCGTGCTAATAAGTCTAAAACATCATTAGAGCCATTCCCTATGGTTATTTGCTTGTCATTGATGTTGTGTTTTTTAGCTAAGGCTTGTTTTAGATAAAACGCATTAGCATCAGGATAAAGAGACAAATTGCCTAAAGCTTGTTGCAAAGTGTCTTTAACTAAAGGAGAGCATCCCCATGGGTTTTCGTTAGAAGCTAATTTAATGGCTGAGGTAATACCCAGCTCACGCTCTAACTCTTCAACAGGTTTGCCTGCTTGATAGGGTTGTAGCGCTTGAATAGCAGCAATAGCCGTGGTCGACATTAAATAACTGCCTTCGGATATGAACCTAAAATTTTAAACAGTGCCGCTTCTTCTTTTAATGCAGCTAAGGCTTCGGCAATAATATCGTCTTGTTGGTGACCTTCGATATCAATAAAAAACACATATTCCCACAAACCCGATGGTGCAGGACGTGACTCTATTTTGCTCATACTGATATTATTTTTAGAAAACGGGTGCAATAACGATAATAATGCCCCTGGTTTATTTTTGGTTGAAACAAGCAATGAAGTTTTATCCATTCCACTGGGTGCAACGGCTTCTTTTCCAATTACTAAAAATCGAGTGGTATTATCAGACATATCTTCGATATTTTCATCGCATACTGATAAGTTAAAGACTTCAACCGCTGATAATCCACAAATTGCGGCTACCGCTTCGTCAGCATTAGCTAAGCGAGCTGCTTCTGCGTTGCTGCTAACAGGCACTGTTTCAATGTTTGGCATATTATTCAACAACCATTTTTGGCATTGCGCTAATGACTGTTGATGAGAATAAATTTTTGTTATTTTGTCTCTATCACCCGATGTATTCACTAAATTATGGTGGATAGGCAAATCGACTTCACCACAAATATTTAAACTTGTGCCCATAAATGTATCTAAGGTATGGGTAACCACGCCTTCAGTTGAATTTTCAACGGGTACGAGACCATAATGGGCAGTACCGGATTCTACCTTTTTAAACACGTCTTGAATGGTGGCCATCGCTACTGTTTCTACAGCATGACCAAATTGTTTGTAAGCCGCGTTTTGCGTATACGTCCCTTCTGGCCCTAAATAAGCTATTTTCATCTGCTGCTCTAACGACAAGCAAGTTGACATCACTTCTCTTATCAAACGTGCCGCTTGGTTATCCGCTAAGGGGCCTTTATTTATTTCTTTAACCTTGCGCATCACTTGCGCTTCTCGCTCTGGCCTAAAAAAATTAACATCTTTATCCGCCGATGCTTCACGTTTCACATCAGCAACGTCTATTGCACATTGCGCGCGTTTATTCATAAGCTCGACAAGTTGTTCGTCGATGGCATCGATACGCTTTCGTATAGTTTTTAGCTTAGATTCTGACATTTAAATTCTGTGTTCCCCCTCTCACTTTGAAGAGGGCTGAGGTAAGGGTAAACAGATAAATATTGAATATTCACTCAATAATTTATTCCCCTCACTTAGATAATTGCTCCTGCATTATTCTGATATCCCACATCCCTATGAGGATAGCCCTCATCCTCATAGGAGAGGGACTTATACCTGTTATATCACATACAACGCGCTGATAACACACCATCTAATGCTGCTATCTGCGCTAATACATCAGCATTAATAGACGTATCAATATCAATCAAGGTATAGGCTAAATTAGCCCTCGACTCGTTGATCATATGACAAATATTAACCTTATTTTCGCCTAATATGTGTGATATTTGCCCCACCATATCAGGCCTATTTTCGTTAGCAATGGCTAGTCTATAATCACTGGCCCGTGATAATGACACATTCGGAAAATTGACAGAATTTAAGACATTACCATTTTCTATAAAGTCTCTAACCTGCTGTGCCACCATAATGGCACAGTTTTCTTCTGCTTCACCTGTCGATGCACCTAAATGAGGTAAGGTAATTACCCCTTTTTGATTTTTCAATAGTTTGGATGGAAAATCAGATACATAGCTTAATACCTTACCTGTTTTGATGGCAGCCAATACAGCAACATCATCTACAATACCGTCACGGGCAAAATTCATGATAACAACACCATCTTTCATGGTCTTTAAACGTTCAGTGTTAATCAAGTTTTTTGTCGCGTCTATATAAGGGACATGAAAAGTAATGAAATCGACTTGAGTGACTATGTCATCCATGCTGCCAACGGGCTTAACATCAGAAGACAAGTTCCAAGCACTTTGTACGCTTATAGCAGGATCAAAACCAACCACATTCATGCCAAGAGCGACTGCTGCATTGGCTATTTTGACACCGATAGCACCTAATCCCACCACCCCTAATGTTTTACCAGGCAATTCAAATCCAACAAATTTCTTTTTGCCTTCTTCTACGGCCTTAGATATTTCAGTATCTTCACCCCTTAGCTGCCCCGTATATTCCCAAGCATCCATTAGGTTACGACACGCAATGAGCATGCCCGAAATAACCAGCTCTTTAACGGCATTAGCGTTAGCACCCGGCGCATTAAAAACGGCGATGCCTTTATCAGTCATTTTAGAAACAGGTATATTATTAACCCCAGCACCTGCGCGGCCAATAGCTATAACAGAGCGTGGAATGTCCATGTCATGCATTTTATATGAACGCAATAATATCGCATCTGGGGTCGAGCATTCTGAGGCTATTTCATACGTATCGCGAGGTAAATACTCTAAGCCTTTAGCGGAAATGTTATTTAATGTTTGAATTTTATACATAGCGCGTTACGACGAATGTGCTTTAGCAAAATCATTCATATAAGCCACTAGCGCATCCACACCCTCTTCTGGCATCGCGTTATAAATACTCGCACGCATGCCACCGACAGAACGATGTCCTTTTAAAGTAAACAACCCCTTTTGTTCCGCGCCTACTAAAAACTCAGCATCTAACGCTGCATCTTTTAAAGTAAAGGGTACATTCATTAATGAACGGTTTTTAATCGCCACTGGATTCGCATAAAAGGGAGAATCATCAATGGCTTTATAGAGCTTAGCCGCCTTGCGTTTATTGGTATCAGCAATGGCGGTTAAACCACCGTTGTCTTTTAACCATTTAAAAACTAGACCTGCTAAATACCAACCATATGTTGGCGGCGTGTTAACCATAGAGCCGGCTTTATCATGTGTTTCATAGTTAAACATAGCCGGACATGAGTCTTGAGCGCCACCTATAAGGTCATCACGAATAATGACAACGGTTAATCCTGCTGGGCCTATGTTTTTTTGTGCCCCTGCGTAAATCAGAGCAAATTTTGAGACATCTATAGGGCGAGATAAAATAGTTGATGACATGTCTGCAATTAATGGAATATCCCCTGTATCTGGAATCTCAAAACATTCGACGCCACCAATGGTTTCATTCGGTGTGTAATGCACATAAGCAGCATCTTTAGATAAATTCCAAGTTGAGATATCAGGCATATCGTTGTAATTATTAGCTTCAGAGCTTGCTGCAATATTAACGTCACCATAGCGCTTTGCTTCTGCAATCGCTTTTTTAGACCATTGCCCGCTGTTGATATAGTCAGCCTTACCCGTGCGATGCATTAAATTTAAAGGAATCATTGCAAACTGGCTTGATGCGCCGCCTTGTAAAAACAACACCTTATAGTTATCAGGAATGGCCATGATTTCACGTAAATCTGCCTCTGCTTGCGCGGCGATAGACATATAGGCTTTGCCACGATGGCTCATTTCCATAACGGACATACCCTTGCCCGAAAAATCCAGCATATCTGCTTGAGCTTGTTTAAGAACAACTTCTGGAATCATTGCTGGGCCAGCACTAAAATTAAATACTCGTGACATGATTTAAACCTAAATTTATTATTTATTATTTATTAAATGACTGACTGATTAGATATTACGCTAATGCTCCCTCTCCATCGCAGGAGAGGGTTGGGGGAGAAATGCTATTCAGAAGACTCATCTGAAGCAGAGTCTTCTGATGAGTCATTATCAGATGGTGATTCACCTTCCGTTGATTCCGTAGACACTGCATGCTCACCAGTTTCAGAATCTGCAGGCGCATGCTCTGCACCCTCTTCTTCCTCTTCCTTGGCTATACCTTCCATTTGCACCAATAATTCATCATTCGTTAAGCGAATTAATTTAACACCTTGGGTGTTACGTGAAACAATGGAAATAGAATCAACCTTTGTTCTAACTAAGGTTCCAGCATTGGTAATCAACATGATTTCATTATCGTCTTCAACTTTAATCGCACCAACCACACTGCCGTTACGCTCTGAAGTTTGAATGGCGATAACACCTTGTCCACCACGTGCTTGCAGTGAGAACCCAGATACTTTCGTGCGCTTGCCAAAGCCATTTTCGGTAGCAAACAATAAAGTTTCTTCATCAGAATCAATCGCTAATAATGAAATCACCTGATCTTCATTTTTCAACCGAATACCACGCACTCCACCGGCAGTTCTGCCCATAATACGAATGTCATTTTCATCAAAACGAATGCCTTTACCATTAGCACTAAACAACATGAGCTGTTTGCTGTTATCGGTAATTTGTACACCCACTAAAGAATCTTCGCCGCGTAAATCTATAGCTCTAATGCCATTAGCTCTTGGACGAGAATAATCAGATAAAGCAGTACGCTTAACCGTGCCGTTAGCTGTGGCGAAGAAAATATACTGATCTTCAGGGTAATCACGCACTGGAAGGATCGCGGTAATTCGCTCACCTTCTTCAAGTGGTAATAAATTCACTAAGGGTTGGCCACGCGCCATACGGCTTCCAATAGGAAGCTGAAAGACTTTCTGCCAATACATTTTACCTGTCGTAGAAAAACACAGGAGTGTATCGTGGGTAGAAGCAATGAACATTTTTTCAACAAAATCTTCATCTTTAACCTTAGTAGCCGCTTTACCGCGACCACCACGTTTTTGCGCAGAATAGCTCTCGATAGGCTGTGCTTTGGCATAACCTAAATGCGAAATGGTCACGACAACATCTTCTTCGGTAATTAAATCTTCAACCGTCATATCCAGTTGATTAATTAAAATTTCAGTGCGGCGCTCATCATTAAACTGAGTTTTCACCTCAATCAGTTCATCACGTACTACTTCCATCAAACGTACTTCACTGCGTAAAATAGTCAGTAAAAACTCGATGTTTTCTAAAATCTCACGATATTCACTGAGGATTTTTTCTTGCTCAAGCCCTGTTAGCTTGTTTAAACGCATATCTAAAATAGATTGGGCTTGAACATCAGACAAGAAATATTTGCCATCGACATAGCCCATACCTTCTTCAAGACCATCAGGACGAGAAGCATCAGCACCAGAGCGTTCAACCATTTCCATCACCACGCCGGGGTTCCAACCCTTTGCTAGTAATGCAACTTTTGCTTCTGCCGAATTGGGTGATGCCTTAATAATCGCAATCATTTCATCAATATTAGACAGTGCAACCGCCAAGCCTTCTAACAAATGCGCACGTTCACGCGCTTTTCGTAATAAATAAACAGTACGGCGGGTAACCACTTCACGGCGATGACCAATGAATGCTTGAATGATCTGCTTAAGATTTAATAGCTTAGGCTCACCATTCAGTACAGCCACCATATTAATACCAAATACATTTTGCATTTGGGTTAGCTTATAAAGATTATTTAAAACCACATCAGGTACTTCACCACGACGTATTTCAACTACCATACGCATGCCGTCTTTATCAGACTCATCACGTAACGCAGTAATACCGTCAATGCGTTTATCCTTAACAAGCTCTGCTATTTTTTCTAATAAACGCGCTTTATTGACTTGGTAAGGCAATTCGGTCACGACAATGCTGATTTTACCCTTAGCATCTTCTTCAAACCCTGCTCTTGCGCGTAAATAAATTTTACCCTTACCAGTGCGATAAGCCTCACGAATACCACGTGAACCATTAATAAAAGCAGCCGTAGGGAAATCAGGACCAGGAATGCATTCCATTAATTGTTCAATATCTGTTAATGGATTTTCAACTAACATCAGACAGGCATCAACCACTTCACCAATGTTATGGGGTGGAATATTGGTGGCCATACCAACAGCGATGCCAGATGAACCATTGACTAGTAAATTGGGGATTTTTGAAGGAAGCACAACGGGCTCCCATTCAGATTCGTCGTAGTTCGGAGAGAAATCAACGGTTTCTTTATCTAAATCGGCTAGTAATTCATGCGCAATTTTAGACATGCGGATTTCGGTATAACGCATAGCCGCAGGAGAATCGCCATCTACTGAACCAAAGTTACCTTGACCATCTACGAGCATATAACGCAAAGAAAAGGGCTGTGCCATACGAACAATGGTGTCATAAACAGCAGTATCACCATGCGGATGATATTTACCGATGACATCACCGACAATACGGGCAGATTTTTTATAGGG
Organism: uncultured Gammaproteobacteria bacterium; assembly: GCA_964480635.1. Taxonomy (GTDB): domain Bacteria; phylum Pseudomonadota; class Gammaproteobacteria; genus CAYZQE01. Next base: position 2,777 of record CAYZQE010000062.1, on the reverse strand, counting down.
CTTGTTCCAGTCGTTACCCATTTCATTCATGGCGAATAAAACACGCCGATGAACAGGCTTTAAGCCATCTCTCACATCAGGTAAAGCACGACCAACAATAACGCTCATGGCGTACTCAAGATACGACTGGCGCATCTCGTCTTCTAAATTTACTGGAATTATTTCCTTGGCTATACTAGCCATTATTTGACAACGCTCATTAAGGGTATTGTTCCGCTTTTAAATGAAGGCGTTATTCTACACAAATTTAAGCGTTTAAGCCATTTATCTGGATGCTAAAAAAAGATATCTTCCTCTGACTGATCCTCACCTATTTTAACACCACCACCCGAGCTTTCATCTAACACACCAGAGGTTTCATCCAATAAAAACTGCTCTACCAAACTTTGTAACTGTACAGACATTGACCTAAATTCTGTTGCTGATTGCTTGGTCGCTGTTGCGCCTTGTGAGGTTTCTTCTGCAATACTGCTGATGACTGAAATATTACTCAATATATCTTTAGCCACTTTACTTTGCACTTCAGTTGATTTAGCAATATCAGCGCTCACTGACGAAATATTAATCACGCTCGCCGTAATTGCCTGCAAAGCATCACCAGCTTGATTAGATAGAACAACACTTTTTTGCGCTGTTTCAAAGCCTTGAGTCATCACCACAACAGCATCTCTGGCACCAGACTGCAATCGCTCTATACGTTCAATAATCAAGGTGGTTTGACTTTGTATTTTATTCGATAAACTTCTTACTTCATCGGCCACGACAGCAAAGCCTCGACCATGCTCGCCGGCACGCGCAGCTTCAATCGCTGCATTAAGCGCTAATAAATTGGTCTGATCCGATATGTCATGTATGACCGATACCACGATACTAATGTCTTCACTTTCTTTATCAACACGCTTTATCACTTCTACTGCATTTTCAACTTCACCGGCTAATTTATGAATAGCTTCTACTGATTCCTTCACCACAAGCTGCCCTGTTTTCGCTTCTTGGGTTGCATCTGATGCTGTCTGTGCGGCTTGTGAGCTATTCGTCGCAATATTCTCGACCGTACTCGTCATTTCTTTAATGGCAATTGATATCGACGAAATTTCTTCTTGCTGCTTTTCAACACCCGTTTGAGTAGAAATGGTCACATCAAGCATACGTGTCGCTTCACCAGACAGCGAAATAGAGGATTGAATAACCAAATCAACGATATGACCAATTTTAGTGACAAATTTATTAAATGAAGCCGACAATACACTCATTTCATCGCGGCCAGATTCATCTAATCGGGTATTCAAATTGCCGCCACCTTCAGCAATATCATACAACGCATCAACTGCTGTATTCATTCGCTTAACAATATGAGCAACAATAAACCAAGCAACTAAAGCACCCAAAATAATGCCCGCTATAGAAAATATCAACACAAATTTAGAGCTATTACCCACATCATCAAGCACCCCAGAGGTATCATTTTTAAGCTCTAAGCTCTTTTGATCTACAAATGCATCTATTTTTAAATTGATTTTCAAAATCAAAGGAGAAATAACCTTTCTCACTAAAAAAGTATCTTTACGCCATTGCTCGCCACCATGCACAGCAATAACATCATCTAATACTAAAAACGCTTGTTTGTAGGTGTCTTGTATGATGACAATTGATTCTTCTTCTTCTAACGTTAGCTCACCTTCGTCTAAATACCCATTAAAAGTCACTAGCAGCGCATTTATTTGATCTTTTAAATCACTGATATTAATAACTGAAATTGGAAACCGAAAGGCTAAAAACATACGAATGTCATTAGTCATGCGCAAACTTAAAATATGCAGCTTATTAATGGCAGGTAATATATGCCTCCGCTCTTCATCATATTCCTCTTCCTCTTCAGAGGTACGCATTTTAGCTATCTCATTCACCACGGCATTCGAGAGTGGCCCTAAGTTATCTAAGGTCATCTTTAAACCCAGCATATTAAACGAATAGTCTGTTGCCACTTTTTTTAACACTTTTTTTTGTGAACTATACGAGCCTATTAATACAGAAATCTCATCCATTAGTTTCAGCTGGCTGGCAATGATGCTGTCATTACCCTGGCTGTCTTCCGTCGACTCACTGACTTTTAATTTAGTTTTTATCTTTTTAATTATCTGTTCAGCATCGATTAAATTATCTTCGAAAGCTTGCCATAGCTTTTCATCCTTGCCCAAGAGATAAAACCCTAAATTACTACCTGATTGGCCCACTAGCGATTTCAATATCATTGCTTTACGTTGCAATGGAATCGTATGATTAACGACTTTTAAAATTTCTTTTTCAACATGCTGTGATTCGACTAAAACAAAAAGAGCAACGGCCACAATGATGCTAAGGACTATTGAAAATCCGCCAATAATTTTTATCTTTACTGAAAAACGAGCTAAAAAATCATGCATATATTTTAATTTTTATGTAATCGGTCATATAATCGGCCAATAGATTAAAACCTGAAATATTTATTCACTCTTACTTATATAGACGATAACTATAAAAAACTATGAAATTAATCATTCCCAAATGGATCATTAGCGTTAATTCTGACTTTGATATTTTAACAAACCATTGTATTACCCTAGATGGAAACACCATCAAAGGTATATTGCCCATTGACTCAATAATTCACGATGATTACGACGAAATCATCGAATTACCTAAGCATGTATTAATGCCTGGCTTTATTAACACACACACTCATTCTGCAATGAGCTTAATGCGTGGCGTTGCCGATGATTTAACCTTAATGGATTGGT
>CAYZQE010000061.1:0-15036 GCA_964480635.1 uncultured Gammaproteobacteria bacterium | reverse complement strand
TGGTCTGTCCCCATTTCTCAAGCGCTAGATATAGTCCCTTCGAAGTATTTTAAAAAAATGAGTGGCACTAACATGACATATGGGAAATCAGAGTTCAGTCATGCAACAATATTTTTAGGCTATTCGGATTCCTTGATGGAAACCACATTGTCATTCTTAGCCATGCTTTTCAGAAGAAAACACAAAAGACTCCTAAGAATGAAATAGCTATCGCTGAAGCACGAAAAAAAGAACATCTATCTAGAGACAAATGAAGTGAGTGACTTAAAAAAATACATTATTAACAGAAAATCTAATGACTCTGCCTTTGCTGATAATTACGATTTAGGTTATGCAGATTTCAAACTTGGAGCAATGCTTCGTCAAGCACGCTTAAGTGCTGGATATACCCAAGAACAATTAGCAAAAAAACTAAATACTAAAAAATCTGCTATTTCACGCATTGAAAACCATGCAGAGGATATACGCCTATCAACTCTTGAAAAAGTAGCTGAAGCACTTGGGAAAAATCTAACGCTGTCCATTAATTAAACGTCAGGCACAAAAAAGGCCTAGATAGTATCTAAGCCTTTGATTTGTATGGCGCGCTGGGAGAGATTCGAACTCCCGACCCTCTGGTTCGTAGCCAGATACTCTATCCAACTGAGCTACCAGCGCTAATTCGAGGCGCGATTTTACGAGGTTTTATAGTATTTTGCTACTACATTCTCATGTTTATTTGATATTTATGTAGTCTATTTGCGCATGTGCGCCTGCATGACAGAATAATTCATAGGCGATAGTCTCACTGCTGTTAGCTATTTGTTCTGCAGTTGGGTTTTTATGCCATAAAATAACGCCATCACCTATTTTGGCTTTACTTAATCCCGATAGATCAACCGTGAGCATATCCATTGAGACTCTGCCAATAATAGGCACTAAATGGTCATTAATTAATACGTTTGCGGTTTTGTCTATATGGCGCGGATAGCCATCGGCATAACCTGCACCGATAACGCCTATTAGCATATCTTTATCGCACACATAGCTTGAGCCGTAGCCCACCGCATCTCCTTTATTGCGTTGATAAATGGCAACTAATATAGATTCAAAACACATAGCGGGCTTTAAGCCGTGGCTATTTTCATTCGCTTGTGTAAAGGGATTGGCTCCATATAATGCAATGCCAAAGCGCACCCACTGCTTATGCCCATTAGGCCAAGCTAAAGTGCCAGCCGAATTCATTACTGACCAATCATATTGCTTAAGGTTTAATGCCTTTATTTTGTCTAGCTGTTGCTGGGTTTTGTTATTGCTTAAGTCATCCGCACTGGATAAGTGCGTCATCATACTGACAATGGTGAAGGCTGATAGTTGATGCAATGCTTCGGTCACATCATCAAGGTTAAAGCCTAAACGCCCCATGCCAGAATTTACTTTTAGCCAAATTTTAATATCTGTATTGCCAGCGATTAATAAAAGATCAATTTGATATTGTGAATGAACAACGCAATCCATGCTGTGCTCTAAAGCAATCAGCAACTCTTGCTCGTCAATAAAGCCACCCAAGACGATAAGCTTTTGCTCAATGCCTGCTTGCCTTAGCTCTAACGCTTCAATAACTGTGGCGACAGCAAAAGCATCGGCAACAACATCGTTTTTATGGGATAAGGCTTTAGCGACTTGAACCGCGCCATGGCCATAAGCATTGGCTTTTATCACGGCTATACAACGGCTGTTGGGTGCCGCTTGTTTTAATAGCGTGTAGTTATGTCGTATGGCATTTAAGTCAACGGTAACTTGGCTATGACGGCGTTTCATTATTCGTATTGATCGGCGCCAAAGTCTTCGCCTGCAAAGTTTTCAAAACGGGTATAACGCCCTAAAAAGGCTAATCGCACGGTACCGATTGGGCCGTTACGCTGTTTTCTGATGATAATTTCTGCGGTGCCTGCTGCTTCTGACTCTGGGTTATACACTTCATCACGATAGATAAAGACGATAACGTCTGCATCTTGCTCAATAGAGCCTGACTCTCTTAAATCTGACATAATGGGGCGCTTATCTGGGCGCTGCTCTACTGATCGATTTAACTGTGATAATGCGATAACAGGCACATTTAGCTCTTTTGCCAAGGCTTTTAAAGAGCGTGATATTTCTGATATTTCAGCCGCTCTGCTTTCACTGCCACCTTTAACTGTCATAAGCTGTAGATAATCAATAATAATCATATCTAAGCCATGCTCACGCTTTAAACGGCGTGATCTAGCGCGGATTTCGGTGGGTGATAAGCCTGCTGAATCATCTATAAACAGTTTTGATTTATTCAATAAGCCGACAGATGAGGTTAAACGTGGCCAATCGTGCTCTTCTAGTTGACCGGTGCGAAGCAAGTGTTGATCGATGCGTCCCAGTGACGACATCATCCGCATGGCAAGTTGTTCGCCAGGCATTTCCATGCTGAAGACAGCAACTGATAAATCAGTGCCTACGGCTGCATTTTCGGCTAGATTCATGGCAAAACTGGTTTTACCCATTGAAGGCCGCCCTGCGATAATGATTAAATCAGAACGCTGTAAACCTGATGTTTTTTTATCAAACTCAGCAAAACCCGTACTAATGCCGGTAATGGCATTATCACTTTCAAATAACAATTGCACCTTATCAACGGCCCTAGTCAGTAAGGCATTAATAGTTTCAAATCCTTCCTTGTTACCAGCACCTTGTTCTGCAATTTGAAATACTTTTCGCTCAGCCTCATCTAACAATTCGATGCTGCTGCGACCTTCTGAATTATACGCACTGTTTGATATTTCATTACCTATTTGCACCAAACTGCGTAATACAGAATATTCACGGACAATTTCAGCATAAGCTTTAATGTTAACCGCGGTTGGCGTGTCGTTGGCTAGGGTATAAATAAAACCCATTCCGCCGACATTCTCCAATTCGTTATGGCTGGTTAACCACTCAGATACGGTGATTGCATCATAAGGCTGTTCTTTTTCTGTTAACTCAAAAATTGCTCTAAAGATAAGCGCATGATCGTGACGATAAAAGTCTTTATCAGTAATGACGTCGGCTATTTTGTCCCACGACTCATTATCCAATAACAAGCCACCCAATACCGATTGCTCGGCTTCTATAGAATGCGGAGGCACTTTAAGGTCTGATACCTTATGGCTTAGTTCGGTTAATTTATCGGTAATGTCAGACACGTGTTTAACTACTCTTTATAAAATGCAAAAAAAAGGGTTATCAGTGTATGACAACCCTTTTTATTATGTACTAATTTTTACGAATAACTTACGTTATTCGTATTAACAATTAGTGCCTTACTCTTCGCCAATCACATTCACGTTTACGATAACGTCAACATCAGTGTAAAGGTGAATAGTAATTGGCGTAGTACCTACGGCGCGAATGGCACCGTCGGGCATACGAACTTCCTTCTTTTCAGTTGCACAACCAGCAGCTGTCAATGCATCAGCTATGTCAGCCGTGCCAATTGAGCCAAACAACTTACCTTCAGAACCAACTTGAGCTGTAATATTAATATCACCCGTTGCTTCGATTGCTGTTTTACGTGTTTCAGCTGCTGTTAACGTCACTGCGGCTGCTTTTTCAAGCTCTGCACGAATTTTTTCAAATTCTGCAATATTAGCTTCAGTTGCCATTTTAGCTTTGCCGTTAGGCACTAATAAGTTACGTGCAAAACCAGCTTTAACAGAAACCTTGTCGCCAAGCTTGCCTAAATTTTCAATATTTTGAAGTAAGATAACTTCCATCAGACTATCCTCATAGTTTAATCAATGTGTTGGGGCGTTTGACCACCCTTTCTAAAGTTGAGCCAATTATCAATGATCCCAACACCTGCTGTTAATACCACCGCATGCGGAAATACAAACAACAACAAATAAAATAAGCCGTTTAACAGGCCTTTTTTAGCGGTTTGGTTTATTCGAGAATGAACCACCGCTAACCCTTGAAACAAAAAACCAGATACTAATACAATCGCTACCGCAATGAGCCAGTCAAGCTCTAAACCAACACTAGCTGCAATAACAAGTGAACTGATTATTGCACTTTTCTTGCCTAGCTTTATGTCATAAAACTCTTTTTTATAACCATCAGATTCAACTAATTTAGCTTGAAACCAACGACCAATCATTAAAGTCGATATATAAGTAGTCACCATCGCTGCCACAAAAAGTAATGCAATCCAATGAACTATTTGCTCAATGGCTGGTTGCATTGCTTCATATTTTGCGCCATGTTCTGACTGATTGAACATTTCTTCAATCATACTACGCCAAAACTGCTCTAACTCTGGCCATAAGTAAAATTGCAAAACTACTGCAATGCTACCCAGAACCATACCAACAATAATCACCAAGCTAAAAGATTGCGTTCGCCTTAAAACCTCGGCCAATACAATCATTGGTAACCACTGCACTAGGCCAATCATCAAACCGACTAGCGGTGTGCCTACGCTGGCATATGTCATGATACTCAGTAACAAAACAGATAAACCAACCACTCTAACGCCAGATCTAAAACCCTGAGTTAAAATAAGCAGACTCACTATCGCACCACTTAACAGTGATACGAAAGGGAGAATAAGCGATAAAACCGCTAATAAACCAACAACAGTAATAGCATGGACTGGGCTTTTTAGCGCATGACGTGCAATCCCTATCATTAGCTTATAAACCTCTATTAACGAGGTTTAATCGCTTAACGGTAATGTTGGTCACAATAAGGTAAAAGCGACAAAAAGCGAGCGCGTTTAATCGCTTCTGCTAATTGGCGCTGATACTTTGCTTGCGTACCTGTCACACGACTAGGAATAATTTTCCCAGTCTCTGTAATGTATTCTTTTAAAGTTTCTAGGTCTTTATAATCAATTTTAACTGAATCATCACCAGAAAATTTACAAACTCTTTTACGACGGAAATAAGCTGACATAATTAAGACTCCTCAGTTTTTGCTTCTGCTTTTTCTGCAGGCGCTTCTTTAGTTTCAGTAGGTGCTGCAGGTTTAGGTGCAGAGTACTTACGACTATTGCTTTCTTTTGCTGCTTCTTCTTTTTCAACAGCTTCTAACATTGGAGATTTGCAAGTAATTGCATCTTTCATGCTCAGTGTTAAATGACGAAGTAATGCATCGTTAAAACGAAAAGTAGACTCTAATTCGTCTAACGCTTCTTGTGAGCACTCAAGGTTAATTAAAACATAGTGTGCTTTATGAATTTTATCGATTGGGAATTCTAAATGGCGACGTCCCCAGTTTTCTTGGCGGTGAATTTTACCACCTGATTCTGTGATCATGCCGCAATAGCGTTCGATCATAGCTGGAACTTGTTCACTTTGGTCTGGATGAACCAGAAATACGATTTCGTAATGTCTCATATGTCTCCTCATGGATGAGATGCCCTCTAACTGTTTAAATAAACTAAGCTGTAGAGCAAGGAGTTAACCCGAATAATTAGCCCACGGGTAAAGGACGCGCGATATTACAGGAAGAGAATATTTTATGCAATAAATAGATGTCGCCCAAAGTTATATAAGGCATTAAACACTAATTATATATTCCCGAATCCTCAGATAGGAGTGTGAAAAGAGTGTAATCGCTTGATGTGCTTAGTGAAACAAAAAACTTCGTAGTCACCTTATTGGTGATGAGATGTTTTTTTGTTTTGCTAGGTGCATTAAGAGGTTGCGCCATTTTTATATTCTCTATCTGAGGATTTGGGATATTAGTGTTATTTATCCTCATGACCTAAGGATGCCCTGAACAAGTCCAATTATTTTAGACTTGTTCGGAGCATCCTTAAAGGTTTAAACTTCCTTTAACCTTTTCAACTGAGCCTAAATTATCAAAAAACTTTTTGCTCCCATTGCTATTTTATTGCTCGCTATCCTCTCTGGCATCACTTTTTATACCGTTCAATTGTATTCGTGGCACCTCGATCAACAAGGCGTCACTCAGTTATTTCAACAAACACTTAAGGCCTCTATCCATCAGTACGAATATTTGCCAGCATTACTCGCCACCAACCAGCACGTCAAAACTGCTCTGCAATATTCACAAAAAAACCATACAGTTCTTAACCAGCACTTAGCTTTTATTACTCAACGATCTGGTGCTAGCAACGCTTATGTTATGAACATGTCTGGCAAGGTTATTGCCAGTAGCAATCACAATAAAACCAATAGCTTTATCAATAAAAACTATTCATTTCGCCCTTATTTTAAACAAGCCATTGCACAAAATACTGCCCCTCAGAGTAATTTTGCTGCTGTTCATAAAACGTCTTTAGACGCTCTATTTCCACAGCGCTTTTATTATGCCATTGGCGCGACCACTGGCACGCCAGGGTTTTTTATCTCTGAACCCGTGATGAGCAACCACAACACATTACTGGGTGTTGTGGTTGTTAAACTTAATTTAAGTCATGTTGAGAAAGTTTGGCAACAAAGCCAGCAAAATATCTTATTAAGTGATGATAATAATGTCGTTATTTTAAGTGGCCGGCCAGAATGGCGTTATCGCACCATTGGCTTAATCCCAAAACCTACATTAAAGAGCATTAAAGAACAGCGCCAATTTTCAAATAAAGCACTCAATAATTTGGTCATTAACAGCTTTAAACCTGAGCTCTTAACTCATTTAAACAGTCTTTTTTGGCGCATTGAGGATGGGCTTTATTTTGTTAATTATTTTAACATTAAGGGGTCTGGTTGGACGCTATACACTTTAAAAAAGAACAATCAGTTTGTGCAATCAACCGCACTATTTTTCATTTTGTTACTGTCTGGTTTAATTTTAGCTTACTTATACGTTAGAGAGCGCCAATCGAAACATCGCTCTCGTTTACGCGCAGAGCAAGAAATAAAACGCGTTAACGCATCATTAGAAGAGAAGGTTGAAAAAAGAACAAAAGCATTACGAGACACCCAAGAAGAGCTGGTTCAACAAAGCAAAGTGGCGGCATTGGGTAAAATGGCCGCGACCATTGTTCACGAACTTAGCCAACCGCTTTCAGCGATGAACAGCTCAATTGCCGCTATTAATTTAAAAACAGAAAAAAATGATTGGGCAGGTGCTACTAAGTCTATCGGTAGGCTATCAAAACTAAGCAGAAAAATGAATGCCGTTATTAAACTACTTAAATCATTTAGCTATCAAGATGACAAAGAAATTCAGCAGCAGCCGTTAGCGCCCTTAATTAAAAAATCACTGTTAATGTATAAAGACTGCTTAAAAGAAAAAAATGTGGTTTTAACGATCACTTCTTTAGAGAACGATGTTTTTGTCAAAGTAAACCCTATTAAATTTGACCTTGTTATCACCAATATTATTCAAAATGCCATGGATGCAATGGAAAAATGTGAGGAGCCCAGAATTGCTATCGCTATGCAAAGCCAGCAACAACACGCTACTATCACTATTGAAGATAACGGCGGCGGGATTAACTCACGCATTATGGGGCAACTTTTTAACCCTTATTTCACTACCAAAGAGATAGGCAAGGGATTAGGGCTTGGGCTATCAATTTGTTATGAAATTATTCGAGAATATGGCGGAAATATTGAAGTGAATAACTTACCACAAGGCGCTCAATTTATTATTAAATTACCCATTCATATAGGCTCAAATTAATTATGCTGTCAAACTTCGACATTCAAGACATCACCATTATCATTGTTGATGATGACCAAGACATTCGTGAAAATACGGTCGACTTATTATCCACCCAATATAAACACATTAAAAGCTTCGACTCACCCATAACTGCTTTAAACTGCATTGATAAACACACCCCTGCCATAGTATTAACCGACTTAAGAATGCCTGATGGTGATGGGCTTGAATTTACCCAACGCATTAAATTAATAGACCCTAATTTACCGGTTATTTTAATGACCGGTTATGGCGACATATCAATAGCCGTTGACGCCATGAAACACGGTGTTTATGACTTTATCGAAAAACCAGTTGATGTCGATTACTTACTAAAAAGCATCAGCCGTGCAGTAGATAAAAGACGCTTAAGCCTATCATTAATTCAAACACAAGAATCACTAAAACAACACCAAAGCATCGAGTCACGTTTAATTGGCAATAGCCCATTAATGAAGCAACTGAAACAAAGTTTATTGCAACTTGCCCCTATGGATATCCCCATTATGATCAGTGGGGAAACCGGTGTTGGCAAAGAGCTGGTTGCCCAATGTATTCATGATTTTAGCGCGCATAAAAATGGCCATTTTGTAGCACTCAACTGCGCTGCTATACCCGATCATTTAGCAGAAGCAGAGCTTTTTGGTTATGAAAAAGGGGCGTTTACAGATGCAAAAACAGCGCACGTTGGAAAATTAGAATTTGCTAATAACGGCACTTTATTTCTAGATGAAATAGACAGCTTATCACCTGCCATACAAGCTAAGCTATTACGCGTCTTGCAAGATGGCCTCATCACCCCCTTAGGCAGCAATCAACAAAGGACAACTAATTGCCGAGTCATTTCAGCGACCAAAGAACCGCTAAGAAACCACGATGCTTTTCGCCAAGATTTATTCTTTCGCCTTCAAGTAGGTGAACTTAATATTCCTGCTTTACGCCATCGTAAAGAAGATATTATTGTGTTGTTTGAATTATTTGTGCAGCAAAGCTGCGACCATTTTAAAATTGATTTCTGCCTAGCCAATAGCAGCACCATTCAGCAGCTACTGGCTTATGGCTGGCAAGGTAATGTACGAGAATTAATTAATGTGGCAACACGCTATGCCATCAATGGCTGCAAAGGTCTGAATAGCATTTTATTAAACGAACACCCCAGCCACAACATGGAACAACAAGGCCTTTCATTGAAAGAACAAGTTAATGACTATGAAGAAAACTTAATCCGTTCAAAATTAGCGTTGCACGAGGGTAACGTTGCTGCGGTGTTAGATGACTTAAAAATTGAGCGCAGAACATTCAATCAAAAACTGTCTCGCTATAACATAACGTCGACTGACTATAAAAAATAGAAGCACATCAAATAGTAGGAGTTATTTTTCCTATTTATCATATTTGGTGCGACTTTTATTTCTTATTTTTTTGTTATCCCAATGCGCTGCGGATAAAAAAACCTTTAAAACACCTTCCCTGTTGCGCATTTCAACACTTGGCACAATTAATGTAAGAGATTCACTAGCCTGACTCAAATGATTAGGTCAAGAATGCTCATCTGATTAAGAATGCCGCATTCTTTATAAAACAATTAAAGAGGAAATCATGAAATTAAATACATTAGTCTTAGTATCAACGGTTGGTGTTGCATTCCTGGCCACTGAAATTCACGCTGCCACTGAATGGGACGTTTCTTTATGGGGAAAGCGTCGCGCCTTCACCGAAAACGTTGAAAAATTGGCCGAATTGGTCAGCCAAAAAACCAATGGTGAATTTACATTAAAAATATCCTACGGTGGCCTGTCTAAATCAAGAGAAAACTTAGATGGGATTTCCTTTGGCGCTTTTGAAATGGCTCAGTTTTGCTCGTTTTACCATAAAGACAAAAACCCAACCATTACCGTCACCGAGCTTCCATTTTCTAAAAATTTATCACTGACTCAAGTAGCGGCTATCTATAAAAAAGTACATGAAAACCCTATTGTCGTTAAAGATTTAGCTCGATGGAATGCAACCATTTTAATGCCTACGCCACTGCCTCAATATAATATTATCAGTAAAACAGATCCATTAACGTCACTAGAGGATTTCAAAGGCGTTCGTGTTCGTGGGCCAGGCGGCATTATGGGTGTTTTAAGTAAATTAGGTGCTGTTAAAACAGGCGTTCCATTTTCTGAGGTCAGACAGTCTATGGATTCTGGTGTGATTGATTCGGCCACTTTTGCACCCCATGCACACCTTGCAACAAAGACATACAAGGTAGGTAAATGGGCGTCAACCAACTTAAACCTGGGTTCTGCAAATTGCCCTGTTGTGGTTAATACTAATGCTTTAAATTCACTTAGCCCAGCCCATAAAAAGGCACTACTGGGTTCAGTCGATGAAGCCATCGCTTTTTATGTCGATAGCTACGAAAAAAAGACGACCGGCGCTTACGAAAAAGCAGTGGCGGACCAAGGCTTAACTCAAGTCACATTCACCCCTGCTCAAACTGCAAAATTTAACACACTGGCTGCATCTGTACGCGCTGACTGGGTTAAAAAATATGAGGGTAAGTTTGACGCTAAAGAACTTTACGACTTTACCGAAGCTCTTTTTAATCAATAACCATACCTCCCCAGTATGAAGGGAACTCTTTCCCTTCATACTGTCTTGTCCACACAATTTTTAGTTAGTATCAATTATGTCCGGCATTCAAACCATTCTCGAAGATGACTCAATTTTAAGTAAAAGCGACCGACTTTTATTCAAACTAGAGACCTTCTTAGCGCTCATTGGCGGCATCGTCATTTTTTTACTCGTATTTTTAACCACCGCCAATGTCCTTGGGCGATGGATTTTCAATTATCCCATCAGTGGCTACATTGACTGGGTTGAGCAAGCCATGGCATTTTTTGCCTTTCTGGGCATTGCTTATACACAACGTCAAGGCGGACACATTCGTATGGATATGGTGATCGGCAACATTCATGGGCGTTTTCTTTGGGTCACCGAATTACTAACAACCCTTCTCATGCTCTTGGTTACTTTAGTTTTAATATATGGCTCATACCTTCACTTTTTAAGAGCCTTTACCATTGGCGATTCATCAATAGACATTAACTTACCCATTTGGCCTGCCAAATTAGTGGTGCCTGTTGCGCTATCCATTTTAGCTCTGCGCCTTATTTTACAGTGCTGGGGGTATTTAAGAGCCATTAAAAATAATGACACTCACCCAATCGCTGTACCATTGATTGAAAGCGCAGCTGAAGCCGCAGCCGCAGAAGCAAATTCCATTATGGGTCTCACTAATGGAGACAAGCCATGAATTTATTTGAAACCATGGGCAATATGGACTCTATCAGTATTGGTTTATGGGTAACCAGTTTTATGCTGATATTCGTCGTTATGGGCGTTCGGGTCGCTTTTGCCGCTGCATTAGCTGGTTTTTTGGGCTTAGTCTGGATTTTTTCTGCTAAGTTAGGCTTTGAAAAGGGGGTTTTAGTTGCTATAAAAATGGCAGGCACTATTCCGCATTCTAAAGTCTCTACCCTTGCTCTTTCTTTAATCCCTACTTTTATTCTTATTGGTTTTTTAGCCTATCACGCAGGGTTAACTAAAGCGTTATTTGAAGCCGCCAAACGTTGGGTGGGTTGGCTTCCTGGTGGCATGGGTGTTGCGACTGTGTTTTCAGCCGCTGGTTTTGCTGCTGTTTCTGGTGCATCGGTGGCAACGTCGGCTGTCTTTGCACGCATCGCTGTGCCTGAAATGCTAAAACTAGGTTATAACAAACGTTTTGCGGCAGGTGTGGTTGCAGCCAGCGGCACCTTAGCCTCCCTCATTCCACCTTCTGCTATTTTAGTCATTTACGCCATTATTGTAGAGCAAGATGTGGGCGCTCTATTAATGGCGGGCTTTGTTCCTGGTGCAGTATCGGCATTAATATACGGCGGATTAGTGGTCTTTTTAGCTTTGACGAACAAAAACTTTGGCCCACCCGTTAGAGGTTTTAGCTGGAAACAACGCTTTGAATCCTTAGCCCCTGCCATGCCGATATTTTTTGTGGTTGGCATTATCTTTGTGTGTATTTATGGCGGTGTTGGCACCCCCACAGAAGCAGGGTCGTTAGGCGCTTTTGTTATTTTATGCATGGCACTTTATAAAGGCATGCGCTGGAAAGAGTTAAAAGGTGCGTTACTTGAAACGGCCAAATTAACCGTGATGATTTTTACCATTATTTGGGGTGTTTTATTATACGTGCGCTTTTTAGGGTTTGCCGACTTACCGTCTGCATTTTCAGACTGGATAACCGGCCTAGATCAAAGCCCAATGATGACACTCGTCTTTATTTTATTGGCCTATGCCATTTTAGGCATGTTTATGGATGCCATTGGCATGTTATTGCTAACCTTACCTGTTGTTTACCCAGCCGTCATTGCCTTAAATGGTGGTGTAGGAGTGAGCGCTGCTGATTCTGCTTTTGGTATGACCGATGTAGGGTGCTCTATTTGGTTTGGCATTATTGTGGTCAAAATGGCTGAATTGTGTTTAATTACACCGCCCATTGGTCTTAACTGCTTTGTGGTCGCTGGCGTACGCCCAGAATGCAGTGTGCAAGATGTGTTTCGAGGTGTCATGCCATTTTTTATAGCCGATGGCATCACCATTGCTGTGTTGGTTGCTGTACCGGGTATTGTACTTTGGCTGCCTGGTTTAATGGGCTTTACATAATAATATCAATCATGATCGCGCTTATAGTTATGCGGTGAGCATTGCAAAGAGCGTTAGCTATCTCATTAAGTTTTCGTTAGTCTTGAAATGAAAATTTATGTAAGGCTATCGCGCTGAGTCAGTTTTTAAATCACCTTTTTAAATCGCCTTTTTAAACTCTTAAAAGAAAAATCTGTCTATTCCCCTACTAACAACTAAAAGGCATTCTCATGATTAATGTTAAAGCAAGTTCTGCTCATAGCGTCCTGTTTATTATTTTAATTGCGTTTCAAAACACTGCTCTAGCAAAAAATATTAATGGTTTTGATTTAAATAACTTATCCATCGATCAAACTGAGGTCTTTAGTGGCGGCCCAGGTAAAGATGGCATTCCATCTATTGACCACCCTAAATTCATCGCACCAACTGATGTTCTGTTTTTACACGATAACGATATGGTTATCTCTTTTACTCAAGGAGCTATCACCAAAGCCTACCCAATTCGCATTCTTATCTGGCACGAAATCACCAATGACACGATTAATGGTAAAGCCATCACCGTCACCTATTGTCCTTTATGTGCCACAGGCATGGTATTTGACAGAGTGATTGATGGTGTCACAAAATCTTTTGGTGTGTCGGGGCTTTTATACCGCTCAGATGTGCTTATGTATGATCGTGAAACCCTATCCCTTTGGTCTCAACTTGGCATGAAAGGTGTGAGCCATGAAGCGATTGGCAAAAAACTTAAATGGCTCCCCAGTGAACACCTTACATGGAAAGCATGGAGGACCAAGTACCCTTCTGGCAAAGTGCTATCAACCGATACGGGTTATAACAGACAATATTCAAGCCAAGCTTATGCCAGCTACTTTGCCTCTAAAAACGTGATGTTCCCCGTACCAAAATTTCGTGACGAACTTGAAGATAAAAGTAAAGTCATTGGCATTATCATTAATGGCATTGCTATGGCTTATCCATTAAAGGTACTTAAACAACAACCTAACTTTAATGATATCGTGGGCGACACTCACATTCGCGTTACTTATAATGACGACACAAAATTTGTTTCTATTACTAATGATGCGAATGAACCAATAGCTTCTGTCGAGGCTTATTGGTTTGCATGGCAAGGATTTTACCCTAAAACTTTGATTAGGCTCAAGCCAGAGAACTAAACAAAAATTTAGCATGAGAGCTGAGTTAAAATCGTAACTGCAACAACGATAAATAACGAAAGCTATTCGCCGTATAAGATTTGAATTAAAATTGTTAAACTGTCAGCCTGAATGGCATCGCTATGTAAGCGTTAGGTAAAAAAGACGCGGTAATAAATTACCGCGTCAATAACCACCAAAGGAGGATGGAGGATATACTGATATGAGGCGAGGGGCGCCTGCTGTATCAGCATATTATAATTATCTAATATAGATGCTTTATTGTCAACTTACTTTTTTAATTTTTAACTGCTTATAAGGTTTATTGCTATGCAACGCTTATCACCTCTTGATTCTTTCTTTGTCGAAATTCAACACGGATTAAACACCTGTTTTACCCAACCAATTGCCCAAAGAGATTACCCAGCCCAAGATATTGAGGCCGACAATAAAGGGTTAAGTGATGAGCAAAAAAAACATATCGCAGGTTTAATGCGTATTAATAATGCGGGAGAAGTGGCGGCACAAGGCTTATATCGAGGCCAAGCACTAACCGCTAAAAGCAAAGCGGTGCATGACAATATGCTACACGCAAGCCAAGAAGAAAATGATCACTTAAACTGGTGTCAAAATAGACTTAAAGAATTGCATGCCCAACGCAGTTTTTTAGATCCTATCTGGTATTTTGGTTCATTAAAAATAGGTATTATTGCTGGGTTATTTGGTGACAAATGGAGCTTAGGGTTTGTACAAGAAACTGAAAAACAAGTGGCTCAACATCTCGCCGAACATTTAGAAAAGTTACCCCCAAACGATCAGCGATCAAAAGCAATTATTGAACAAATGAAAATAGACGAACAGCAACATGCCGATGCCGCAGGACGAGCAGGAGCAGCGCCCTTACCTAGTTTTATTCAATCGGGTATGCAAATTATTAGTAAAGTAATGACGGGAACGTCGTACTATATTTAAAGACATCTCAATTTACTCTACTCGTCCGATAAGACTACAAAGTCATGAGTAACATCAGCTGTTTTACCTAACATAATAGAAGCACTGCAATATTTATCTGCTGATAAAGACACTGCTTTTTTTACTTTAGTCTCGCTAACATCTCGCCCTTTTATAATGAAGTGCATATGAATTTTAGTGAATACTTTCGGTTCTTCATCCGCTCGTTCGGCCTCTATCTCTACTTCACAAGAAGAAATGTTTTGTCGCCCTTTTTTCAACATCGCAACCACATCAAAAGACGAACACCCTCCCATACCTAATAAAAGCATTTCCATTGGCCTAATGCCTAAATTACGCCCACCAGCTTCTGGCGCACCATCCATCACGACTGAATGCCCACTCGCAGATTCTCCTACAAATGACATATGATCTAACCACTTAACTCTTGTTTTCATAATAGCCTTATACATTTATGTTTTACAATGAGGCCTTTACACAAAACGGAAGCGAAAGAAAAACAGATGTAATTTGTCTGATTGAGGCGAAAAATGCAGGTAATAGCGAGCTATTGACA
>CAYZQE010000060.1:12884-15192 GCA_964480635.1 uncultured Gammaproteobacteria bacterium | reverse complement strand
GCAATAGAGTGACTATTACGGCTCATTTCGACGAAAATAGCGACAGTTTTTCTGCGCTCAAATTTTATTAACTTAATCAGAGGCTCCTTAAGTCACAAACTAACTTTTCGTTAATCCAATTTTGCAATAAACCAATGACTTGCATTGGGGCTTGTTCTTCGTCACAAAAAGCCAGCATTGCCTCACACAGCTGAGTGAAGTTTTCGCCGTTCATGGCCAAAGTTAAAATCTTACTTTCAGCTTCACTCACTTCGCGATACCGACTCACTAAATCTTTTCGCCAAATCATCCAAATGCTTGGTTCAACAAGTGAATTTGGCGGGGACTGCTCTTCTGATAAGGCTTTCCATATTGGAAAGGTATTTTTTTGTAATGGCAATAAAGCCATTGATGCATGAAAGGTAATACTCAAATCTGCCCATGCTTCGGGTGCAATTTCGGCTATTTTATCCATCGTAATGGTGTCGCAATCGGCGGCATCAAAACTGTTATTAAATGTTTGTTCTATATTGGCTAACTCTATTAGCTCTGGATATTGAGTGAATGGCTCTTCTGCTTTTAATAGTTCACACATGTTTTTACTGTAGTAACGTAAACTGGGGTGGCTTGATTGATAGCGATCAATATAAGCATCCATAAGCTGCTCAAATAAGTCATCGCCCAAATAACTAAATAACTTATCAAAATCAGTGCTTATTGCCTCTTTTAGACGCAATCTATAACCTGATGCATAAATATTAAGGCGTTGTGATGCAGAACGATCCGATGTTGATTGAATATGTTCAATCACATCTGTTTGCTCACCAACTAAGTGGCCAAAAAATGATTGCTGTAATTGTTTAAGCGCATTCGTTGGCATTATGCAGCACCCTCTAAACGGGACGATTGAATCACTAATTGCTCAGACGCTAAGGTCTTTTTAGCAATACTTTCAGCCACACTTAGCTCTGCGCGCAGCTCAGCAAATTCAGGGATATTATCATCACGCTCAATCATGGTACTAACTGCGCCATAGTGCTTTAGCGCGTCTTCATACAACGCCCAAACAGGGTCACACACATCATGGTCATGGGTATCAATAATCATATCGCCACTATAGCTATGCCCTGCTAAATGAAATTGCATAATACGGTCGCTATCCATGCCTTTAATATAGTCAATGGGGTCAAAATGATGATTGTGGGCACTCACGAAGATGTTATTAATATCTAACAAAATATGACAATCGGCTCGTTTAGCAATTTCATTAAAAAACGCCCATTCGGGCATTTCAGACTCGTTATAGGTGACATAACTGGATAAGTTTTCGAGTAATATTTGCTGCCCTAAGTAGTCTTGTACTTGGCTCACACGCTCGGCTATATGGTTAATGGTTGCTTCATTATAAGGCAACGGTAAAAGGTCGTGGCTGTTAGCACCATTAACACTAGTCCAACAGAGGTGGTCAGAAATCCAATGCGGTTGCACCCGATCAATCAATTGCTTTAAATCTTTTAAATAGTCTTTATTTAGTGGGTCTGTACTGCCTATAGACAGAGACACGCCGTGCATCACCATGTCATAGTCTGCACGAATCACATCTAAGTTGTGCATGGGTTTACCGCCAGGCACCATATAATTTTCGGTTAATATTTCAAACCAATCGACATTAGGCTTATGCTCAATCACGTGCTGATAATGCTCTGACCGTAAACCTAAACCAAAACCTAAAAATGGACGTGTCATAAATTATTCCTTAGTAAAATCTTGCTAAACTATAACGCAAAAAGCCCTGCCAATAATTGCTTATTGCCAAGGCTTTCATAGGCCTGTTTAGTTAATTACTTAACCGTGCCACCCATGTGACCACATGCAGAAGCCGTTACTGCTACAAAACCTTGACCTTTACAAGAAGCGTGGCCTTTGCAAGCATTAGAGGCTGTTTTACAGTCGTTATGACCTTTACATTTGTTAACACCAAAACAATGAATGTTTGATGGTGCTGCATGAGAACCTGCAACGGCAATGGTTGGCACTGCAGACATAGTGGCTGCTGCTAATGCTAAAGTTGCGCCTAATGCTAATGATTTTTTTGAAATTTTCATTCTATATATTCCTGTTTTGTTTTTGATAAAAAGTGATTGTTTTCGAGACTAACCTTTCGTGTTTCCACCAACATCACCACATGCTTTAGAAGACATGCCTAAGAAGCCCTGACCTTTACAAGACGCATGGCCTTTGCAAGCATTAGAGGCCGTTTTGCAATCGTTATGGCCTTTACATTTGTTAACACCAAAGCAATGAACGCTTTCAGCTTTGGCAGACATTT
>CAYZQE010000060.1:9240-12784 GCA_964480635.1 uncultured Gammaproteobacteria bacterium | reverse complement strand
CCTTTACATTTGTTAACACCAAAGCAATGAACGCTTTCAGCTTTGGCAGACATTTTATCTGCGCCCATCTTATCGCCACCGGTAGAGTTACAGCCGGCTAAACTTGCTGCTGCTATAGCTAATGCGATTCCTGTTGTTTTAGTCAATGTATTCATGAAGATATTTCCTATTCCTATTTGTAAGAAACAGAAGTATGAAGACATTTATTCACAACGTTTTCACAAAATTGTCACTTTTTTATCACGAAGCACTAAATACGAATAATTAACACTTTACCTAATGAGTATTTGACGTACAATAAGTTATCATTTAATACGTCAAAATTACAATGCAATCTAAACTTACGTTACGCCTAGATAATTCACTCATTCAACAGGCTAAGATTTATGCTAAAAAACATGATAAATCATTATCTAAGGTTGTTGCTGATTACTTTAAAGCCTTAACTAACGATCCCAAACTGCCATCGCCTACCCCCATTACTCAATCACTTATTGGTATTTTAGACGCCAATAAAATTGGCAAATCTGATTATAAAAAACATCTTGAAGACAAATATTTATGAAGGTTTTATTTGATACCAACATTATCCTCGATGTCCTACTTAATAGAGCCCCTTTTATAGAGCATTCGGCCTCTTTGCTTAGCTTAGTAGAGCGCAAACAAATTAATGGCTATTTATGCGCAACAACCATTACAACTTTAGATTATTTAATAACAAAAATGCTAAATAGAAATTTAGCCAAAATTGAAATTAAAAAACTATTACACTTATTTAATATTGCCCCCGTGACATCAAATGTTTTAGAGCAAGCTATCAATTCAAATTTCACTGATTTTGAAGATGCTGTTCAATATTTTTCGGCAACGTCATTAAATATAACCGCTATTGTTACCCGTAATCCTAAAGACTATAAAAAAGCATCAATTCCTATCTACCTACCTAAAGAACTACTCACTCTTTTATAATTGAGGTTTCATTTCAAAAGTAAATGTTGTTCCCTCATTCACTTCACTGCTGACTTGAATCACACTATGATGCAGCTCTAAAATACGATATACGATAGCCAAACCCAAACCTGCGTTAGTTGATTTTGTACGCGTACTGTCTTGCTGATAAAAGCGTTCAAATACTCGTGACACATCTTCTTTAGGAATACCGCATCCCGTATCGGCTATTTTAACAACCACATTGCCCGATTCCACATCCACACTCATCGTAATATGCCCACCAGAAGGTGTATGCCTAAGCCCATTATCAATTAAGTTTTCTAACACGCGTTGCATCATACCTAAATCACCATGAATTAAAGGTGCTTTAGGGTTAAGGCTAATATGAAGATCAATGCTTAGTTTTTCGGCTGGTAATTGATATTTTTGCGCAACATCCATCACTAATTCACCCATAGAAAATGGCTCGGCATACACCACTGATTCGCACGAATCTAACTTAGCTAATTCGAATAACTCTTCGACCAAATTAGCTAAATGCTGACTATGACTCAGCGCTGTTTGAATATATTCTAGTTGAGCATCTTTAGAAATATCATCATGTTGCAGCACTAAGGTTTCTAAATATCCCCGCATAGCTGTTAATGGTGTGCGTAAATCATGCGACACATTAGCCACCATTTCACGGCGCATGCTATCCATTTTTTTAAGCTCATCAACTTGGCCATTAATTTTATCGGCCATTTTATTAAATTGAGTCCCTAGCACATCAATCTCATCTTTAGACCCGTGGCTCCCTTCATAGCGCGACTGAGCCTTATGCGTCGAGGCGTCATCTGCATAATTTTTCATCACATCACCTAAATGGCGTAAACGTCGTGTTTGAAATGAAAACACTAAAACACCGCCCATTAAAGCCGTTAGCAAAGCCAACATTAAAATACTCAGCGTTGAATCAAAAATAAAGCTTTCACCTAACATCGCCATCGCATCATCATATTGTTCACCGCCTAAAACAACATACAGATACCCTTGAAACTGGTCATTTTCGATGATTTCAGCTGCTGAAAAAACCTTAAACCCATTGATATTTCTTGGGTCGTCTCCCTTCAAAGGGAATCGCGCATCTTGTTGTAAAAACTGCTTAATGGGCGCTATATCAACACTCGTTCGTTTAATTTTGCCTTCTGGTGCAAAATAATCAATCACCTGACCGCTTCCATTTAATAAATAAATTTCGATGGTAGGATTAATCACCATTAAATTATGAAATAGCTCCTTTAAAACAACCTTATCTATTTCTCCTTCACGAATTAACGGCTGTTCATCAACAATATGCTTAGCCAAACCAACATTAAGTTTTTGCGCCACTTCTTGTTGATAAGACACGCTACTTTGTTGAATCATTTGCACCAGCAATAAACCAACAATAAGCAATAAGATAAAGAGCGTCAGCGCTATACGACTCAGCAGAGTACGAAAAATCATGATACTGCCTGTAATTCATTGTTAAATTTATAACCCACACCCCAAACCGTCATCACAAACTTGGGTTGCGCAGGATCAACTTCTATTTTAGAACGTAAGCGATTAATGTGAGAATTAACCGTGTGCTCATAACCTTCGTGACCATAACCCCAAATAGAGCTAAGTAACTGTGCGCGTGAATAAACTCGACCAGGATGACAAGCAAAATGCCATAACAAGTCAAACTCTTTAGCTGTCAATTCAATCATGGTATCGCCTAAAGTGACTTCTCGTGTATCAGGGTCGATACTCAAATCATCGAACAATAGCCGCTCCACACTTTCTTTAGATTCTGGTGTCTGATATTGCTCACTACGGCGAATAATGGCATGAATACGCGCGAGTATTTCTGGCACGCTAAAGGGTTTGGTTAAATAATCATCAGCGCCTACTTCTAACCCTAAAACACGGTCTAACTCTGAATTTTTAGCGGTTAGCATAAGAATTGGCGTAAAATTATTTTGGCTACGCAAAGTTCGGCACACATCCATACCATCCATTTTGGGAAGCATTAAATCTAAAATAATCATTTGGTATTGATTTGACAAAGCCAATTGAAGCCCTTGCACGCCATCACCAGCCACATCAACGACCATATTTTTACTGAGTAAATTAACGCGAATAAGGTTAGCTATATCAACATTATCTTCAATTATTAAAATTTTCTTTGACATAACCCTAGCGATAATCGCAATAAACCGAGACTAAAATTAAAGTTTAGCAGTTAAATATCACAAAACCATCACGAGCCGCCGAACCTAACGTTAAAATTAAAACGCCTTTTTTATGGCTGCTTACCATAATGGGGGTAAAAGATAAGGACTTTCTATCCTTGCAATGCTTTAATTAACCAAAAAATTTAATAAAAAAATTACACCTTTAAAATCAATCACTTAGAACTAATGTTTTTTTAAAGGGTAAATTCAAATTAATATGATAAGCCATTGATATTTTTACTTATATTAAGTTATTATTATAGTTCACTGCCGCACAGGCAGCTTAGAAAAAAAAGTCACCATTAATATTTTTGCACCACTCGTTCACTGCCGCACAGGCAGCTTAGAAA
>CAYZQE010000060.1:0-9140 GCA_964480635.1 uncultured Gammaproteobacteria bacterium | reverse complement strand
GTCACCATTAATATTTTTGCACCACTCGTTCACTGCCGCACAGGCAGCTTAGAAAATCCAATCTTTAGCCTTAGCCACATCGTGAAAGTTCACTGCCGCACAGGCAGCTTAGAAAATTGAGCCAAATAAATTATTAATTTTATTTTAACCCCTTTTTATTTCCTGAAACGTTTACTCAGTATTACAAACAAAACAGGAAATATTATGAATTTTAGAACTAGCTCATTAACCATTTTTACCAGTATGGCTGTCATGGCATGCAGTGTTGACCAAACCAAAACATCTCATGTTATGCCCATTAGCCCTCTTCTACCTGAACATGAGGCTTTGGTCTTAAAAAAAGACATCAGCGTTAGCGAACATGCTTTCTTGCCCCAAAAATTGGCTGGAAAGAAAATTAAATATCAATCAATGCAATCGCGCCCGATGCTGGCTTTTGATTCTGCTTCATCTTCAC
Organism: uncultured Gammaproteobacteria bacterium; assembly: GCA_964480635.1. GTDB lineage: Bacteria > Pseudomonadota > Gammaproteobacteria > CAYZQE01. The sequence goes on along the minus strand of CAYZQE010000060.1, from coordinate 8,683 downwards.
CGATGGTGACACGTTTTATGCCTCCAATAACTGAGGTGATTAATCGTGATAAGTTTGCTGACATAACGGCTAATGGCATTATTAAAGTCAGCGAACAGCCTGTTTCTACTTTTAGCATTGATGTTGATACGGGGTCTTACGCCATCGTTCGAAAATATTTAAACAATGGTGATTTGCCGCCGTCTAATGCCATTCGAATTGAAGAGATGGTTAATTACTTTGATTATCAATATGCTCAACCAAAACAAAATGGCATGCCTTTTTCTGTGTCTACTCAGATGATTCAAACACCTTGGAATGAGCATACTCAGCTGGTTCAAATTGGTTTGCAAGGTTATTTACCTGAGCAGCAAAGAAGCGCGGCTAACTTAGTCTTTTTAATGGATGTGTCAGGTTCTATGAATGCTCCAGACAAACTCCCCTTATTAAAAAATGCTTTTAAGCTGTTAATTAAACAATTAAATAAAGATGATCGCGTCAGTATTGTTGTTTATGCGGGCGCTTCTGGTGTTGTACTTAAACCGACTGCGGGCGATCAACGCAGTGATATTTTACAAGCAATTAACGCGTTACGTGCAGGCGGCTCTACTAACGGGTCTTCTGGTATTAAGCTGGCTTATCAATTAGCCCAAGAGTCTTTTATTGAAGGTGGTATTAACCGCGTTATTTTAGCCACTGATGGTGATTTTAATGTAGGTACGGTTAACCACGATGCGTTAATTGATTTAATCAAACGTAAAAAAGATGATGGCATTGCTTTAACAACACTGGGCTTTGGTAGTGGCAATTATAATGATCACTTAATGGAGCAATTAGCTGACCATGGTGATGGTAATTATGCCTATATTGACAATTTGAGTGAAGCTCGTAAAACATTGGTGGGGCAAATTTCTGCAACCCTTGAAACCATTGCTAAAGATGTCAAAATTCAAGTTGAATGGAACCCTAATCAAGTTTCTGAATATCGTTTAATCGGTTATGAAAACCGTTTATTAAACCGTGAAGATTTTAATAATGATAAAGTAGACGCGGGTGAAATTGGTGCGGGGCATACGGTCACGGCTCTTTATGAAATTAGCTTAAAAGGTAGCCAACACGTGTCAATTGACTCTTTAAGATACCAACCATCAACGCCAGCTAGCGTAAAAAAACATAGCAATGAGCTCGCTTTTGTAAAATTACGTTACAAAAACCCTAAGCAAGGTCATGCTGCTAAGTCTCAGCTTATTCAACAAGCCATTTTTAGCCACCTTGCCCTTAAGGGGTCTAATAACGAACTTAAGTTTGCCGCTTCGGTAGCCGCCTTTGCGCAAAAATTGGGTCATGGACAGCAGATAAATAATTTTAACTATGACGATATTCTTGAATTAGCGCGTCACACGAAGGGTAATGACCCGCATGGTTATAGAGGCGAGTTTTTAAAGTTAGTTGAACTGGCACAGAGTATCGATAGTTAATACAATATGCTTAATGTCTAATCTAGAAATGAATGATGAACAACTTTTTGCAGCCTATCACACCGGTGATATGGCTGCCTTTGAGTCGTTATATGCACGCTATCGGCAACCTATGTATTTGTTTTTATTACGCCGAGGCTTAACTGAAAGCAGTGCAGAAGATGTTTATCATGACACTTGGCTTAAAGTTCTTGAGCAGACACAATTTAAGCATAACAATTTTAAGGCATGGCTTTATACGGTCATGCGAAATTTAAGCATTGACGCCTTACGCAAATCATCTATTCGTGCGGTTGATGAGTTTGACGAATCGGTTCATCAGCAACTGACTCACGTCTCTGCACAAAAACAATCTGAAGATAATGATTGTTTAGATTTAATGACTCACAGCATAACCCAGCTTCCATTCGATCAACGCGATGCTTTTTTACTACAGCATGAGGCAGGGCTTAGTTTACAGCAAATAGCAGACGTTATGAGCACCGGTAAAGAGACCATTAAAAGCCGTTTACGTTATGCCATGACTAGCTTAAAACAATGGTTAGCAGAATGCTTATAGGCTTATGATATGAATATTGACGACGATAAACTTATTGCCCTTTATAAAAAGACACGCTCGCTACAACCCCCTGCCGAGTTAGATGCTAAAATTTTGCGCGCGGCTAAGTATCCATTACATAACAGCATTCAAAAACCAAAACGCATCATTTGGGCTTTATCAAGTGTTGCCGTTTTAGTACTAAGCGTTAACGTTGCTTTAAAACTATTAATTGAAGACCCAGTCGGCATAGCAGCAACGCCTCAAGTGGCATTACCCCGTCAAAATATGTCTAATGATGCCCCTGCGCTTAACCTTGAGGGTGCAGCTACTGAAATAACACAAAATTTTGAAAATAATAATACTCAACAGCAGCTACCATTACAAAATTCTGTAGACAAACAAGCGCTCCAACAACAAAGGCAATTCGTCAAAAGAAAGCCAGTTGAGGTACAAAAATCGCGGTCTATGATGCGTGAAACAATGCCTAGCTCTAAGGCTATGTCAGAACACATGTTAATGTCAGATGCGGCTGAAATATCGCACCAAATACCACCTACAATCCCTTTTGATGTGATAGAAATATCAAAGATTAATAAATCAATAATCGCGATGCAAAAAAATAACGATGTGATTTATGTTTATGCTGAAAAAGCGCTTATTTTAACGTTAAAAAGATTAGCGAATAAAAGCTTAGAGCTAACCGCCTACCCCCATGCTAATAAACTTGGGCTTAACATTGATTGGACACTCAAACCTTCTCAGCTTAACCGCTGTAAAGACAATCAATGCCCTATCAATAGCATTCAAACTGGTTATTTTGAAAACAATCAATTAATTAAAGTCAGATGGCTTCAATAATGTAGTCGCTCTAATCTAATCTGTCAGACCTCTTTTAAAGAATCTCTGATTAAGTTAGGTTTTAACCACTACTAACCCAATTTTATTGAATCGCATAATTCATTTTCATCCAAAGACTTCTTGCATCACGGTATGGATAATCTTCAACATAAGTATCCACTTCAGATTGAAAACGTATATCTTGGTTAAACACATTATTTATTCCAGCAGATAATGATAACCCAGTAATTCCACTTAAATTTCGCACGGATATAGACGCATTACTGATAAAATAATCACCCATAATTTTGCGCGTATCATCGACTTCTCTGTCGCGTTTTCCAACATAATTAAAATGCGTTTTTAAGGTCATATTATGGTTCAACTTATAATCAACATGCGCATTTGCTAAGACACTGGCTGTACCAAAAATAGCCTTACCTGTGTTTTTATCCTCTGTTTCTATCAATGAAAGGTTTGAATTAACGACCCATTTTGAATTAATTATTTGGCTATATTCAAACTCTAAACCTAGTAAGGAAGCTTTATCTCTATTTAAAAAACCATCAGGCTCTTTCACAAAAGTAATCAAACCTTTTAAATTTGATTTAAATAGCACTGACTTAAATGAAACATCAGGGCTTTTATAATGATGGCCAAATTCTAAAGTTTGAATAGTTTCTGGTGCTATCGAGTTATTTAATGCGCCACCCTGCTCTAAAAATGTCGGCGGGCGAAATGCCTCTGCATATTGCGCCCTAAAACTGTGTTGATCTGTCGCATGAAAAACTAAAGCGGTTCTTGGTGTTGTACCCGATCCAATATTATTATCATAACGATCGTATCGCACACCCGTTGTTAAAATCAAATTTTGGTTTATCGTAAATTCATCTTGCAAGGTTAAGCTAACAATTGCTCTATCTTGGTCTTTATTAATTGGCGCTGTAAATGCAAAGAAATTAACGCTCGGCAAAAATATAATAGGATCAAAGTTTAAAAATAGATCTGCTTTAAGCACTTTACTTTTAGTTAAAGAAATTTCGGCAAACAACACATGATTATCATAGGTGGTTGACGTCAGATTAAAATTGGTTTCAATTTTTTGATCTTCAAAATCAACATTCGAAACCACATCTGGCGCTGTTACTAAAGCACCATAAACCAAAGCACTGCCTGCAAACTGACGGTTTTTTTCTATCTTTATTTTAACCATGTTGACAGAAGCATTAAATAACAACGTAGGGCTTAATTTAAAATCGATATGCGAATGTAACGATAGTACTTCTTCACTTATTCTAATGTCTCTTTCATCGGGTGGAAGATAGTCATTAATACCAAAATGATCGCCTCTTTTTGCATTTAGCCATTGCAATGAAACATTTAAATTTTCATAATTTACATCAAAAATAAGGCTGCTCATTTTATGCTTGGTGTTAACGGCACCAGATGAATACCCAGGAACAGCAATTAAACTTCCCGAATCCAGCCCAGATTCTAAATCCTCACCATCACTGACTGACGTCGCAAAGCTAACATTAACGTTTAATGCTTGCTGTTTATCTTGCCATTGATAATGTCCACCAATTTTGGTCGTATTAGTCTGCTCTAAAACAGCATATAGGCTCTTTCCACTTTTTTTGGTAATGACATTAATCACGCCAGCATAAGCAAATTCACCATGTACGGCTGAACCTGGGCCTCTAATTAATTCGATGCGTTCAATTTGCTGAATAGGCAGGCTCATTAGCGCCTCAGCATTTGCATTAATCGTTGAATTCATTGGCACACCATTTAACAACATTTTAACCTTGCCAGATGAGTATGTTTTTCCAACGCCTCTAACAACCAATTGCTTGCTTCCTGTTGAATCAATGCTGATTTGTATGCCTGGTAACCCAGCTAAGGATTGCCACAAATTATCATACCCACGATCGACTAAATCACTACTTAGAACCACACTGACCATGCCAGGCACATCATCTGTTTTTACCAGCGTTTTCGTCGCAATAGAGACATCTACTTGCATAAGTTCTTCTAAAGAAAGATTAAAAAACTCATTTTCACCTATCTCTTGAGCCAAAATTTGGGCACTAAATAATATTAATGACAAAAATATCATTTTACTAATAGATTCTATTTTGCTAAAAACCATTGGATTTACCTCATACAACTTCATTAATGTTAAAGTTCACTTAAACTTTGTAAAACAACTCGCACCTGTTTTTCAAATTGTTTGACTAAGTCATTCCCTTTATCATCCTTGCCTAAGTCTTCTTCTAGTTTTTCACACACTTTGACTAATTCCATCATGGCTAAATTTGAACAAACGCCTTTAAACGCATGAATAAAAAGCCTTACTTCGTGTTCGTTTAATGTCATAACTTGCTCATACTCTTTAATGACATTGCTATATTGTTCTTTAAATTGGCGTAATAGTTTTAAATATAACTTCGCGTTATTATTGCTTTGCTTTAACCCCAAAGCTCGATCGATACCGGCAAGTTTTATGGGTATTAAATCAAAATCATCTTTATTTTCTTTTATTTTTATTGATTGAGTCGTATGTTCAAGCCAAGATTGCATAACAACAATCAGTTTTTCAAAATCAATAGGCTTGCTGATATAGTCATTCATACCCGCATAGATACAACGCTCTTTATCGTCAACAGACACATGAGCCGTCATGGCAATAACGGGTAAATCAACTAGGTGCTTATCATTCCTAATGCGCTCAATGGTTTGAAAACCATCGAGTTTTGGCATTTGAATGTCTAATAAAACCAATGAGTAAGTATTTTGGCTTAACCGCTCTAAAGCCTCTAAACCATTACTAACTACTGTTATCTCAACATGGCTTTTCGCTAATAACTCGCACACCAATTGTTGGTTTAATGCCATATCATCGACCAATAAAATACGCGCCCCTAAAAAATCAACGGTTTGCAGTTGCTTAAATTCATCATCGTTAATACTTGTAGCCAGTGGCTCATTAAGACATTCCACATTAAAAGTAAACGTACTGCCTTTACCTATTTCACTTTTTACATGAATGCCATCGCCCATTAATTTGGCTAAACGGTTACTAATCGCAAGCCCTAATCCTGTACCACCATATTTTCTCGTCGTTGAAATATCGGCTTGAGTAAACGGATTAAACACATCTTTTATTTTATCCTTAGCAATTCCAATGCCCGAATCTGAAACTGAAAAAAGCAAAGACACGCCTTTTTCTGTCTTTTTTTCAAACGAAACTTTTAATATTAAAACGCCTTGGTCGGTAAACTTTATGGCATTACCAATTAAATTTATTAATATTTGCTCAATCCTTAACTTATCGGCAAAAACAATATCTTGAACTTTTGAGCCTATTTCTAATTGAATTTGAAGTGATTTTTCTTCTATTTTTAACGTCATCATCTCTTCGACGTGCGTTAGTAATTCGCTCAACGAAAAAAATTGGTGTTCCAATTCAACCTTGTCAGCTTCTATTTTCGAAAAATCTAATACATCACTAATAATACCCAACAATAGCTCTGCCGAATTATTAATACTGTTTAAATAGTCTAACTTCTTATCATCTGATTGCGCTTTAACCGCTAAACGACCAAAACCAATAATGGCATTCATTGGCGTACGAATCTCATGACTCATATTAGCCAAAAAAGCAGACTTAGCATGTGATGCTTGTTCCGCTAATTCTTTAGCGTCTAATAAATCGGCAGTTCGCTCTTCAACCAAATCGTGTAAGTTACCTGTATATATAGCTAATTCACCCTGAACTCGGTCACGTTCTGCTGCACCTAATTGAATTTGTTTCAACATGCCATTAAACGACTGTGTTAGTTGATCTAATTCATTAATATCTTGGCTTTCAAACCGAATGGAATAATCTTTAGTTTGCCCTATGGTTTCAACGACCCTCATCATATGATTAATGGGTGTGGTAATTGCCTTAGTTAATTGCATTGAAACCACAATAGATACAATCAAAGCGATTAAAAGCACTAATACAAAAAACCAAATTTGAGTACTCAATTTTTCAGAAAAGGCTCTGGTGTCTGACAATATCAAAACATAGCCAATCAATTCCGAATCTAAATATATTTGTTCAACATAACCCAATTCATTGCCTAACTTAAGCGGACCAAAGCTTGATTTTAAGGTGGTTAAATTTTCCAGTCGGCTTATTGGCTCATCATCTCTCAAATAATACGCAAACAAACGCCTGTCAGAACTTGAATAAATGCCCGAAAAAGTGACGTGATCACTTTTCTTTAGTGCACTCATAATGTTTTCGGCAACCGCCACATCACTAAAAGATAAAGCTGCCGTGCTATTAATTGAGACAATAGAAGACTGAGCTTTTAAACGCTCAATCAATTCATCCTCAATAGAAGCCCGTTCGTAAACGATGCCAATGACACCTAGAATAAACAGAGATAATGCACTGGAAAAAAGTGTGGCTAACAAAAGTCTGCGTGAAATGGATTTAGTATTAATGATAGTTATCAAGCTCATTACTTTGCCTTATTTAATCTAAGCAGATGTGAACTGATATTTAGCCCTTCTATTTTAGCTCTATCATTATTGATAATAAGGCGAATTTTATTGTCGTTTCTATCCAATAAAATCATACCGCCTTGTTTTATAAAGTTGACAGAAGTGCCAATGGTTAATATCGACTTCCCCAACGCTTTATTTAAATATAACGTTGCTTGTTCTGAATGATCATCTGGAAAAAAAAGAAGGTGGCAATGACGTAAATCAGACTCTAAAGAAATATTGATGACATGAATTTTCAGTTTAGCAATAAGCCTGTTTTTAACAGCCTGAGTGAACGACTGCGCAAATGCAGGGTTATCGACAACACAAAGATCAAAATGATTATCTGCCGAAGAAGGCTTCTGTAATTGTGGCCATATCACAAACTTTGCAACCTTATAAACGAAGGCTGACATTAATAAATCCTCTCTATCAGACACCTGAACTGAAAGTTTATCAGATGCATGAACCGAAAAAATGCTCGTACTTATTAGACACACTAATAGTAGAAAGCATTTTTTAAACCAAATAATGTTGAAAGGCAAGGAATACGGCATTAAAAGTATTGCACTAAGAGAAAAAATTAGACCGCTATTATTACTGATACTGATCTTTTTATATACAAAGGAATACTCTATTTTTAAAAAGCCACAAAGAATTAAGGCCTTAAATATTACGTTTAATATTAAGTATTACAGCCAGTCCATATTGACATGCTAATGATGCCAAAATCACTTAAGAATGTTCTAATTAAGTCAACAATTCACCCTTTAAGCCGTTCAAAAGCGTTTTGCCAACTATTGCTGTCATTTTTAATGTCATTGAAGACTAGTTGATTGAAAACATTAATGGTTTTTATAAAGCTCAATCACTATGCACTGAAAGTACATAGGTTGATTATAACGCGACTAAAAGTCACACCAACAGGAAGTGAGGCTTTAGCCTCACCAGTAATGTGCGACTAAGGCCCCACTTCCCAGTTATTTTTATACATTAATTCTTCTTGAAAACTGCAAAAAATTGATGCTAAAGCCTTGCACTGAAAGTACATAGTTTTAAACTTTCGACCTGAGACAATAAAATTTGATTAGAGTACAGGGTGAGTACAGATGCTTTATAAAAGGCAAAAAAAAACCAATGGTCGTTAAACCATTGGTTTTTCTAAAATATAATCAACTTATATTTCAATCACTTATTGTTAAAAATAAGTGATTTATTATTTGGTAGCGGGGGCAGGATTTGAACCTACGACCTTCGGGTTATGAGCCCGACGAGCTACCAGACTGCTCCACCCCGCATCAGAGGA
>CAYZQE010000059.1:6345-15545 GCA_964480635.1 uncultured Gammaproteobacteria bacterium | reverse complement strand
TGGTTCTGGTTCTGGTTCTGGTTCTGGTTCTGGTTCTGGTTCTGGTTCTGGTTCTTCGAGTGTAATGACCGGTGCATCTAACTCTAGTTTTATATCGCTTAAGTCTGAAGATATTTCTTCAATATTTTTTAAAGTGGATGAATTATCAGTAGCTAACTTTAAAAAACTTTCATTCTGCACATCATCGTCTACAGAAGTTAAACTTTCATTCACATTTTTTTTACTATTCTTTTCCCTTTCTAATAATGTCTCTGCTGCATCATATGTCGCTAGTGTTTGAATAACACCTCTTAAAAACAAAGCATCACCGGTGGATTCAGTACCTGATTTAATTTGTTCAACTAATGCAGGCAACTCATCTGCTGCATAGGCTAAACAATTAACAATATCAGGCGTAACGTTAATAGTATGAGCGAGAATACGATTTAATAATTCTTCAAAATCCCAGGCAAACTCGCCTATATACAAGGCACCAACTAAACGTCCACTTCCTTTAATGGTATGAAAAGAACGCCTAATCGTTGTAAGCAAACTTTCATTCTCAAGGTCATTTTTCCATAACCTAAAGTTATTTTTTATGTTAACTGATTCTTCTTCTGCTTCTTCAATATAAATTTCTAAAATATCTGGATCAGAACCGGCGACTAAAACGGACAAATCTCCATTAACACTTTTAGCTGCAATATGCTGCAATTCTGGATAAAGCTTAACTTGAGTTAGTGATTTACTGGTTGAATCAATTGGCTCCAATACTTCATGAATTTCATCTAAGTCATTACTTATAGAATCTACAACATTATTAACGCCATCGTTTTTATTTAATGATAATTCTTCTTCAATGATAGGTTCATTGGTTGCGACATAATTAAGTAATTCATTTAGCTTTTCATTGGCATGTTCTGAAATAGCACTAGAGTCACTTCTTTTTTCATTTAGTGCCTCTAAGAAGAATTCAATGCTGGTTATAACATCCGCAAATAAGTCTAACTGCTGTTTTGATACAAACTGAGCATTTGCTTCATGGATATACGATGATATTTTTTCCATGATGGTGGCCGCTCTCGCCTGCCCCAAAATATCCATAGCGCCTTGAGATTCATTCAATAATGAAACGCACAAGGCAAGGTTCTCAGATTTTGAATTATCTTTCAGATAATCTAAAACGGCTGTTTTTATTTTTTGAAAATCATCAAGTGTTGCGCTAACAACAGCTTTCAAGACACTATCAAATTCAAAATCTCCATCTTCATCAATTTCACTGTCAAGTTGGGCATTTCGAACATGACTTATATTATCCAACCCATCTTCAACAAGCAGCAAATCATGGGCAATTAACAACAGCTCATTTTCATTCGCTTTATGTTCACCATCTATAATAGACTGAATTAAAACCCTCTTAGACTCAATAATCTCCCTTTGAGCCCCCATTCCAAGCATACCTAGCGTATCAGAAATAACATGTAGCTCTTCGGGGACGCTCTCAAGCCTAGTAACCTCATTTAAGTCACCATTCACATAAACTTCTAATGCAGATTTAACGATTTCAATATCATTTTTAATGGATTCGCCAACAGTTTGTAACAGCGCTTTATTAGGCCCATTAATTGAACTTATTATTTGCTCTCTTTCACTTTCACTCGGCAAATATTGCTCTAAGTCATAAGCCGTTTTTACCGCAACAGCCTTTGGCCCAGTACAAGTAGGTTGGGCAATGTAATAGAGTAAGTTCTTTATTAAATCTTCTGGGCACTGCTTGATATACCCTACTTCGCCAAATTTAATCAGCAACCGCAGTACGCCATCAACCTTTCCTAACAGCATTTTTATGGACACACTAACGTCCAAGCTAGCGTTTGCAATTGATTCAATCAGTGCCGCATAAATAATCCAAAACTGTTTTAATTCATTACTTTGAGAACGATCTTCCATCACCGAAGCGATTTGACCTAAACGAGAAAACTGTTGTTTAATATCTTTTTCTTTTATTAAATTTAATAATGAAAACAAAAATATAGGACGTATTTTTTTTGCATAAATCTGAGCTCTTCTAACATCATCAGCCGTTATATTTTTTAAATCATCATCTAAATTTTTAGACAGCTTTGGTAAAAATAATAATTTCTCAGAAAATAGGTCTTTATTTTGAACTGCACGAATATCATTTAACAATGGTAAAATTACGAGCGGTAGATCTGGCAATCCCGATTGGATACGCTCAATATATTCAGGTAACTGCAACACTGAGCGAAGCAAAACATCAAGAGACTGGTCTTTTTTCTGTTCGTCTTCGGATATCAAAAATTCACATAAAACAACCATTTCCTGTGTGAGCATTGCTGCACCAAACTGCTCAACCATAGTTAAAACACCATTAATAATCATTAATTGCGTTTTAATTTCTTCAATCAAAGAGTCATCATAACCATCTTGATAACGATTTAAATTTGTCCGAATGTCCGACAAATAATCATCAATGGCTTTACGAACCCACCCTAGTGCACTTTGTTGTATTGATGTCTTTTGAATATCCATACTTAATTATCTATGTGAGCAACAATTAAATTAATCAATATTAATTGTTAATTGTTAATGTATCCGCCAATCCAACCCCTGGTAGCTTAAAGCCTGCCACAGATTTCTGTAAATCCTTAACCATTCTAGCCAATTCATCAATCGCAGCATACGTTTCGATCGAACCATCTAACGTCTTATCGGTAATCTCTCTAATGCTGCCCATTTTCGCTGAAATATCGATACTATCTTGAGCATGACTCTTTGATTTATCAGCAATCGCTAAGATCTTAGAGGCCAAACTGAGCGAAACACTTTCAATGTTCTCTAGTGCTTGCCCTGCATGTTCGGCTAAATTCGCACCTTCCACAACGTTCACCGTGCTTTGCTCCATTGATGAAATTGCTTCATTTGTGTCTGCTTGGATTGTTTTAACTAAGGCAGAAATTTGCTTGGTTGCACCACCCGTTCTTTCTGCAAGTCGTTGCACCTCATCTGCAACAACCGCAAAGCCTCGACCGGCTTCTCCTGCCATCGATGCTTGAATTGCGGCATTAAGCGCCAAAATATTTGTTTGATCAGAAATTTCAGTGATTAAACTAACGATATCACCAATTTCTTGTGAGCTTTCTCCCAGTCTTTTGATTCGTTTAGACGTTTCTTGTATTTGCTCTCGAATATTTTCCATACCTGTAATCGTTCGTTTTACTGTCACACTACCTTCATGAGCAATCGTCACTGATTTTCGAGCTATATCCGCAGATTCAGAGGCATTGTTAGCAACCTCGCTAATACTGTCAGCAATCTCCGATACCTCGCTAGAAACGCCTTGGATTTGCTCAGATTGAGTTTTACTTTCATCAGATAACGTTAGTGTAATTTTTTGTGTTTTATCAACCGCTCCTGTTACTTGTACCGATGTTTGATTAATCGTTACAACCAAATCTCTTAACGCGTCTATTGAATAATTAACTGAATCTGCAATAGCACCTGTTATGTCTTCTGTCACCGTCGTATATGAAGATAAATCACCATCAGCCAAATTTGCCATTTCATCCAATAGCCGCAGGATTGCTTCTTGGTTTTTATTATTTTGGGCTGTACTTGCTACCAATCGGTCTTGAGCTTCTTTATAAAATATTCGACCTAAACCTAGTAGTAAAGCCAATGCAACAAGCCCGAAAAAATATCCGGTATATTTAAGAAACGTTAATCGGTCGTCATAGAGATTGATGCTTTTTTCTAAATCAACTGAAGCCGATAATAATTTAGGACTTAATAATTGCAAATCAGCTGCTGCATCTGTTACTTCGAATAACTGCGGTGAGTTTTCTAAAATTTGACCCACATTCTTTTTTACCACTGAAAATAAGTCTGCTACTTGTAGCAAAAGATTGACTACCTCATCACCCGTAAACTGCTTAATATTTAAACTCTTCGAACCTTCCAACATAGCTATTAACAGCTTTTCAATCAATGCTGTCTCATTAGCAAATGAATCAGCCGCTGACATAACGGCATCACCGCCTTTTACAATTTGATTTAAATCATTTTGGACACTCTGGATAAGCGCTAACTGCTTGGTTGCCACTGCAATTTCTATTCTTCCCGCTTTGGCCTCTATCATTAATGTTACTATTTGATCTGATAATGATAAAAGCTCTGGTATTGATTCATTAATTAAAACCACATATTTAGTTACTGTTTCAATTGAACCCCTAGCCCCTAAGATGGTATCAATATTATCAGCATAATCGGCCCAATAGCCTTCAACACTCTCTAAGTCAAAACTAAGAGCACTAGACAAAGCAGGTAAATCTTGTAATGAGTCTCCCTTATTAAACTGCACTAAGGTACGTTCAAACCGTTGTTTATACCGGCTTAATTGAATAAAAGAAGCCGAATTACCATTCGCTGCTTCTAAAGAATATGTCGCTATTTGCTGAGATATTAGCTGCTGATCATTCACGATCGCGCTATATTTTTGACCATACTCCGATAAAATCGATTCATAAGTAAAAATAATGACTAGCGCAATAATAGAAACCAGTAACAAACCTCCCACCAAGAGAGTTTGACGATTAATCGCGTCTTTTTTCTGTTTGTTTTTAGCCCCACCTTTTTTTAAAAAAGAAGGTGAAAGGTTTTTTATTTTATTTATAAGCGACATGTTGCCTCATGTTTATTAAATCGCACTATACAACTCTTAGAAATGCCTCGGTTGTTAATAGCGTTTTCATACTAAAAATATTCCAATGTTCGGTTTTCTCTGAAAATCGCCCAGTCAAATAATGACTCATACTTTTTTCATTACCGTCATCGAATTTATTGTTTTCTTGCGTGCCTTCTTTAAATCGCCTTAAGCCAAATACCTCTTCAACGAGTATTCCAGCCAATATACCTGACTTATTAACGATTAAAATTCGACTCTTTTTATTGATTTTCGTATCACCACCAACCAAATACCCACGTAAATCAAGAATGGGCATTAATGAACCTCGAATATTAGCCAAGCCTTTCACCCAATTTTTTACCCCAGGTACTCTTATCGTATCAGGTACGGGTAATATTTCAGTGACTTCTGTCATCCGAGTGATGCATCGAACAGAATTCGCACTAAAAGCAATCCCCACCCAATCATCAGCAATTCTAGCTTTAGTGGGTAAACCCACCGCATTCTGCTGACAACGCGCCTGAAGAGAAGCTAAATATTCATAAGGAGCCGACATAAATTTAATTCAACGCTGCATTAATTCTTTCTATTAAATCTTTTTCGTCCGTTGGTTTAACAATATAATCCGTTGCGCCCTGCCTCATACCCCAAATTTTATCTGTCTCTTGGTCTTTTGTTGTAATTATAATAACTGGGATATTAGAGGTTGTTTCGTTTCTATTAAGGTCTCTTGTGGCTTGAAAGCCATTTTTACCCGGCATAACAACATCCATTAAAATACAATCTGGCAATAGGTCTTTTGCCATAATAATGCCATCTTCGCCATTAGTTGCCACCGATACTTTCATATCATTTTTTTCTAGCATGGCTTTAAATACATGCACTTCTGTTGGGGAATCATCAATTATGAGTACATGCGTCATTTTAGCCAACCTTTGATTTCAAGAATCATTTTAATATTATTATTTTGTTTTTTGCACATGTGATGCGATTGCCCCAATCAAGTCTTCTTTTGAAAAAGGCTTAGTCAAATATTCTTCTGACCCCACAATTCGACCTCTCGCTCTATCGAAAATACTGTCTTTACTTGATAGCATGATAACGGGGATAGAACGATATGCTTGATTGTTTTTTATTAAAGCGCACGTTTGATACCCATCGAGACGGGGCATCATAATATCGACAAAAATAATATCCGGATTATGACGCGATATCTTTGCCAAAGCCTCAAAACCATCCATTGCGGTTTCTACATCACAACCGACGCCTTTCAATAAATTTTCGGCACTTCTTCGGATTGTTTTACTATCATCAATAACCATGACTTTGACACCATCACAATTTATTGATTCCTTTGATTGCTGAACAGCTTCGTTCACAATTCCCCCAGTTTAGTTTTCGTTTTTATTCTATTTCACTTTTAATGAGACCTTTGCACAAAACGGAAGCGAAAGAAAAATAGATGTAATTTGCCTGATTGAGGCGAAAAACACAGGTAATAGCGAGCTATTGACAAGTTTTTCAACGAAAAGCAGGCAGATTTCAGTTATTTTTATGAGTTTCTGTTTTGTGCAATGGTCTCTTAGCCTCTATATTTAATCCAAAATAATAAAAATATCAAGTAAAAGCATTGATTTATTACAAAAATATAATGTAATTTCTACAATCTTATGGCAAATAAAACTAAGATATATCTAATCATTACAACTTTAATTGCTTTTAATTTTAATGTTTGTCCATACATGCGCTAACATCTCTCTTCATTTTTTCAGAATATACTTATGCTTTTTGAATCTGGACTCACTACAGTTCCTCACCTATTGACGGCTCACACAGGGCCTTTGCACGAAATTGAGGCCAAGATCATTACTCACCAAGAAAAAATTGAGCAATGGTTTAGAGAGCAATTTAAACTGACGCCTGCTCCTTTTTACGGTTCGGTCGATTTACGCAATGCAGGCTTTAAACTCTCTCCGGTTGATACTAATTTATTTCCTGCAGGATTTAACAATCTCAATAGCGCATCCAAGTCTTTATGCATTCAAGCATTACAAATCGCGTTAGAAAAAGTATGCCCTCTTGCTAATGGCTTATTAATTATCGCTGAAAATCATACTAGAAACTTATTTTACTTAGAAAGCATAGCAACCTTACTTGAATACGTTCAATTAGCGGGTTATAAAGCAGAAATTGGTACATTACGCCCCGATATCACCGAAAAACTCAGCATTGACCTCCCTTCTGGAAAAACGATAACACTTCATCCTATCCAAAGAGATGATGACAAATTAACCGTTGACGGCTTTACGCCTTGCGCTATTTTATTAAACAATGACTTATCTGGCGGTCGCCCATCAATTCTTGAAAACTTAAAGCAATCGGTCGTACCACCCTTAGATTTAGGCTGGTCAAACCGTTTTAAGTCAGATCATTTTTCTATTTATAACGATGCGGCTAAAAGCTTAGCTGAGTTAATTGATATTGACCCGTGGCTCATCAACCCATTATTTCGTAATTGTGGCGCAATTGATTTCATGAAGCGTGAAGGCGAAGATTGCCTTGCCGATAACACTGGAAAGTTGCTTAAAGCCATTCAAATAAAATATGACGCATATGGCATAACAGACAAACCCTATGTGGTTATTAAAGCAGACCAAGGCACCTATGGCATGGGCATCATGACAGCGTCGTCAGTAGATGATGTACGCCAGTTAAACCGCAAACAACGCACTAAAATGTCTTCGACTAAAGAAGGTGGAGATACATCAGAGGTTATTTTGCAAGAAGGTGTGCCAACGCTTGAAACCGTTGGCAAAAACCAAGCAACTGCTGAACCCGTTGTTTACATGATAGATCATTTTGTTGTTGGCGGCTTTTATCGCACCCACGATAAAAAATCGTCCACGGACAATCTGAATTCGCCAGGCGCTATTTTTGAGCCTTTAGCATTTGCTGATAGTTGCAACACACCTGACCAAAACAAAAACCCAGATTCAAGTATTAACCGTTTTTATGCCTATGGCGTCGTCGGCCGCTTAGCCTTATTAGCCGCCGCTCGCGAAATAGCCGAAGCTTAAACCGCCTTTTAAATAGAGAAAATAGCGCATGATTCTTGGCATTGTTATGGATCCCATTGAAAGCATCAAGCCGTGGAAAGACAGCAGCTTTGCCATGTTACTTGAAGCACAAAAAAGGGGGTGGTTTATACGCTACATGTTACAAACCGATCTTTTTATTAAAAACGGCCAATGCTTTACTAGCTTTAAAACATTAAAAGTCACCGATAATAACGACCATTGGTTTGAGTTGGGTGAAGCGCAGCAATGCAACCTTGCTGACATGGACATTGTGCTGATGCGCAAAGACCCGCCTTTTGATATGAATTTTATTGCGACGACTTATTTATTAGAGCTAGCAGAAAAAGAAGGTTGCCTGATTGTTAATAAGTCAGCTAGTTTGCGAGATTGCAATGAAAAGCTATTTACCAGCTATTTCCCACAATGCTGCGTTGATTATTTAGTGAGCAACAATAAAGAACGCATGCATGACTTTTTAAAGCAGCACAAAGACATCATCATCAAACCGCTCAATGGCATGGGTGGCGAATCTATTTTTAGAGTAAAAGCAGACGATGGCAACACCAATGTCATTTTCGAAACCGTTAGCAAGCATTACAGCGAAATGGTGATGTTGCAAGTCTACATCCCTGAAATAAGCCAAGGCGACAAACGGATTTTACTCATCAACGGCGAGCCAATCCCTTATGCATTAGCTCGTATCCCTAAACAAGGCGAAAACCGTGGCAACATTGCTGCGGGTGGCAAAGGCATCGGGCAGACTTTAAGCAAAAGAGACCTGTGGATTTGCGCACAAATAGGCCCTGAATTAAAAAAACGGGGTTTATATTTTGTGGGTATTGATGTAATTGGTGACTACCTAACCGAAATTAATGTCACTAGCCCTACTTGCATTCGCGAACTCGACACACAATTTAATTTAAACATTAGCGCTACTTTACTTGATAAATTAGACATTGCTTGCCAAAAGTAATGCGGCTTGCAATGCTCTTTAGGATGCGCCTAAGCATCATTACTTGCTTATTTTTACTCACTGCTTGTCAGCAAAACCAACACTTAACTGAACAACGAATACTCAGTTTTGGCACAATCATTGATATTGTTATTGCCACCTCTAACGATAAAAAACAAACGGCTGATTTAGCCATTAACGAAGCAGAACAACTATTAAAAACTCGCCACCATCAATGGCACGCTTGGCAAGAAGGTGATTTATCTGACCTCAATCAATCATTACCCAAAGAGACTCAACTTAATAATAATGACCTTAAGCATCTGATTATTCGCTCTAAAGAATATTACAGCGCAAGCAACGGATTGTTTAACCCCGCTATGGGCTTACTAATTAAGGCATGGGGCTTTCATGAAGCTGCTTTACCCGATGACGCGCTTATTGAAAAGATCAAGCAACGTATGCCCACCATGGATGACATTCATCT
>CAYZQE010000059.1:0-6245 GCA_964480635.1 uncultured Gammaproteobacteria bacterium | reverse complement strand
CACCAAAACGCATTAACTGCCGATGTTGCCGCAACTGCTTTAATGATTGCCAGCCCCAAAGAATGGCCACTTATTAGCAAACAATTAAACGTGATTGATTATTTAATTATGACACCTAGCAATGGTATATGGGTCAGTAAACGTTTATTTAAAAAATTAATATTCAATACTGAGCAAAAAATACATATAATTGGCGAATAACCTCAACAGTAGCTTTATGACCCAATTCACCTCACCTCGCATTAAGATAACCTCATCTGACAGGCTAGGGTTTACCTTATTTATCGCGCTTATGTTTCATGCCATTATTGTTTTAGGCATCAGTTTCACTCATAGCGAAACGACAAAAGACCATTCACTCCCTAGTTTAGATATTATTTTAGCTCAAACAAAGAGCATATCCACCCCTGAACAATATGATTTTTTAGCCCAACACGATCAACATGGCGGCGGGAAAGGTGAAGAAAAGGCTCGCCCCGGCGCACCTGTTAGCGCTGACTCCCCTGTCGACCAACAAGGTTTTGCTGCTAAAAACCAAGAACACTTAAAACAAAGTTCACAACAACAAAGCGATAAAAAAATTCTCACTAAAGATGACTCAGACTATTCAAACAGGTCTGCAAACAACCAAAAAAAATCAACCAATAACTTTCAAGAAACAAGTTCACAACCGCAATTAAGAATCGCGAAGTTACAAGCTGAAATAAAAAAAATGCGCTTAGAGTACGCAAAGCGCCCAAAACAAATTGTTTTAACGGCTTCAACTAAAAAAGCTGTCGAAGCCAGCTATTTATCACAATGGGTACGGCGCATAGAACGTATTGGTAATTTAAATTACCCTCAAAATGCACTTAAAAATAAAATCAGTGGTTCACTAAGACTCAATGTTACTATTAACAAACAAGGTCAGGTTTTAAAAATTGTCATTTCAAAATCATCGGGCAATAGCATTTTAGACGCTGCGGCTAAAAGAATTATTAAATTATCCGAACCCTTTAAGCCTTTCTCACTAGAATTGCAAAAAAATGCCGATCAAATTGTTATTATTCGCACATGGGAATTTTCAAGCCAACATCAACGTTTAAAGACTTCGGAATAAGATCATGACAGAAAAACCAACATCAACTGGCTTAACCAATCATTTTTTAATCGCTACGCCTAAATTACAAGATGGTATTTTCAATCAATCTATTGTGTATGTGTGCGAGCATAATGAAAAAGGCACTATGGGCTTAAAAATCAATCACTCTTTGCCTCTAAAGCTTGAAGAACTATTTTCTCAGCTTAAAATATCGTGCCATGATAATGTCGCTCAAAACACTCTGTTATTAGATGGCGGACCCGTCAATGTTCAACAAGGGTTCATTTTGCATGACACCAAACAAAAAGAGTGGGAAAGCACCCTTCAAGTCGCTGATGATCTATTTGTCACCACATCCAAAGATATTTTATACGCCATTGCCAAAGAGGAACTAAAAGGACAATACATTGTTGTGCTAGGTTATGCGGGTTGGTCACCGGGGCAATTAGAAGACGAACTTAAAGAGAATGCTTGGATGACTATTCCTGCCTCTCAAGATGCCATTTTTAACACCGAAACAACCGATATTTGGCAGCATTGCGTTGACCAATTAGGCTTTGACCTTAATCAACTATCATCAACCACTGGCAATGCTTAAGTGGCGCAGCTTAAGTAATGCAGAGCATTAACAAAGTCATGGGGTTTGATTATGGTACGCGCTGGATTGGCACAGCCATTGGGCAGCTCATTACTCATACAGCAAGCCCATTAAAAACGTTTGAAAGCAAAAATACCAAGCCCGATTGGCTTAGCATTGAAAAACAAATTAAAGAATACCTGCCTGATTTATTGGTTATTGGTTTACCATTAAACGCACAAGGCGAAGAACAAGATATTTCTAAAAAAGCATGTCAATTTGCACGTCAACTAGAAGGTCGGTTCCACGTTAAAACCCAAATGGTTGATGAGCGCTTAACCACAAGGCAAGTCTATATCGATAGTGCTGACAATCATTTATCAAAACAACAAATTGATGCGCTTTCTGCTGTATTAATTGTACAAAGCTGGTTGGATAACCAAACATAATGGGCACTTTAGACTTAATTGATCGACTTTTTTTATGGATAATACCTGTTGTATTTGCCATTACATTACATGAAGTTGCGCACGGCTTAAGTGCCTTTTATTTGGGTGACCCAACAGCAAAGTCGCTAAACCGTCTTAGTCTAAACCCCATTCGCCATATCGATCCAGTCGGCTCAATCGCAGTTCCTTTCATCTTATTAACCTTTAGCAATTTTATGTTTGGCTGGGCAAAACCCGTACCCATCATGTTTAATAATTTAAACAACCCTAAACGAGATATGATAATAGTGGCAGCAGCAGGGCCGTTTGCAAATTTAGTGATGGCTATTGCATGGGCGCTTAGCTTCAAACTCGGCTTATCCAACCTGTTTCAAAATGCATATCTTAATGATGTACTAGTCTATTCTGGAGCGGCGGGCATTCTTATAAACTCCGCACTCATGATGCTTAATTTACTGCCATTACTGCCCTTAGATGGCGGTCGAATTTTAAACGGATTATTACCCTTAAAGCTCAGCTATTGGCACGCTAAAACTGAGCGATTTGGCTTGCCACTGCTTATTTTGCTGTTGGTCACAGGCTCCATGCAAGGCACCATGCAAACGTTAATAACAACCAGTTTGTCATTGTTTTCTTGGTTAACACAAATCCCTATTAAACAACTCAGTTATGCGCTTTCTATTATGATGGGCTACTAAAAAATGTCGGTCGCAACACAAACTTAGCATGCAATCATCTTCATCATAATGAAAAAGCCGAATCAGCCGCTAATTCTGGCCGAGCCTAGGATTATTTATCTATGATGCATTGCCTCATTTTAGGTCATGAAGTGCTGGCATGATGGGTGTTTTTGAAGTGATTTAGATAATGCTATAAAGCGCTAATATTAAACAGGCGGCTCGTATTTAGTGTCGTCTGTTTAGCGACCTCTTTTATACTGAGTTCTTTTAACTCTGCCACCTTATTTAATTGCGAAAGCATATAAGCAGGCTGATTGAGTAACCCTTTATAATCAGGCCCTGCTTGATCTGGCGCATCCGACTCTAATAACAAATGCTCTAATGCCACCGCTTTGACAATAGCTTGTAATTTTTTAGCGCGATCAAAACAAACCGTTGCTGCAATACCTAATTTAAACCCTAAGTCATTCAATTGCTTAGCTTGTTGCAAGCTGCCAGAAAAACTATGCAACACACCACCGACTAATTGTTTTTTGCGTAACAGTGAAATAACAATGTCTAATGATTTTCTACTATGAATAATGCAAGGAAGGGACATGTTTTTGGCGACATCTAATTGCTGCCCAAATAAGATTTTTT
The DNA here is from genome assembly GCA_964480635.1 of uncultured Gammaproteobacteria bacterium. Lineage (GTDB taxonomy): Bacteria > Pseudomonadota > Gammaproteobacteria > CAYZQE01. The sequence goes on along the minus strand of CAYZQE010000059.1, from coordinate 2,819 downwards.
GCTCTTTTTCATCCAATGAAGAATGAAAAAAGTCTAAACCACACTCACCTACTGCAATCGCATTGTGCTCACAAATAAGGCTTTCAAGTTTTTCGATGTCGGCAAATTTATGTTCACTCATAAACATAGGGTGATAACCATAAGCGATATGAATATCGTTATGGGCTAGCTGTAATTGACGCAATAATGGCCAGCGTTGTTGCGTGGTCGCAGGCACAATAAATTGCTTAACCCCAACATCTCGTGCGGCATTAAGGATATCGCCGCGATTTTGATTTAAACGATCATCATCTAAGTGGCAATGCGAATCAATTAACGGCAACATACTTTATTTACAAAGCATTACGGTGCTTGCAGTAAAATATGGGTAAATCCCAAATTAATATAATCATTAATTTGGGCAGGGGCACTGGGTGATACATCAATAAAGTCAACATATTCTGAATCATCCACATTTCGCCAAGACGAATGAGTACCACACACGTGCAAATCGACACCTTGATCTGATAAGGACTTTAAGACATCAAACGTCACTGCATTTTTTTTCGCCTTATCCTTGGTAAGCTCAAACTGCTCGCCGCCATGCGACACTAACGCTATGTCTAAATCAGGGTATTTTTCTAATAATTGATGCCGAAACTGTTTTAACATGGGCGCTGCCCAATCCCACGCATTTTTATCCCAAGTAATGATTTCAAATACCACACCAGAAGGCGCTTGGTCTGCATTAAGCAAACGTTCGACACTATAATCTCTATATTCTAAAGCATAAGATAGCTGTGATAGTAACAATAATGCGATACCACTTATTTTACTGAGTAACTTCATAATTTAATTTCTTTTAGTTGAATTGCTATTAAGACCATCAATTATTCATTTTGTTGCAGACAAAAAAAGGCGCTAAATATAGCGCCTTTTTTCATAAGAACATTTAAACCTTAACCACGGTTAGCTAGCATCTTATGCATGATTGGCGTTAGAATAATTTCCATCGCAAAACCCATTTTACTACCCGGCACAACAATCGTGTTGCGTCGAGACATAAACGAATTTGGAATCATGCTTTGGAGGTATTGAAAATCGGTATCAAATTTTGCAGGGTCTTTAAAACGAATAACAACAAAACTTTCATCTGGTGTTGGAATATCACGCGCAATGAAAGGGTTAGATGTATCAACCGTTGCGATACGCTGAAAGTTTATATCAGTTTGAGAAAACTGAGGTGTAATGTATTTAACGTAATCAGGCATACGACGTAAAATAGTTTCTACGATCACCTCTTCTGAATAACCGCGTTCAGCATTATCACGGTGAATTTTTTGAATCCACTCTAAGTTGACACTGGGTACAACGCCTACTTTTAAATCAACGTGAGGTGTCATATCAACCGCATCAGTCTTAACCAAACCATGAAGGCCTTCATAAAACATCAAATCAGTGCCTGATTCTATATCTTCCCAAGGCGTAAATTCACCTGGAATGTGTGACGTACCAAGGCGCGCATTATGTTCTTCAGCTTCTGGCTCACTGTGCAAGTAATAACGTTGCTTACCACCACCTGTTTCAGAATAGGTTTTAAATAAATCGGCTAGTAAGTCAAATTCATTAGCATCTGCACCAAAATGGCTAAAATCCTTTCCAGAATCGACTGCATCTTGCATTTTAATTTTCATAGATGCACGGTCAAAACGATGAAAGCTATCGCCCTCAACAACAACGGGGTTAATTTTTTCACGTGTAAAAATAGCTTCGAACGCTTTTTTAACAGTAGATGTGCCTGCACCAGATGAACCAGTTACGACAACGATAGGATGCTTTTGAGACATAGTGTTTCCTCGAATAAGAATGTAATTCAACTAAATCCAAATATTAATATTTGGATTTAGTTGGATGTTTAAAATCTGTAATTTGTCATTTTACAAATATTTTATAATTTAAGCTAATTTAATCTCTTTGTGGCGCTAACAACAGCCCTTATTAGGGAATAAAATAGTTTCACTAATGAGCCTTTTACCCTATCAATTTTTAGCTTAAAAAACACCTTATTAACAATATTGAATATGATTTAGCAACGCCCCATAGGGCGAACCACAAGGATATCTGCCAAATAAAATCATTGGTATCGCACCTTGAAACCACTTTATAACTCTTGTTTTCTACTTTATATATTTGCCTTTTTATAAAACATTAGTTACTTTGAACTTCACTTAATTCGGAAGGAGAAAGCCATGTTTAACTTTAATCTTAATAAAGCGATTGTTTTATCACTATTCATATCAATTACATTTACTCTATTTCCCGCTAACGATTCCTATGCCAATGAAATAGACGACGATTTAATTAAGGTAGTTTATCATGCCGATTTTTCTGACCCTCGTCGATTCAGTGCTATGTTGACAAGCATCAACAATATGGCTACTTTTTATGAAAACGAACTTCTAGAGTACGATATTAGAATTGTTTTTATAGCCAGTGGCATCCGCTTTCTCACTGATGATAAATTGGAAGGCACGCCGTTTGTAGAAGATGCCGCCATGATAGAGCGTCGCGACAATAACAAAGGCCGATTACTAAGCCTGAATGACGTTATGGGTGTAAAATTAGAACTTTGTGATATCACTCGTATTCAAGTAGGCTTAGATAAAGAAAAGTTACATACTGGAACTGATTTCGTGCCCTCTGGTGTTGTACGGATTGCTGAACTACAACATCAAGGTTTTGCTTACATCAAGATTGAATAAAACCTTTAGTTGCTTAAAGAGCATCCTTAAGGAGATCCTTACATGGACACCACCCGTTTGCCAAGTAGAAATATAAAC
>CAYZQE010000058.1:0-16118 GCA_964480635.1 uncultured Gammaproteobacteria bacterium | reverse complement strand
CTTGATAGCCTTGTTGAAGGCGTTGTGACTTATAATATTAAACAGCATCATTAACCACGGTGGGTGATAAGTAATCTCAAGCTAAAATACCAGCCTTTATTCTTCTAATTTTTTAAAATAATTCGCTAATATTTTTTAGGTCAAATTTACCTTCAAGAATTTCTTCCTTAGTTAAACCTGTTAGCTCATGTGGAAACACTAACCATTCTTCACTTTCATGAACGTAATAATCAGGTTTAATATCAACTGCCCTTTTACTCGGTTTGTACCAAGTACAAGCCACTCGAATATCTGATGGCGTGTTTAATCGTGATTGCTTTTTTATTTGCTGTATTAATGCTTCAACACTACGCCCCGAATCAAACACATCATCTACAATCAATAAGCTTTCGCCCGCATTCGCATTTTCAATTAAATAATGCAGGCCATGCACTCTAATTTCGCGTGATTGCTGATTAATACCTGTATACGATGATGTTCTCACTGCTATATGGTCAGTACTAACACCTTTATATTCATAATACTCTTGCACTGCAATTCCTATGGGGGCACCACCACGCCAAATTCCGACTATAAAATGAGGTCTAAACCCATCTTCAAATATTTGATTTGCTAATTTAAACGAGCTTTCGAGTAACTCTTGTGCTGATATATATACTTTTTTCATTATTACCTCTTATTAACAATCAATTAAACGGCTTTGTTGTTCATCTAATTGGATAACTTCGCAATTATTACCATCACCTTCTCGGTCAATACAAATAAAATCCATTTCACCATAGGGCGTCAATAAGGGGCAATGCCAAGTGCCTAAATAATAGTTAACACCTTGAGTTCCATCTGTTTTAAATGCTCTTAGCGATTCACTGCCTTTCCAATCGCCAGCTTCTGCCACTATAACAATAAATGGTGTGTTAGATTGAGGGATAAAAGCTTGACTACCTAAAGGGTGTCTTTCAACAACTTTTAGGTCATAAGGTATCGGATATTGCTTACTGACCACAATGCTTATCACCGTTTCGCCATTTTCGGGCTGAGTGTTGGCATGTCCCAATGCTCGATAATTATCAGCCATTCCTGCATTCATATTTAATAGTTTATTCGGCTGTTTTGAGATCACTTCGCCATAAGGCGCAAAGGCTTCTACCGTTAAAGGTTCACAAACAATAACTGTACTCATGCTAATTTACCTATCAGCCGTAAACGGCTTACGCCACCATCTGGAAATATGTTTAAACGAATATGGGTAATGGCGCCGATATTTTTTAGCTCTTTTTCAAAGCGGTGTTCTGCATCCATTTGTAACTTTTGTTGGTCTAATAACAATGGCCATTGGTCACTGTCGACACATTGCTGTTGGCTTAGATTATTTTCTGTAAAATTGATCGCTTGAATCGAGCAACGATCAGGGTAATTGCCTTTAAAAAAAGCAGTGTCTACTAAAACACTGTCTATCTTAGCTTTATGTCCCAATGCAATAACGCACCAGTCATTACCGGCTTCTCTTCGCCGACGCGTTTCCCAGCCGTCACCCATATTGATGCCTTTACCGGGTGATAATAAATTTTCGACTTGACCAAAATGAGCATCATTCCACGCTAACCCTAGCCCACCATTAACGGTTGCTATCATGTCATAGCTGGCGCTTTTATCTCTTTTTTCCCAGTCACAATGAATCACGCCATAAACTCGTAATCGTGCAATGCCGCCGTCAGGAAAAATATTTAAACGTAAATGAGTCCACACTTGATCGCTATCTATAGCAATATAATGATGCTGATTGCCATTTAAGTTTATTTTATCAACAAGTGTCGTCCATTCACTGTGGTCATTAATCTCAGCCGATGAACATGCTTCTAAAGACGCTTGAGGTGGAAAATTACCGGTAAAAAAACGAGTATCAATATCAACGCCTTTGATAACGCCTGAACAACCCAGTTTGATAATGGCATGGTCATAACCACCGTGGCGACGGCGACGACTCTCCCAGCCATCCATCCATTTACCATTGTCATCAAACTTTCCTTCTATAAAGCATGGCTGTTCTGGGCTCAACATGCGCTCACATGCTGCAAAAAAATCATCGCTACATGACACAATACCTGCTCCAAGACGAGGTTGCGCAAGGTCTACGCACTCGTCAACAAAGGCTGGAGGTGATGTTGAAATTTTATTCATGACGTTAAACCTTCTTTCACTAATAATTGATGCGCTAATTCATTGTGTCTAATGACTAACTGCTCGATATCAACACCGAGTAACTCGCTGTTTTCGACAATGATTTTGCCATTAATCATCGATAAATCAACTCGTCCAGATCCACACGTTAATAATGAGGCAACAACATCACTTTGGCCGCCAGCATGAAATAAATCATCGACTTTAAAAGCGACTAGATCAGCTGCTTTTCCCACGGCCAATGCCCCGATATCTTGACGCTGTAATACTTTTGCTCCACCTATTGTGGCTAGCTCTAAAGCTTCTCTAGCACTAAAGCGTGACGCTGATGATTCAAACCCAGGCCAGCCCACGCGTTGTAATAACATGGTTTGGCGCGCTTCGCCTAACATATGGTTAGCATCATTACTGGCAGAGCCATCAACACCTAAACCCACTCTTACATTAGCGTCAACCATCTCTCGTATCGGAGCAATACCAGACGCTAAAATCATATTGCTACTAGGACAATGACAAACGCCTGAGCAAGAATGTGCCAGTTGTTTAATTTCATCGTCATCGGGGTGTACCATGTGGGCGAACCAAACGTCATCTCCTAACCAACCTAAGCTATCCATATATTCTAATGGTCGCATACCAAATTTTTCGACACAAAAACGATTTTCATCAATGGTTTCTGCTAAATGGGTATGCAAGTTAACCCCTTTGTATTGCCTCGCCATATCAGCACTTTGACGCATTAATTCACCCGTAACACTAAAGGGTGAGCATGGTGCCAAGCCGACGCGACACATTGAAAGCTCTTTATCATCATGAAATGTTTCTATGGCACGTTGAGATTCTTCTAAAATAAAGCGTTCGTTCTCGACAAGGTCATCGGGCGGTAAGCCACCAAGGCTTTCACCTAGGCTCATGCTTCCGCGCGTAGGATGAAAGCGTACGCCAAGCTCTTGTGCTGCCGCAATTTCATCATCTAGCCTAGAGCCATTGGGGAATAGATAAAGATGATCAGCAACGGTCGTAGCACCAGACAAGATCAATTCGATTAAGCCTAGTTTCGCGCTAATATAAATGCATTCCGCATCCATTTGCCCCCAGATAGGATAGAGTTTTTTTAACCAATCAAATAACGACAAGCCATTACCTGTGCCCAGTGTTCTTGTTAGGGTTTGATATAAATGATGATGGCAATTGATTAGACCTGGCATAAGCACAGAACCCTTTGCATCAATTGTCTTATCAATTTGAATGTTGTTTTTATTAATGTATCGCTGCATCTCATCGCTGTTAGCAATGTGTGCAATAACGTTATCATTGATTAAGATAGCGCCATCGGCAATCTCTCTGCGTTGCTCATCCATAGTGAGTAACTGTTGGGCATGCTGTATTAATATCATGTTTTTAGGCGTTTAATTAGACGTTCTCATTAGAAGATGCTCTATTTTTATACTGTTCTTTACCAAAAATATAAGTCGCGTGGATAGCTCGGTCATCTCCAAGCATCATTAACACAAAGAGTTGCTGTTGTAAGTTATCCACTAATTTCATTCTTCGTTGCATTATGTCGGTTGAGTTTAAATCTAACACAATAAAATCGGCTTCTTTACCTTTCTCAAAGTTGCCTATTTTGTCATCACAATCAAGCGCTTTAGCACCTCCTAATGTGGCTAGATAAAAACCATGTAACGAGGTTAAGGAAAAACCATTCATTTGACAGACTTTATAGGCTTCATTAAGAACTTGTAGCATATTTAGGCTTGTTCCACCGCCAACATCACTGCCTAAACTGACTTTAATGTCATGCTTTAAAAAGCGATCTAAAGAAAACAAACCACTGCCTAAAAACAGGTTGGATGTTGGGCATAGAGAAGCGGATGTTTGGGTTTCTGACATTACTTTAAAATCTGTCTCATCAAGGTATAGGCAATGAGCCATCATACTGCGTTTTTTTAACAAGCCATAATGGGCATAGACATCTAAGTAACTGCGTTGATGAGGAAATAAAGACCTTACCCATTCAACTTCTGCTTTATTTTCTGCCACATGAGTTTGGCAATAAACGCCATCAAACTCATTAAATAACTGCCCAGCAACTTCTAATTGTGCCTCTGACGAAGTGGGCGCAAAGCGAGGCGTCACTGCGTATGAAAACCGATTTTTATGATGCCAACGCTGGATTAAAACTTTTGAATCATCATAGGCAGATTGAGGCGTATCTGATAAGCCTTCTGGCACATGTCGGTCACTTAATACCTTACCGCTAATAATACGCATATTGACTTTTGACGCGGCATTAAACAAGGCATCAACCGATTCAGTATGCACCGTTGGAAATACCATTGATGTCGTTGTACCGTTTTTTAAGCACTGATCAATATAAAATTCTGCACCATTTTTAGCAATGCTTTTATCGTTATAACGACACTCTGCTGGAAAGGTATAATCATTTAGCCAATCAATCAGTTGTGCGCCATAGCTTGCGATAACATCAGTTTGCACATAGTGCGTATGGGTATCGATAAAACCTGGCATTATTAAATAGCCACTGTAATCAATAATTTGAACATAGCCTTCTAAGTTTTTCTTTAGGGCTGAATAATCACCACACTGTTTTATTAATCCGTTTTCAACAATTAACAGCCCATCTTCATAATAGCGCAAGGCATCATCACCCATGATAAAAGGGTCAGCTATAAAATGAACAATGGATGCTCGATAAGCTTGTAACATTTTATGGGTTATCCTGCGACAACTGTAAAGACCATAGGGCTATTTGCTGTCGCTCATTCTCAGTCATTTTGGTTAAATTACCTAACGGCATATATTGATTAATAACCACTTGAGCGATCGCTTTATGTTGTTGTTTTATTTGCTGAAGCTCATCATAAATAATTCCTTTTGGTGCTTGTGAAAACCCTGCTTGAAGCGGCTTTTGAGCATGGCAGCTTGCACAGCGTTGTTGAATAATAGATTGCGCTTGTTGGTCAGATATAATTGTTCCAATTAAATTTTGATTTTGAGTTTGAGGCTTTAAAGCAACTATTAATCCAGCGAGTAAAATGATCGCCATGATGGGTAACCACCAAAGGTAACGATGGCGATGCTTTAGTACAAAGAATTGCCTGATCAACACACCTGCCAGCATGATCACCGCTAGACTGAGCCAGCCATAATCGTGACTATAAATCATGGGGTAATGATGACTCACCATAATGAACAAAACAGGTAAGGTAAAATAAGTATTATGCACAGAGCGTTGCTTACCAATAAAACCATAGATTGGATTTGGCTTTTGCCCTGCTGTTATTTCAGCCACCATTTTCTTTTGGCCAGGAATGATATGCACAAAAACATTAAGCACCATGAGAAAACCCATCATAGCACCCACATGTATAAACGCGGCGCGCGCACTGAATAAGTGAAACACCAATGCATCGTAAGCAATGACTAAAACAAACAATGCCAGCATTAATAGATTTTCATTGTTTTTAAGTACGCGACAGAGTAATTCGTAGCTTAACCATGCCCCAACAAAGCTGAAAACACTGTAAAAAATAGCCGTTTGAGCTGATAAAGCTAAGACTGATGAGTCGATTAAATATAAGTCCGCACCAAACCAATAAATAACCGTAAACAATGCAAGTCCCGATAAACCCGTGACATAAGCTTCCCATTTAGACCAATGCAGGTTATTGCTCAGAGGCTCTAATAAAGGCCCCGCTAAAAATTTTTGACTGTGATAAATCCCACCGCCATGCACTGCCCATAGCTCACCAAACACCCCCTTATCTTCATCCTCTTTATGCTTGGGTTTAGATAACGAATTATCGAGCATCACAAAGTAAAAAGAAGCTCCAATCCAAGCCACCCCGCTGATGACATGTAACCAACGCAGCAATAAATTAGCCCAGTCTAATAAGTAAGCTTCCATTGTTTAATGCTAACAAAAAGGCTGGTGTTGTTTGAACAGTGAAGACAAACCATCTTCACTGTTCAAAGTAAAAACTAAGGATTTCAATTTAATTATCCTATTATTGATTGTTTAAACGAACCCAGAATGACTGTTTTATTTTTGGGCAATTATATACTGAAATATTTCAATCACCTGTTCGGGTGTTTGCGCCCAAGCCATAGCGGCTCCGTCTACTTCTTTTAAAGGATGAATAATACCTTCGTCATGCAAGGTAATATAAGGCGTGCCCATCGCGGCACAATAACCTGCATCAAAAGCGGCATTCCATTGTTTGTATTTATCACCAAAACGTACCACAGCGACATCACAGTTTTCTAACAGGTTTTTTGTTCTAATGGCATTTACTTTTGCTGACTTATGATCACGCCAAAAATTTTTATCTTCAGCACCTAACATATCGCCAGCAGCATCACTTGCTTCATGATTTGTAACTGCTGATGTAAAGGTAATTGATAAATCTAAGGCGTCACAGCCCTGTTTTATTTTTTCTCGCCAATCAGTATGGATTTCTCCAGAAAGGTATACATTCAAGTTCATCGTTTTTCCATCGTTAATTTTAATAAGTGTGTCATTCTAGCCAATCCACTTTCTTGCATTTTGAAACATTCTTAGCCAAGGCCCATCTTCACCCCATTGGCTATCTTGCCATGAGTTTTGTACGCTTCTAAAAATACGTTCTGGGTGCGGCATCATAATGCTAAAACGTCCATCACCATTGGTAAAGCCCGTTAAACCTTGCTCTGAACCATTTGGGTTAAAGGGGTAGCGGTCAGCTACTTGCTTGTGGTTATCGACATAACGCATGGTAGCCAGTTGTTGTGACATCACTTTATTAGCACTATTATCACGATAATGAGTCTGCCCTTCTCCATGTGACACCACGATGGGCATCATAGAACCCGACATGCCTTGCAAAAATAATGAGGGTGACTCTAGCACTTCGACCATTGCAACACGTGCTTCAAATTGGTCTGAATGATTTTTTACAAAATTAGGCCAATGCTCGGCATTAGGAATAATTGAATGGAGTTGCGACATCATTTGACAGCCATTACACACACCCAAACCAAAGCTATCATCACGTTGAAAGAATGCCGAAAACTCATCAAAGGCTCGTGGGTTATAGAGAATTGATTTTGCCCAACCCTCGCCTGCGCCCAGAACATCACCGTATGAAAAACCACCGCAGGCAGCTAAACCTTGAAAATCTTTAAGGCTTACTTGGCCTGATAAAATATCACTCATATGGACATCGACAGCTTCAAAATGACTTTGGGTGAATGCAGCCGCCATTTCAACTTGGCCGTTAACGCCCTGCTCTCTTAATATGGCTATTTTAGGTTTTGAATTTTTAATATAAGGCGCACTCATATTTTCTTTTGTGTCGTAATTTAACACCGAGAATAAAAATGGCTTATCACTGTCTAAAATAGAGGCATATTCTTGTTCGGCACAATCGGGATTATCACGTAATTTTTGAATATGGTAACTTGTCTTAGCCCATAGGCGTTGTAACGTTGTCACTGACTCGGTAAAAACAGCTTGTTCTTTAGCATTTATGGTTAAGGTTTTGTCTTTATTGAGTGTTGCAAGTTCATGCAAACAACTGGCTAAACCATATTCACTAAACAACCGATGAAGCAAATCTTTATGCTGATTATCAATTTGTATGACCGCCCCTAACTCTTCGTTAAACAAAGAAGCTAAATGATCTTCGCCTAAGCGACTGATATCAACATCTAAACCCGTTTGTGCAGCAAAACACATTTCAGCCAACGTGGTAAATAAGCCACCATCTGAACGGTCGTGATAGGCTAATAATAGCGATTCTTCATGGCATTTTTGCACGCATTGATAAAATGCTTTAAATTGGGTGACATCATCCATGTCAGGCGTAGTATCACCAATTTGAGCATAGACTTGAGCCAAACATGAACCCCCCAAACGATTTTTTGCTTGACCCAAGTCGATTAAATAAAGGCTTGAATCGACTTGGGTATTTAATTCTGGCGTTAGCGTTTTACGAATATCATAAACAGGTGAAAAGGCACTGATAATTAACGATAAAGGTCCTACAACCGATTTATCTTCACCATCATTCCAAACCGTTTTCATGGATAAGGAATCCTTACCCACTGGGATGGTTATGCCGAGCTCAGGACATAGCTTCATGCCAATGGCTTTAACGGTTTCAAATAGTTTTGAGTCTTCATCATTATGCCCTGCTGCGGCCATCCAATTGGCTGATAACACGGTACGAGATAAATCCTTGGTATAACTGGCGGCAAGATTCGTTAGTGTTTCACCCACTGCCATACGACCTGAAGCAGGCGCATTAATGATGGCTAAGGGTGTTTTTTCACCGACACACATGGCTTCACCCGTAAAGTGTTGATAATCCGTTGCAGTGACCGCCACATCAGCCACGGGTATTTGCCAAGGGCCTACCATTTGGTCGCGATTCACTAAACCACCAACCGTACGATCACCAATCGTGATTAAGAATGACTTACTCGCCACTGTCGGCAGTTGTAAAACACGCTCGACAGCGTCTTTAATCGTTATACCTTTGGTCTCTAATGGATGTTGCGTAACTCCTTTACTACTGGCAACACGATGCATTTTAGGCGGCTTTCCTAATAAAATATCCAAACTGATATTAACCGCATCATTATCAAATTGGTCATCATGAACAATCAGCTCTTGCTCATCCGTTGCAATCCCTAAAAAGGCGTAGGGACAACGCTCACGATGGCACAAGGCTTCAAAGTCTGCTCTTCGTTCGTCCGATATTGCTAACACATAGCGTTCTTGGCTTTCATTACACCAAATTTCCATCGGCGACATACCTGGCTCATCATTGGGTATGGCGCGTAGCGATAATTTTGCCCCCATACCGCAATCATTAACCAGCTCGGGCAAGGCATTAGATAAACCGCCTGCACCGACGTCATGAATACTTAATATGGGGTTATTGCTACCTTGGTTAAAGCAGCGATCAATCACTTCTTGCACGCGGCGCTCCATTTCTGGGTTACCTCGTTGCACTGATGCAAAATCTAAAGATTCAGAGCTACTACCACTGGTAACCGATGAGGCAGCACTGCCGCCTAAACCAATGAGCATGGCTGGGCCACCCAATACAATGATATGACTGCCAGCTGGAATTTTAAGCTTTTCAATATGTTCTGGACGAATACTACCGACACCACCAGCAAGCATTATAGGTTTATGATAACCGCGTGTTTCTACACCATCTAGGCTCTTTACTTGCTGCTCATAGGTTCTAAAATAGCCACAAATATTGGGGCGACCAAATTCATTATTAAACGACGCAGAGCCTATAGGCGCTTGAATCATGATATCTAAGGCAGAGGCTATGCGCCCTGGCTTGCCAATATCTTTCTCCCAAGGCTGTGTGTAATTAGGAATTTTTAAATTAGAGACTGAAAAGCCACTCAAACCCGCTTTAGGTTTAGAGCCTCGACCGGTAGCGCCTTCATCTCTAATTTCACCACCTGAACCCGTTGCAGCACCTGGAAAAGGTGAAATAGCGGTTGGGTGGTTATGGGTTTCAACTTTCATTAAAATATCTTGACGAAAGTTTTCAAAGCCATAACTTGAATCGTCGCTATTGGGCTTAAATTTGCTACCATCAAAGCCTTCAATAACGGCTGAGTTATCATGATAAGCAGACAAGACACCATCACTGTGCTGCTTATAGGTGTTTTTAATCATGCCGAATAATGATTCAGATTTATCTTCGCCATCTAAAGTCCATGACGCATTAAATATTTTGTGACGGCAATGCTCAGAGTTTGCTTGTGCAAACATCATTAATTCAACATCAGTCGGGTTACGTTTAAGTGCTTGATAATTAGTCACTAAGTAGTCAATTTCATCGGCAGAAAGTGCTAACCCTAGTTCGATGTTGGCCGCTTCTAATGCCTCCTTACCCGCCGTTAATAAATCGACATGAGAGAGTGGCTTAGGTGTGTGGTGACTGAAAAGTTGAGCGCAATCTGACTCTTCATAAAAAATTTGCTCGACCATTTTGTCGTGTAACAAATCTATATTTTTATCTATATCTGCTTGGCTAAGTGAGGCATCAATAGTGAACTGAATGCCACGTTCAATTCGGTTAACTTTATTTAAACCACAGATATGAGCAATGTCTGTCGCTTTAGTTGACCAAGGTGAAATGGTCCCAATGCGCGGCATGGCATACACCTTATGCCCATCGTCTACGCTGCTATCACTATGCACACCATACTCTAAAATACTGTGTAGAATCTGTTGCTGGTTCTTGTCGAGCTCAGATTGATCAACATCAATAACGTGAACAAATTTAGCTGATAAATGAGTGATTTCACAACCATTAGCGGCTATTTTTAGTTTTAGTTTATTTAAAGACGCTTCAGAAAGAGCGTTGTTACCAAGAATTAAAAGCATAATATCTACTAAATTTAAGTTATTCGTATTCTGAGGGGTTTCTCCCTCGCCCCAACCCTCTCATGCTTGGAGAGGGAGCGTTATAGTAACTGCTGAGTTAGCTTTCTAACCACCAATTTTCATTATCTCTTCACTGGTTTGTCAGGATATTTAAGATCAAGTCGTTGAAAAATACGTTTAATCGTTTCATCTTCAAAAAAGCGAGACCTTTTAGGTTTTAGCCATTTTGGCAAACTAAATTGGTCATAACGCACTCGTTGCAATCGGCTCACTTCGCAGTCCATGGCTTCCCATAAACGGCGTACTTCACGATTTTTACCTTCGCGTAAAATAACATGGTACCAATGATTTGTACCTTCACCGCCAATATCAACAATGTGATCAAATTTAGCCGTGCCATCTTCAAGCTCTACACCCGTTTTAAGCTGCTCTAACATATCAGGTGTCACTTCTCCTCGCACACGTACGGCATATTCACGCTCAATCTTAAACGATGGGTGCATGAGTCGATGAGCAAGTTCACCGTGATCTGTGAACAAGAGAATACCGCTGGTATTAATATCTAAACGGCCGACACCCACCCAACGACCTTGCTGTAAATGGGGTAAGTTAGAATAAACAGTTTTGCGCCCATCGGGGTCAGACCGAGTTGATACTTCACCCACAGGCTTATGGTACATCAGAAGTTTGGGCTTATATTGGCGTGAATTAATTCTTATCGCCTTACCGTCTAAGCTAAAGCGTTCTTTTCCTTCGACTTTATCACCTAATTTTGCAAGCCTGCCATTTACTTGAATACGACCTTCAGTAATCATGGCTTCAATTTTACGTCGTGAAGCGACACCTTGGTTAGCTAAAAATTTTTGAATACGATCCATAAGAGTCTTTAATTAAGAGTTAAGATAAAAATGTAACAGTAGTTACTTGGTTAAATCCCACGTTTGAACTATGCCCAAACCCGATATTGTCACTAATTGTTTATTGCGTTTTAGCAACTTTATATCAACAATCGCCGAGGCATTAGGCTGCTTTATTTCTTTTATTGCAGGTTGCCAATGATTGATATTTTTGCCCGTTTTAACATCCCAAAGATCAATACCCTGTGATGCTCTCCCTGTGGCTAAAATTTTGTTTTTGTCTGAAAAATCAGATGAAACAACGGTCATTTTATGCTCTGGTAATTCAGCAATCAACTGGCCTTTTTTACCCGTAGAAAATATTTTACTGCCGCGTATAAAAGCATTTGCAAAAGCCAATTTACCATCATCAGATAACGAGACATTGCTGATTTTATATTCCATGTTTTTTGACCAAACATGCTTACCTTCATTGCCCAAATCCCAAAGACTAGCGTGCCAATCATCAGAACCTGTTAAGGCAAAACGACCATTTTTAGATAAGGCAACACTCGTAATTTTTTCATGGTGAGCAAAAACATATACCATTTTACCCTTAACCATATCAAAATAGATGGCTTGTTTAGATTTTAAACCAATTAATGCAAAGCGACCATCACCTGAAACGGCTAATGCACGACTATCGGGCCATTTCCAATAGCCCGTTAATCGACCATCAGAAACATCCCAACGCGCAATAGAACCTTGCTCCATAGTCACTAACACTGAACTGTCAGCAGAAAACTGAGCAGCAATCATACCGCCATCTTTATTGTCTTCGTGTTGTACGGTATAAAGTACCTTACCTTTTTTTATATCCCAAACGCGCCCAAAACCACTGATTGAACCTGATAACAAATACTGTCCATTCGGACTTATCGCGGCACCATAAGTACCGTGGTCATCCACTATCGTCGTTTTTATGGCATGCCCTTTATTTTCACACGACATAAGAGAGACTATAGCCAACAATATCAATATCTTATATAAACTTTCTCGAATTAACTTAATCATATTAATCAGTACTCTCTAGCGCTAATTCTGGGTTAAATGAGTCTAAATTTTGTAACGCCGCTAAGGTCGGCATCTCATTTAGAGATTTTAAATTAAAATAATCTAAAAACTGGCGAGTTGTACCGTATAAAGAAGGCTTACCGGGCACATCTTTATGACCTAGCACTTTTATCCAGTCTCGCTCGTGCAGTGTTTTAATAATTTGGCTGCTCACTGCAACGCCTCTAACATTTTCGATATCGCCTCGTGTGACCGGTTGGCGATAAGCTATCAGTGACAAAGTTTCTAGTAATGCTCTTGAATATTTTGGTGGCTTTAACTGCTTTAAACGCGTCACCCAAGGCTCAAAATCTTGTTTTACCTGCAATCTAAAACCACTGGCGACATGCTTTAATTCAACGCCTCTTGTCGAACATTGTTCCCCTAAAATTTGCAACGCTTGCCTAATATCATCTTTCGACGGCTGATCTAAATCACCAATAAATAAATCAAACAAATGATTCACGCTAATCGGCTGATCGGCTGACGATAAACACGCTTCTACAATGAGAACTAATTGTTCTATATTCATTTTACTAAGCTCTCGCTTTCACATAGATGGGGGCAAAAGGTTCGTTTTGCAAAATCTCAATTAAGGATGATTTAATTAACTCTAATAGCGCTAAAAAACTCACCACAATACCCATTTTACTTTCTTCTGGCTCAAATAGTTCTGTAAACTCAATATAATCATGGGCATTTATTCTTTCAAGAACCATAACCATTCTTTCTCTTACCGACAGCATTTCTTTTTCAACGTAGTGACTGGCAAATTGTTCTGCCCTATTCACCACATCTTGAAACGCTAAAATCAAATCTTGCAACGCAATATCTGGCTCTTGAATGTCTTGCTCAAGGTCAGGCTGTTCAATATGAGTTAAATGGATATCCCTATCAATTCTCGGTAAATCATCAAGGTCTTCAGCTGCTTTTTTAAATTGTTCATATTCTTGTAATCGCCGTATAAGCTCACCACGGGGATCATCTTCATCGTCACATTCATTAGCCCTTGGCAGCAACATACGTGATTTTATCTCTGTCAGCATAGCAGCCATCACCAAATATTCTGCTGCTAATTCAAATTGAATAGCATCCATCATTTCGATATAACTCATATACTGCTGAGTAATTTCAGCGACAGGTATGTTTAAAATATCTAAGTTTTGACGTTTAATAAGATACAGTAATAAATCTAATGGGCCTTCAAAAGCGTCTAAAAACACCTCTAAAGCTTCGGGCGGAATATAAAGGTCTTTCGGCAGAATAGTCAGCGGTTCACCTTGAACCAAAGCAAACGGCATTTCTGCTTGCTTACTCACTATCGCAGATGTTTCAGACATTTTAGTGACTTAAATTCATTAGTAAGTTAAGCCCATTGCTTTTCGTACTTCTTCAATCGTATCTCTAGCCACATCACGTGCTTCTTCACAACCTTGATTAATGATATTTTCTATCGCAGAACGATCACTTTCGTAGTCTTTGATGCGCACTTGCATTGGCTTTAATTCGGCAACAATTGAATCAACAATATGCTGCTTACAATCAACACAACCGATGCCTGCTGACGTACAACCTTCGACAATTGATTCTTTTAATTCATTTGAAGAATAGACTTGATGCATTTCCCAAACCGGACACTTTTCGGGGTCGCCTGGGTCAGTACGACGTACCCGTGCTGGATCTGTCGGCATGGTTTTAATTTTCTTTTCTATCACTTCGGGAGATTCACGCAAGGATATGGTATTACCATATGACTTAGACATTTTTTGACCATCAAGCCCGGGCATTTTCGATGATACCGTTAATAAAGATTGCGGCTCAGGCAAAATAATTCGACCCACGCCTTCTAAATAGCCAAACAAACGTTCTTTATCACCTAAACTAATATTTTGTTGCGCATCGAGTAGTGCTTTCCCCACTTCTATTGCATCTTCCTCACCTTTTTCTTGATAGCGTTTGCGAACATCTTTGTATATCTTAGCGTTCTTTTTACCCATTTTTTTAATGGCTGCTTGTACTTTTTCTTCAAAGCCTGGCTCTTTGCCATATAAATGATTAAAGCGCCTAGCAACTTCACGGGTTAACTCTATGTGAGCGACTTGATCTTCACCAACAGGTACCTGCCCTGCTTTATACATTAAAATATCGGCACTTTGTAATAAGGGATAACCCAAAAATCCAAACGTGGCTAAATCTTTTTCTTTAAGCTTCTCTTGCTGGTCCTTATAACTGGGTACACGCTCTAACCAACCTAAAGGTGTCATCATTGATAATAAAGTAAATAGTTCAGCGTGCTCTGGTACACGCGACTGAATAAAAATTGTTGAATTACCGGGGTTAACCCCTGCTGCAAGCCAATCTATGACCATATTTGTACTGCTATTCGCTATCACAGAAGGGTCTTCATAGTGAGTGGTTAAGGCATGCCAATCTGCAACAAAGAAAAAACATTCAAATGAATGCTGTAGCTCTATCCAGTTTTTAAGCACGCCATGATAATGGCCTAAATGAAGTAATCCTGTAGGACGCATGCCAGATAGCACACGTTGATTTTGGCTAGTTGTGGAATTCAAAAATTGTAACCCAATGAAAACAGTTTAAAGAGTGGGCTATTATACAATTTTGCTTGGTCGCATGAAGCGATAATTTTATTTCATATCAATTTCTTTTGATAAATCGATGCCATCCAACAAATCATCGACATCATCGCTGCTTACAATCTCACCAAAATCTTCATCTGATTCACTTAATGACGCTATCTACACCTGTTTTTTTTAAGCTAAATAAACGTTCAATAATGTTTCAGTTTATCTGCCATAGCCATTAACTATCATCATTCTAATCAGCTGATTAATTTACTTTACTATTGTATCCCTAAAAGATATTGACCGCTTTAATTTGGTGTTTATGAGCAGGAATTAACTCAGATGCTAAAGTAGTTAAACGGTGCTTAAACCCCTGACCATTACAAACTCTAATCAACTTTAAATCAGTCTGAACACGTAAGCGCACAAGCTCCATACGGCGTAAGCCAGAACCATATAAAATACCTATAGGAAGCTGATAAAATTCAGGGCAACACGCAAATAGGGCTTTTACTTCTAATTCTGTTAAAACAATAGGCAATTTAGCTTGCCGTTTAGTGCGTCTAAACTGAGAAGCATCCCCTAAAGGTTGCTCTAAAAATTTATTATATAAAAAAACAAGTGCATTTAAAGCCAAAGATTGAGTGCTTTTAGCGACCATTTTTTTTACCGCCAAATGAGTCAAAAATTGTTCAACATTCCTCCCGTTTAAACACTTAGGGTGTTGTTTATCACAAAAATGAATGTAAAGAGAAATCCAATAAATATAGGTTTTAATAGTTCGTTCGCTATAACGACGAACAAACATATAGTCACTAATTTGATTTAAAAAGGGAGATTTGTACATAATAACGATCCATATTTTACACATTAACAGTATAGAACAAATTGAGAACAATTAAATAGGCAATTTGCCTACTTAATTTTTTTAGGTTGACTCAGATAAACAATAAGTTTATAAATAAAACAAATACTTACAGG
>CAYZQE010000057.1:0-16139 GCA_964480635.1 uncultured Gammaproteobacteria bacterium | reverse complement strand
CGAGCAAAGACACTGCCCATTTCGCCAACGCCAATGATGATGATTGGTTTTTTCATGTTTTATAACAAATAACTAAAAAGAGTTACATATTATTGCAAGATATTGATGTAGATTACACGTTACTTTTTATATTTATGGTATTTTACTGAAATGAGCCAATCTGAATTTTTAACAGTCGCTTTAAAAGCTGCTCGTGCTGCTGAGAAGGTTATTAAACACTATTACGAAACGGGTGTTGAGGTGACGATGAAGGAAGATTATTCTCCAGTGACCGTGGCAGATATTGAAACAGAAAAAACCATAAAAGAGATTGTTTTAGGTGCTTTCCCAGAGCATGGCTTTTATGGTGAAGAAACAGGTAAAACGAATCCTGATGCCGAATATAATTGGTTAATTGACCCTATTGATGGCACTAAAAGTTTTGTACGCCGCCATCCTTTTTTCTCTACACAAATTGCTTTAATGAAGGGTGACGAAATAATTTTAGGCGTGTCGAATGGTTTAATGTTTGGTGAATTAGCGTGGGCAGAGAAAGGTCAGGGTGCTTTTTTAAATGGTGAAACCATTAGAGTAAGTGATACTCAAACCTTCAAAGATGCGAGTTTATCGGCTGGCAATATAGCAACAATGGCGGCAGATGAGAAACTATGGCGTGGCTATGGTGAGCTTGCAACGAAAGTGCATCGCACCAGAGGTTATGGTGATTTTTATCACTATCATTTGTTAGCCACTGGTAAAATTGATATTGTCGTAGAATCAGATGTTAATATTCTTGATGTGGCTGCTTTATCGCTGATTATTAAAGAAGCAGGTGGTTTTTTTACTGATATGCAGGGTAATGATTTAAACCTAGACACTCGATCTGTGATTTCTACAAACTGCCAAGCTTTATACGACCAGACCTTTGCATTGCTTAACTAAATTTTTTAATAACTATTTTTTGGAGTTTAATTTTTAATGTTTTCTTTTATAGACCGCATACCACTTACTTTTTTTATCGCAGTTGCCGCTTCTTTAGGGATGGCACCTTTTTTTCCTGAGCCTCATGTGTGGGAAAAATTAAAGATGTTAGCTGATGGCTCTTTAACGCGTCCGGTTGATATGTTTGATTTTTTATTTCATGGATTACCATGGGTTTTAATGTCACTTAAGTTATTCAGAATGGCAACTAAAAAGGATGATCAAGCTACGAGTGAGTAGTTTAAATAATGGGCTGCCAGTGTTCATCAATAAACGCCTCTAACGGTTTATAACGTTTTTTATAAGACATTTTTTGGCAGTTATTAATCCAGTAACCTAGATATAAATAACTTAAACCACGCGTTTTGGCTAATTGGATTTGTTGTAAAATTGAAAAATGGCCAATACTTTTTTTGTCATGATCTGGGTCAAAAAAAGTGTATAGCGCAGATAATCCATCTTCGACTATATCGGTAACAGCAACACCAATTAAAACTTTGTTTAATCGGTATTCGATAAACTGGGTTTCACTCCAATCACAAATTAAAAAGCGATGATAATCTGATTTAGACGGATTACTCATTGAGCTATCATCATGTCTTGATGCTAAATAGCGGCTGTATAAATCAAAATGTTCTGTTTTAAATTTGTCCTGAACACATAGAATTGTAATATCTTTGTTTTTCTTTAATAATCGCTTTTCATTTTTAGAAAATTGATAATCTTTAGTGGGCACTCTAACCGAGATGCACTCTTGGCAGTTATTGCAATGGGGTCTGTAAACATAACCGCCAGAGCGCCTGAAACCATGCTCTATGAGTGTGTTATAGGTTTGCATATCCATATCAATATAGGGGTTTGCAAATGCACTAATGGATTTTCTATTTTCTAAATAGCTACAAGGCTCAGGAGCTGAAGCAAAAAAGTTTATTTTAGTGCGATCATTCATGGTTACGGCTTTCGAGATTACACCCTTTGTTTTTGATAAATAAAGTGTAGACGGTTTTTTTAGGCTTGCTATATTATTTTAGGTTTCAGCTATGGTTTTTAGCTTAACGGTACAAATATGCCGTTGCACAGTTGCTTTAGATCAATGGCAGAAAGCTGTAATTCTAAGCCTCGCTTGCCAGCGCTAACAAAGATGGTCGAATAGTTTTTTGCCGATGAATCTATGATTGTTCTAAGTTGTTTCTTTTGCCCTATTGGGCTAACACCACCTAATACATAGCCAGTAGTACGCTCTACTTTTAACGCATTAGCCATAGTGGCCTTTTTACTATTAAGCCATTTTGCAGCAGTTTTGATATTTAATTTTTTAGTGACTGGAATGATCGCAACAGCTAATTGTTTATCCATTAACTCAATCACTAAGGTTTTGAAAATACGGTCTTCTTTTATGTGCAACTTTTCAGCCGCTTCTAATCCGTAGGACGTTAAGGATGAATCATGCTTATACTCATGCAGTGTATATGAATATTTACTTTGCTTAATCTGTTTGACGGCGGGTGTCATAGTATTAATCAATAACTTTAACGAAATGACCTTTTTCGATGATGCCATTTTGTTGATGAATACCATTCATACCAAAATAAATCTTTTTGTTAAATTGACGATATTTAATTAAGGCTCTTAAAATATCAGGGCGTTTTTCACCTGTTTGTTGATTGACGGATGGTACGGTACAGCGGTCACAGGGTTTAACGAGATTTATGTTAATGTCATTAATAATGATACTTTGTATTTTATCTTCTTCATGGGGCGCTAAGCCATCAATAACAATATTGGCTCTAAATCGATTCATTTCGGCGGGTTCATTTAATTTTGAATTAAGTAATTCAATATTGTTATGAGCAACGACTAAAAGAGGGAATGCATCTGCAAAGCCGACCGTCTCTTGGTTTTTGGCAAAGGTATTATCAACGCTACGCTTTTTATTAAGTGCCAACTTTACCAGTTTGCATGGCATGTCTAGTTGTTGGCTAAACCAATTATTTATATTTTCGTCTTCTAAGCAAGCTTGTACCGTATCAAGCCAAATAGTGACTTCAATATTACTTTCTGATTGTTTGTTTAGGTCTAAATCAATGCTGCTGCCACCCATGCTGACACGTAAAGTGTCGTTGACAATTGCCGTTTTAAATCTTGCCATTTTGGGATAAGAACGCTGTGTTATAAAGGTGTTGTTGTCATCCACGAGCATCCACTGGCGATCATATTTAAAGCCAGTATCTGTTAGTTCAACTGAAGATAGTTCAATGCCTTGTAGAGATTTTATAGGGTAAATATGAAGTGATTTAACGGTGTAATTCATTATTTATCTCAAGATTAAAAAAATTAATGCTATTGGCAAAGCTAGCTTTAGCGATTTGCTCGAATGAGAGGTTATATAGCGTTGCTATTGATTTAGCAATATGAGGTAAATAATAAGGCTGGTTATGGCGTGATTTAGGTTTTGGTTTGATGTCTTTAGGTAACAGATAGGGGGCGTCAGTTTCAATCATTAAACGGTTTAAAGGTATGCTAGGCACGAGTGATTGAAGTTCTTGTCCACGTTTTGGATCGCACACCCAGCCGGTTATACCGATGTAAAAGTCTTCATCTAAATAATCATATAAGGCTTTTTTGTTGTCGGTAAAGCAATGAATAACAATTTTGGGTAATTGGCCACGGTTGTTTTTTAAAATTTCAAATAATGTGTCGTGGGCATCACGCTGGTGTAAAAACAATGGTTTATTATGCTGGATAGCTAATTCAATTTGATTTTCAAAGGCATGTATTTGATCTGCTTTTGGGGAGTAATTTCTATTAAAATCTAAACCTGTTTCGCCGACTGCTTTCACTTCTTTAAAGGCGATTAGCTCATTTAGGATGTCAAATGTATCTGTATTCCACTCTTGTGCATCATGAGGGTGAATGCCGCAAGTCGCACTGAGTTGTTGAGGGTGTTTTTGTGCTAGTTGTATGGCAACTTTGCTTTCTTCAATTGATGTGCCAGTGACGACAATATGTTGTACGTTGGCGTCTAAGGACTTACTTAAAATCTCATCAATATGAGGTAATAGCTGCGAATGGCCTAAATTTGTTCCAATATCAATTAGAGCACTCATGTTCGAGTGCCAATACCTTTGTTTAGTAGGTATAAACTAAAGCTAAATAACACCACAATAAAAGCAATAATGACACTGATGGCAAGTGTTAGATCAATATCTGACGTTCCTAAGAAGCCATATCTAAAGCTATTGATCATGTATAAAATAGGATTAAACAGTGAGGCTGTTTGCCAAAAAGGTGTGAGTAATTGAATGGAGTAAAATATGCCGCCTAAGTAGGTTAAGGGTGTTAGTACAAAGGTTGGGATAATTGATACATCATCAAAGCTCTGAGCGTAAACACCATTAATTAAACCAGCTAAAGAAAATAAGAATGCCGTGAGTATCGCAACAATAAACACAATGAATGGATGACTTATTGTAACATCGGTAAAGAAAAAGGTCGTGAAGGTCACGGCTAAGCCTACTAATAGCCCTCTGGCAATGCCACCCGTGATAAAACCTAACAATATGACAACACTGGGAATAGGGGACACCAGCATTTCTTCGATATGTTTAGCAAACTTAGAACCATAAAATGATGCCACCACATTGGCATATGAGTTGGTGATGATGGTCATTAAAATTAACCCTGGCATGATAAAGTCGACATATTTATAACCGTCCATATCGCCTATTTGAGAGCCAATTAAATTACCAAATATAATGAAGTAAAGCACGGTAGTAATGACGGGAGGGACTATTGTTTGTACCCAAATTCGACTGAAACGTAAAATTTCTTTACGCACAATAGTGGTATAGGCAATCCAAATTCTGTTGCTTGAACTCATGTGGATGCCTTTTTATTAATAATAGAAACAAACAGTTCTTCGAGACGGTTACTTTTGTTACGCATGCTTTTAACGGTGAAGCCCAATGTGCTAAGTTGATTGAATAAGGCACTTAAAGAATAAGATTTAGGTATATTAATTTCTAGCGTCATCTCATCGACAAGCTTACAGCTATTAATATTATCAAGCTCAGGGCTTTTTTTTATGCTTTGCTCTAAGTCTAAAATAACAGTTTCATGATCTAAAGAACTTAACAGTGATTTCATGCTGGTATTATGAAGTATTTTTCCTTCATCAATAATGGCAATGTTCTGACACATTTGCTCTGCTTCTTCTAAATAATGAGTGGTTAGGATAATCGTTGTTCCTTGTTCGTTAATTTCACGCATAAAATTCCACATTGAACGTCTTAACTCTATATCTACACCCGCTGTTGGTTCATCTAAAATCAACACATTGGGTTGATGTACCAATGCTCTAGCAATCATTAATCGGCGTTTCATGCCGCCCGATAACTCTCTGGCTTGAGTTCTGCGAAAATCCCAAAGTCCTAATTCTTTGAGGTATATTTCTGTGCGTTTTATAGCCGTTTTCCTATCGACACCATAATAGCCAGCTTGATTAATAATGATTTCTTCAATCGGCTCAAAAATATTAAAATTAAACTCCTGAGGCACAATGCCTAATTGCTGTTTTGCAAGTACAGGGTCAATATCTATATTGTGGCCATAAATTGACACATCACCAGAAGTTTTATTGATGAGTGACGCAATGATACCTATGCAGGTCGATTTACCTGCACCATTGGGGCCAAGTAAAGCAAAGAAATCACCTTTTTCAATGGTTAAATCAATGCCTTTTAGGGCTTCAAAACCATTAGAGTAAGTTTTTTTTAAATTTGTAATGGATATTGCAGGCATGTTTTGAATGAGTTTAGTTAATGAATTATTCATAGTGATAATGGTGCTTAAAACAATAGTTTCAAGATGTCTTTAAATTTTGATTATATGTGCTATAAATCTATCTAATTATAAAATAAATAGAGGTGCTCTTTTTCAATGGACAATAATCTTTCTTCTTTGTATATCCTTCTTGTTGAGCCATCACGCTCTCAACGAAAAATTATTGCACTTCAATTTGAAGACTTAGGTATTCAAGTTTTTACTGAGGTAGAAACGGGAGCTGAAGCGTTAGACATGATTGAGTCGGATGCTCCCGACTTAGTGATTAGTGCTATGCATCTTGCTGATATGACGGGTAAGGATCTAGTCTTAGAAATGCGTGAAAACCCAGGTACTGAAGACATTCCATTTATGCTGATATCTACCGAAACTTCTTTTGCGGAGCTCGAACCGATAAAACAATCTGGCGCATCAGCTATTTTACCAAAACCGTTTAAAGCCAATGACCTTAAAAAGGCGTTATTGACCACAATGGAATGGACTAATCCAGACCAAATTGACTTAAATGAAGAACTCTTAGGGAAAATGAGAGTGCTAGTCGTTGATGATAGCGCCTTAGCGCGAAAAATGATCATTAAAACGCTCGTTAAAATGGGCATGAAAAACTTTAAAGAAGCCGTTGATGGCAAAGAAGCAATGCCAATGATTCAGGCCAGTAAATTTGATTTGATTGTCTCAGATTACAATATGCCAAAGGTTGATGGGCACCAGTTGTTAAAGTTTATTCGTACTGAATCTAATCAACCTGATGTGCCTGTTTTAATGGTTACAACAGAAGGCGATGAAAGTAAACTGGAAGCAGTTCAACAAGAAGGTGTGTCTGCAATCGTAGATAAGCCATTTGATGTGAATACCGTCAAACAGCTTATCGAAGCAATTTTTGAAATTAATTAAAGGTTGGGTGGTGGTTAGATTGAATGAGTGATCCCTCTATTATTTATTTGTTATGCCTTATTTTTAGTGGGGCAGCAATTTTAGCAACGATTTCACTGACGCTGCGCCAATCCCTTATCATTGCTTATATTGCGTTAGGTTTATTGATTGGACCTTACGGATTAAGTTTAATATCTGATCCCAAATTGATTCAAAATATCTCTAATGTAGGGATAATATTTTTATTGTTTTTATTGGGATTAAATTTACACCCTCAAGACTTATTTCGTATGGCTAATGAAACAACATTGGTTACCGGAGTCAGTAGTATCGTGCTTTGGGGTATTGGATTTTTGTTTGGACACCTTTATGGGTACGACATGCTAGAGTCGTTATTGATTGGTGCTTCGCTTATTTTCTCTAGCACCATTATTGGCTTAAAGTTAATTCCTACCACTGTATTGCACCATCAACGCACGGGTGAAGTGATTATTAGTGTGTTACTTCTACAAGATATCATCGCTATAATATTGTTGTTGGTAATTAAAGGAATCAATGTCGATGGCGTTGATTTTAATGTTTTAGGCCGTTCTGTGATTGGCTTTCCCGTGTTGATTTTATTCACCTATGTTTGTGAAAAATATATTTTAGTGCGACTCATTATGAAATTTGATCGTATTCAAGAATATATATTTTTATTAGCGATTGGTTGGTGTTTGGGTATCGCTCAGTTGGCAGAACATGTGGGGCTATCTTATGAAATAGGCGCATTTGTGGCAGGAGTTTCAATCGCTCGAAGCCCTATTGCATTGTTCATCGCAGAGCATTTAAAGCCTTTAAGAGATTTTTTCTTAATAATCTTTTTTGTGGCATTAGGCGCTAACTTTAATGTGTCAATTTTACCAGATATTTGGATGCCAGCTTTAGGCTTAACGCTGATAGCCATTATAATAAAACCACTGCTATTTCGTTATTTGCTCCGTTTTTCAAATGAAACGCCTGCGCGTTCAACTGAAATTGGGATGAGGCTAGGACAGATGAGTGAGTTTTCATTGTTACTTGCGGTCATCGCAACAGAGATGTCTTTAATTCGTTTAGAAGTGAATTACTTAATTCAAATGGCTACACTGGGTAGTTTTATTTTTTCTTCATGGTATGTGGTTCAGCGTTATCCAACACCCCTTGCAATGGATGATAAGCTGCGCAGAGATTAGATTGAAATTTACTTTGAAGTATGAGTATAAACACCATCCCAGTCGTCACCCGGTGAATTAATACGATAATTCTGAATGCGAGATAGGTACTCTTGATAAAGAACAGTGTCTGGATTTGATCGATTAAGGGTGAAAAAATCCATTTCAGCATTGTCCCATTTTTGTAATCTAAACGCTTTGAGAGCCTGTTTATAGCGAAGTAGATCGGAGTTAATGTCTTTACTGACGTCATTTTTATGGCCAATGGGAGCAAAAATAGCAACAGGTTCATTTTTCCCTTTAACTCGGACTAAGTCTAGCTCTTGGAAGATAAACTCAGGGACTTGGTTTTTAGTTAGCTCACCCACGATAATATCAACGCCATAATTTTTAGTTAACCCTTCTAAGCGTGAACCAAGGTTTACTGCGTCTCCCAGAACTGTATAGGCCATTCTAAACTCAGAGCCCATGTTTCCAACACTCATTTCTCCCGTGTTTAAACCAATGCCCATTTTAATTGGCGGCCATCCCCTCTCTTTAAATTCATCTTGCATGGCCTTAAGTTCTTGCATCATTTCTATGGCTGCATATAAAGCGTGCCTAGCATGCTCTGAATCACCTAAGGGTGCCCCCCAAAAAGACATGATGGCGTCGCCCATGTACTTATCAATGGTGCCTCTATTTTTGTGTATGACGCGCGTCATGGGTGTTAAAATGGCATTCATTAGTTGAGTCAGTTCTTTAGGGCTGAGCCCTTCAGAGAGTGTTGTGAACCCACGTACGTCAGAAAATAAAACGGTCATTTCTCTACTTTCACCTTCTAATGTAAAGTCACCAGGTGATGCACTCATTTCATCAACTAATTCTGGAGGAATGTACTGACCAAAAATTCCGGCTAATTGACGCTTTCCTCGTGACTCAATAAAAAATCCATAAGTCATATGTAATATAAAAAGTAAAAAAGTTAGGAAAAGGAGGCTTGCCATTGGGAGAATCAAGTTAGCATTCCAAGCTAATAGGCTACCAAAAATGATAGTGCTTAGAATCGCTACGGTGAATAAGGTGGCTATTAAGGGTGAGAGTATTGGCAGCAAGAAAGCCATGATACCCGCAATAAATACTAATGAAATAAACTCATAACCCACAGTCCAAGCAGGCTTTTGTTTAATATTTTGATCTAAAATACCCATGATGATATTGGCATGTACTTCAACTCCAGGGTAAACATTTTGAACGGGCGTTGAACGTAAATCTAATAAACCAGGGGCTGATGTGCCAACTAAAATAATAGCATTTTTTAAAATGCTGGCATCAGCTGTTTTATTGAGCACCTTTGCCGCTGATACATAGGGGAAGCTATGAGCCTTACCTCGGTAAGGGACGAAAACAGCTCCATTTATATCAACGGGTATGGTGTAATCACCCATGTTGATAGATTCTAGAGCATAATAACTATGACTACTTTGACTGTTGTCATCGGTTTCAATAGTCAATGAAATTTGTGGGTCACCCGACGAGATTGACGCAAGAGAAAGAGCTAAGGACGAATATAGTGATTGTTGGTAGATTTGAATAAGTGGTACACGACGAAATACACCATCACTTGAGACAAATGGATTATCAAAAAACCCCCCCGTTTTAGCCGAATTTTGTAATTCGCTTAAATTACCTCCAAATGCAGTGGCTTTATTAATGCCTAATCGATTACTGACACCTTCAGTAATGGTCGCAAGTGGTTTTGGCAGAGCACCCGTAGAATTGTTTTTATCGTTGAGAGTTCTACCTTTGAAGTAGTAACCCATAGTGATGTTTTTGCCTTTTAAACTGTGTGCAAAAATAGAATCATATTCTAAAGAGCCCCTGATTTCTTCCAATGTATTTAGATAATCTTGATTGTCTTTTAATTGATTTTTGGCTAGATCCTCAAAAAGCTTTAATCCAGAGCTTTCATCACTTTCTGCAAATACAATATCAAAACCAAGAGATTTCACCTGATATTCATCGAATAAGTTGGTGACGATAGTGGCTAGCTTATCTCTGCTCCAAGGCCATCGACCGACAGTAGCCAGTGATTCCTCATCAACATCGACAATAACAACACGTTTTTCAATCGTGTTAGGAAGGGTAAAATTTAAACGGGTGTCATAAGTCCAGTTTTCAAGTTGTTGCAAAAATGAATATTTATATAAACCAGTCGTATCAACTAAGAGAATTGATAATAAGAATAAGCTAAACAGTAAACGTACGATACGTTGAAGATGCACTTAGCTCGCTCCTTATTGAATCTATGTGTTGGGACGGTTAAATGTCGCTTATTTAATATAAAATTCCATTTTCACACCGGCGACTTCAATAATGTCGTGATTATTAAGTGCTTGAGCATTGGTACCTATAGCAGTGCCGCCAATTTTAGGTGCAATACTATTAGGGCCACCATCAACATTAATGATGAAATAGCCTTGTGGCCTCTTTGTGATGGCAGCGACTTGTACGCCAGGCTGTCCAATCGTTGTTAGTGCTTTTTTAAGGATGAGTTCTTTGCCTACATTAGCACCGCTTAATAACTGTAAACATGCTTTTAGAGCAGGTATGTCAGCATTTGATTTAGGTGCTTGTTGAGCCTCTTTAGCAATAGCGGCGGTGATTTTATGCATGGATTGATCAATTTCTTTACCGCCCGCTTGTTCTGGCATGCCGGCTTCACCAGGGCGAATGATCATGGTTTGTTCAAAATCATTCTCCGCAGCATCAGCATTATTGTATTCAATTTGATACTTACCAAGGGCAATTTTATCGCCATGTTCTAATGCGTGCTTTTTAACCAGCTTGCCATTGATATAGGTACCATTAGTGCTCCCTAAATCCTCTAAAAAAGAATCATCTAGAATAGTGATAATTTGAGCGTGGTTACCACTGACCGATAAATTATCGACATGGATATCGTTATTGGGCTTGCGGCCTATCGTGACAGTTTCTTTGGTGAGTTCGAAATCGATGGTCTCACCGGTGTCTGATTGCATAATCAGTTTAGCAGTCATGTGTACCCGCTCCTTTATTGGGGGAAATTATGTTAGTCAAACCAGTTTACCAATTTGTTAAACCAATTTGTTTTAATAGAAAAATCTTTTGTAATATAGCACAGCATGACAGAAATATTATCTTTTCCACCATTGTGATTCGCCCTACTAATCAATTGTTTAGCAGCTACTTCTAGATTATCACTAAATCTTTCTAGTGTTAAGAGAATAAATTCATCATCGACCAAATCTGTTAAGCCATCTGAGCATAATAAGAATAAATCACCGACTAGTACGATATTTTCTTGGATATCGGGTGTTGCTGCTGGGTCAATGCCTAAAGCGCGCGTCACAAGATTTTTATTAGATGATTTTTTGGCTTCTTCGGGGGTATAAAAACCTCGGTCAATTAATTCTTGCAATAATGAATGGTCTTTTGTGAGCTGTTCTAATGAGTTATTGCGATATAGGTAGCATCGTGAATCACCAATGTGTGCGATAGATACCTGGTTATTATAAAACAGGGCAACAACAATAGTGGTGCCCATGCCTTTGTATTCTGGTTGTGCTTCTTGGGTAGAATAAACGAGATGGTTGGCATATTCTACAGCTTGTTGAACGCATAATGATTCATCACTAAATTCACTTTCAACACCCGTGTTTTTTTTATTGATGTTTTCACGAACCATTTCGAGAATAGTATCGACCGTCATGCTGCTGGCTATTTCGCCACCAAGATGTCCGCCCATACCATCAGCTAAAATGGCGAGACCGATGTTATCGTCTTGAGCAATTGCGTCCTCATTACCTTTGCGGACTTGCCCCACATCAGTCATTCCAACGATTTTTATTTTTTCAGATAAATCCATGAATAATTTTTATTATATGATTCTATGGTTATAGACTATTTGTGAAGGTTTTTAAAGCTTCAGCAAACTCATCGCCAGTTAAATATCGTTCATCAGCATTTTTAGCTAAAGATTTTGTAATAATAGCTTCTAAATCTTTTGGGATATTTTCGGCTATAGTGGTTATCAATGGCGGATCTTCATTGGTTATTTTAAACATTAAACTTGCCATAGAATCGGCTGTAAAAGGTAATTTCCCGCATAACATTTGATAAAGCATAACACCTAAAGAAAACAAATCAGAACGACCATCAACTTTTTTACCAGCCAGTTGTTCGGGTGACATATATGACGGCGTTCCAAGTACCATGCCAGTTTTTGTTTTGCTTGAATCGGTAATTCTGGCAATGCCAAAATCAGTGATTTTTAAAGTGTCTGACTCAGGTTCGTACATGAGATTCGCGGGTTTAATATCGCGGTGAACGACGTTTTGTTTATGAGCAAATGCTAGACCTTGTGCAGAGCGGATAACAATTGAAATGACCGATTTCATATCTAAAAGGTTGCCAGGTTTCGTGTAACAGCCTAAATCCTTGCCTTTTAAAAATTCCATCGCGATATAAGCAAGGTCATGCTCTTCACCGGCATCGTAAATAGTGACAATGTTGGGATGGCTTAAACGACCTGCTGTTTCAGCTTCGCGGAAAAAGCGTTCTTTAACTTCGACAAGTTCATCATCTTCAAATTCTTGCGCAAGCGCCATTGTTTTGATGGCCACAACACGGCTAATTTTGGGGTCCTTACCGAGATAAACAACGCCCATGGCGCCTTTACCTAGCTCTTTTTCAATTTCATAACGACCCAGCATGGGTTTTTCCATGCTGCCATCGTCTAACATCATGGTGCTATTGGTGCCTCCACCAGCACCACCAAACATGATGGTTTCTTCCATTTGTTGCGAGCGATTCATACGTTTTTTGATATCTCTAAAATCAGTGTCATATTTAGACATGTATTCATATATACCTGTCGCTTTATTAAATTGACGCTTACGCTCAAAGTCTAAAGCTAGATTATACAAGGGTTCCATGATGTCATCGTTCATTGGGCATTTTCTAAATTTCTCAAATGCCATATCGAGCTGTCCTTGTCCTTGGAATGCTAAACCTAACATGCGGTTAGATTCGGATGATTCGGCATCTGAACGTAGTTTTCCACGTTCGGTCACTAAAAAGCGTTTTGTTGTTATGAGTAAGTGGCCAATAATTAATAATGTAGCTGGGCCCATAAGTTGTACCCAGAGTGTTTGACCCGTCATTAAAATAAAATGAGTACCTAATAATGAACCAAATAAAACTAAAGTGATAATGGCAGCTACACCTGCTTTGACGCGCGGCATTAAAATCATGAGATAAAGAGAAACGATCATAAAAGCTGCAATTCGAGCCCAAATAGCCCAGTCAGGCTCAACAAAAAAGTCTTCTTGTAAAATGCTTGAAACAGTATGGGCTAGAGTTAAAACAGGAGCCATTGCTGGGTCGACCGGAGTCACCTGCGATGAACCTACGCCTATTGCGGTCGCACCAATAAGTACGATTTTGTTTTTATATTTTTCTAAGGGTATTTTACCTGAATAGACATCATAAAAAGAATCAACTTGAAACGCAGAAAAGCCTTCGATATTAGAATAGAAAAAAGTATTCATTTGTAGCTGATGATCTGTTTTGATTGTCAGGCCACCCATTTCGATGCTTTCGGCTAAATTTACCTTAATGTCGTCAACATTTAAATTAAGGCTTTGAGCTGCTATTTGCAATGATAAAGAGGGATAAAAACGACCATAGTTTTTTAATACTAGGGGTTCTGTTCGAATCCCGCCATCAACATCAGGAATAGAGTTAAGATGTCCTATCGCCCTTGCTTTTTCACCAATTAAGGCAATAGGGGGAATGGCATCTA
Organism: uncultured Gammaproteobacteria bacterium; assembly: GCA_964480635.1. Taxonomy (GTDB): domain Bacteria; phylum Pseudomonadota; class Gammaproteobacteria; genus CAYZQE01. The sequence goes on along the minus strand of CAYZQE010000057.1, from coordinate 2,447 downwards.
TGGTTGGGTAAGGGTATAGGCCGTTGGCTTGGGCAGACACTCTATCGTGAATGCTGTTTAAAGCGTTTTTTAATACATAATTAGGCAGCTCACTATCAGGGTTGCCTTTGGGTGTGCCAATAATAAATGGCATGGCTAAAATAACATTACCTGATTTTTGGGTGCTATTAGAAAGCTTTTGGTCAGTATTGAGTGTTTTTTCGGCATCTTCTAAAGCTTGTATTAATCGAGCTAAATCATCGGATACCATATTTTGTAAAGAAGATTGTGCTAAAAATTCTTTTGTCGGTTTGACAATATCTGAAATTTGACTATCTTGTTCAAGCATCGCGCTAAGAATTTCAATTTCAGCGGGTATTTCATTCAGGCTAGAGCGAGCTATGAAGTCAATGAGGTTTCGAATATAGGTCATGCCAGGGTCGACTTGGGGTTCTAAAAAGAAGACAGTTTGACCAATAACTTTTGCACCGCTCTTATTTAGTATATCAATCATATCGCTGTGTAGCTCTCGCGACCAAGGCCAACGTCCTAGATTAGCAATACTTTGGTCATCTATAGCAATGATAGCAATTTTATCAGAGGGGTATCGTTCGGTAGATTGCATGCCTAAGTCATAAGCACTACGTTCAAAGCTTTGTAGCAACGAAGAGTTTGAAAAGGCAATAATGATCAGACTAATAAAGAGTCCAGCAAACCAGTCGCTACTCCAAAAATGGGATTTCATATCCTCGAACCTTATAATTATATAATTTATTATGTGACTATAATGATGTCTTGGTTTTTTTTCTAGTGAATAACTAAATTATTACAGGTTTTTACGAGAATTCAGAAGAATTAGTTAAAATTATTTATATTCTGAATTTAAAAGATTAATATTGCTGCTAATTTAAGCTATAAAGACTATTCAAGTATATTTAAAGAATAATTATGTCCGAACTTGCAAAAAGAATCGAAAAACTTAACGAAATTGGGATTGCGTTATCTGCTGAAGAAAACACTCAAAATCTCTTAACTAAGATTCTTTTGGGCGCAATGTCATTAACACATGCCGATGGCGGTACTTTATATCTAAAGAAAAATAAGCAATTGCATTTTGAAATCATTCACAATGATTCTTTGGGTATTCATATGGGCGGGGTTGACGAACAAGGCATTTCTTTTGCACCCATAGAATTATTTATTGCAGGGGAAGTGAACCATTCGATGGTTGCAGCGCATGTCGCCATAACCGCTAAAACAATTAATGTGCCCGATGTTTATCTTGAAAATAACTTTGATTTTACGGGGGCTAAACGTTTTGATGATGATAATCAATATCGTACCCAATCTATCTTAACGATTCCATTAAAAGACCATGAAAGTGAAGTGATTGGTGTTTTACAATTAATTAATGCAACCGATCCAAAAACAAAAAAAACGACTCCTTTTTCTAAAATTGATGAACAACTGTCCGAGTCGTTAGCGTCACAAGCTGCCGTTGCTTTAACCCAAAAACAACTTGTCAGTGAATTGAAAGAATTGTTTGAAGCCTTTATTAAAATGATGGCTGATGCGATCGATGATAAATCACCTTATACAGGAGGGCATTGTCGACGAATCCCTGTTTTAACGATGTTATTAGCCGAAGCTGTGGATAAAGAAACCTCTGGGCCTTTGAGCGATTTTCATATTAACGATAAAGACCGATATGAGTTAGAAACGGCAGCGTGGCTGCATGACTGCGGTAAGGTGATTACCCCTGAACATGTCATGGATAAGGCGACTAAACTAGAAACCATTTTTGACCGTATAGCGTTAATTAAGCATCGCTTTGAAATAATAATGAGAGATGCTGAGATTCAGTATTTAAGAAATTGTTTAGAAGCGCAACAAAAAGGGGAGTCGATTGATGAGTTAGAAGCTGCTTTTAAGCGTACACAATCTGAGCTAAAACTTGATTTTAATTTCTTACAAACAACAAATGTTGGTGGGGAATTTATGAATGATGATGATATACAAAAAGTGTCGACAATAGCCAAAATGAAATGGCAAAGTTATTTTGATAATACAGCTAGTTCGCTTTTAACTGAAGATGAAGCATTAAATTTGTCTATTAGAAAAGGCACGTTAAATGATGCGGAAAGAGTGATTATCAATGATCATATTGTTGCTACTATTAAGATGCTAGAAGCCTTACCTTTTCCAAGGCATCTGAAAAATGTGCCTGAATATGCAGGGGGACATCATGAACGTATGGATGGGTCAGGTTATCCAAAAGGGCTTACTAAAGATGAAATGTCTGTGCAAGCAAGGATAATGGCCGTCGCAGATATTTTTGAAGCCTTAACGGCAAGAGATAGACCCTACAAACCAGGAAAAAAACTGTCTGAGTGTTTGAAAATAATGGATTATATGGCTAAGGATGAACATATAGATGCTGATCTTTATGATATATTTATTAAAGAAAA
>CAYZQE010000056.1:0-16284 GCA_964480635.1 uncultured Gammaproteobacteria bacterium | reverse complement strand
TATTCAGCTTGCCTTGGCTGGTAATATCCCTTCTGGTGGGGGCGAGTAGTTACGCTAAAGGTTAATCTAATTTTATTAGCATGACGTCAGTGTTAAGTCATTAAATAATGAGTAGCGGTGGCCTGTATGTTTTTTTCGTAAGGTTAGATGGGGAGTTAATAACTTTTCCCATTGCCTTTTAAGTGCTTTTAACAGGCTTTAGAAATATACTTTTGATTAGACATAAAAAAAGCGACGATAAATCGTCGCTTTTAAACTAAATTTAAAGCTGTTTAGGGAGTAGTGATTTTCAATAGCACCCTAAGCAGTTATTTTAGTTGGCTACTTTAACCGTATTAAGACCTAAAGTTTCCCAGTTTTGCATTCCACCACGGTACCATTTGATTTTGTCAGCAGGGTAACCGAATTTTAATAAGTTACTGATGTTATTTGGAGATTGTCCACACCACATGCCGTTACAGAACATAACTAAGGTTTTAGCTTTAGAATAATCCCATAAACCTTCAAGGTTTCTAGCATTAAACTGGTCTTCCATAATTTCACCAATTGAAATTGGATCAGCGCCTTTAGCAGGGTTTAACTTAGTCCAAGGTAGGTTAATTGCACCAGGAATAGTACCTTTAGCTGCCCAGTCAGGAGTGCGTGAGTCAACAACTAAAATGTCTTTAGCGCCATCAGCCATCTTTTTAAGATAGTGAATAACTTCTACTTCACCAATGGTGTCTACGTCTTTATGTAACGAAGAAGGTTGGATGCAAAAAGGTGGACATTTACGAGAAGTTTTTGCAAATGCTGGGTTTATAGTGTTTTTCTGGTCTTGGTTACGCATAATTTTGACAGATTTTCCGCCGTGCATAACAGATACAGATTCTACATTAGGTGTAATGTTTACTGCTGCAGAAAAAGCAGATGCACTGAATAAAACAGTTGCTGCTACCGCAGTAGATGTTAATAACTTATGAAGTTTCATAATTGTGTTTTCCTCCTCAGGAATGATTTATAGCAAGGTTTGGCTTGTCGCCAGTTTATTTTTATTTTGATAGCTAATCAAAGAGTTTAAGGTTTTAGTTTAGTTACCAAAATAAGAATTTTTATAATTGTTAGTCGCACTCAGGCTCTTCTTCTACTTCTTCTACTTTCTTTTTCTTTTCTTCGGCGCAGATCATATCAGATTGCATGGTTTTTAAAACATTTGTTGAATGTTCAAAAGAAGCGGCTGATGCTGCCGACGCTACAAAAAAGAAAAACAGTGCAAAGATCGCTGTTATGTTGAGTTTCATGATTTCTCCTAAATTAAATTTACTTTATTACTCTAAGTTTGATCTTAGACTTTATAAAATTCTGCGTGTATTGTAGTTAACTTAAGTTTACTTTCAAGAATAATTAACATTTATTTTAAGTAAAGATCAAAATGTTATATCTAATCTACTCAAAGCGCTAAGGGTTGGTTAATTAAATTGCGGTAAGATTAATGTCTCTAAATTGATAGCGTGAATCACATGTTGGTGTTCAAAAAACACGCTGAAACCATTGTATTCCCATTGTGTGATAGGAGGGTTTCCAACGGGGAAGCGTTCATTATTTGGGTTGCCAAATTTGAAACGAATATTGTCCATGGTGTCACCTTTTTTGGGCAATTCCATTATAATGTCTGAATCTGAGTGGCCAGGTATTTTCACTTGTTCGGCATGGCTTATGCTAAAAACTAATGAGAATACAAATAAATAGATAAGCTTTAAGGTGGTTTTTAACATAATCAATCGTTATTTTAATATTTCGTTACATTGAACTATATCATTGATGAACGTTAATCTCACTATAGAAGCTTCTGAATAAGTCCAATAATTTTGAGCTTACTAAAACTGCCGATATTTTCACCGAAAATCGCGACAGTTTTTTCTGCGCTCAAATTTTATTAACTTAATCAGAGGCTCCTATAGAAAAATCTTGTGACGTTTTTTGCTATTTCTTTGCCTCAATGGCTTCTAAGCTTGATGCTTTCATGGTTTAATCTCGCGCCATGAAAACCCCACTTATTAATTCTATTGAGCTGTTTATTGGTTTGCGTTATACACGCGCTAAACGCCGTAACAATTTCATTTCCTTTATTTCATTAATATCTATGCTTGGCGTAGGCTTAGGTGTCATGGCCTTAATTGTCGTTTTATCGGTGATGAATGGTTTTGAAAATCAGCTGCGTGAACGGATTTTGGGGATGGTCTCCCATATCACTGTGTCTAGTTATGATAATCGTTTAGACGATTGGTCCGCCTTAGCGCAAAAAGTTAAAAACAATGATGAAGTCATCGGCTACGCACCTTATGTAGAAGCTGAAGCAATGCTTTCAAATAAAAGTTCGGTAAGTGGTGCCATTATTCGCGGCATTAATCCTGAGTTTGAAAATACAGTGTCTGAAATTTATCAGCATATGGTTATTGGTGAATTATCAGATATTAAAGAAGGTGGCTTTGGCATTGTTTTAGGCTCTGGTTTGGCAGACTCACTTGATGTGATTGTCGGTGATCGAATCACTATGATTACGCCTCAGTCTACGGTATCACCTATAGGCGTGTTACCTAGGCTAAAACGTTTTAAAGTTGTTGGTATTTTTGAAATTGGTGTTTATGAATATGATAAAGCGACTGCCATAGTACATACTCAAGATGCTAGTAAGCTTTTTAGGTTTGATGGCAAAGTAAGCGGATTACGTTTAAAGCTTAATGATATGGATGCTGCACCAACTGTTAGATATCAATTAAGGGATCAATTAGGGGTTGATTTTTGGGTGTCAGATTGGACCTTAAGGCACAGTAATTATTTTAAGGCGATTCAAACTGAAAAAACAGTCATGTTTATTATTTTATCTTTAATCGTAGCGGTAGCGGCCTTTAATATTGTTTCTACTTTGGTAATGGTTGTTACTGATAAACAGGCAGATATCGCCATCTTAAGAACATTGGGCATGTCTCCGCGTTCTATTTTAGCAATTTTTATGATCCAAGGTATTGTAATAGGGGTGATAGGTACAGTGATAGGGGTGATTCTTGGCGTGATAATTTCACTTAATATTGAAACAATTATTCCCGCATTAGAGCACTTTTTTCAAACTCAATTTTTGCCAAAAGGGGTTTACCCCATTACTGATTTACCATCAGATATGGAGTGGAATGATGTCGTTAGCATCGCTGTGTTATCTTTTTCTATGTCAATTTTAGCGACGTTTTATCCCGCCTTAAAAGCTGGGCATACAGACCCAGCAGAGGCTTTACGTTATGAGTGATGGTCATTTGATTGTGTTGCAAGCTAACGCTGTTGATAAAACGTTTAGTCAGGGTGATTTAACTGTCGATGTTATAAAAAATGTTAATTTGCAAGTTAGAGCGTCTGAAACTCACGCCATCATGGGTACATCGGGTTCTGGTAAAAGTACTCTTATGCATCTGCTGGGTGGTTTAGATAAGCCAAGTGCTGGCGAAGTGATTATTTGCGGTCAATACGTCAACCAATTAAGTGCCCGTGATATTGGTTTAGTACGCAATAAACACCTTGGTTTTATGTACCAATTTCATCATTTGTTACCTGAGTTTAATGCATTAGAAAATATAGCCATGCCTTTATTTATTAGGGGAGTAGAGCATGAAGAAGCTTTGACTATAGCAAAAAAAATGTTAACTGATGTAGGGTTATCTAAGCGTGAAGACCATAAACCGGGTGAATTATCTGGCGGCGAAAGGCAACGTATTGCGTTAGCGAGAGCATTAGTCACAGAACCTGATTGTATTTTAGCAGATGAACCGACCGGTAATTTAGACCAAAAAACGGCTGCGCAAGTGATGGATATTATGATGGAGCTTAATGAAAGAATTCAAACAGCTTTGATTATAGTGACGCATGATCCATTAATGGCTGCTCGAATGAGTTATCAGTGGACTCTAGCTGATTCAACTTTAACAGAGAGTAAAGAAAAAATTTAACGGCCTAAATATTCTTCAATGAAGTCAATCACTAAGTTATCGATATTATTTTCAAACTGTTCTAAATTAAGCCCGAATTTAGCTAGATAACGGGTAGCCTGTTCTGGCTTAAGTTTTTTTTCTAGCAGTAAGTATTCGAAGTGAGGCTTATTGATATCAATAAGTGGGAGAATGCGCCAATAACACAGGTTATCATTTAGAGGATTCAGCTTCTGTTCTAAAAATAGACAAAAACTTTCAATAATTTGAGAGCCTTTAGCGCCAAGGCATCCTTCTTCAATATAGTAAACAATACAAAATTTATTGTTAGATAAGTTCATTAAAAGAAAAAAGTAATGGTGAGAAAGTATGCAATTGGGATGAGTAAAAGCAACCCAATAAAAGCATAAGTAGCATCAATTTTTTCGCCTTTTTTAATGTCATCAAGCGCTGTTTTCATGCGTGCGATTGTTCTTTGATTATTTGCTTTATCAATTTTATGTTGAACGATGTGTTCAATTTGTTCTGAAGTTTGCATGCCAGGCTCCAAAATTTAGTTAACGACGAAACTTTCTTTCTTTTATATATTGCCATATATGATAGCGCCAAAAGAACTGAACGACAGCATAACCTATGATAGCTGTGACGGAACTCACAAGAAAACAACCTAATAAGAAGGGTTGCCATATTTCAATTAAGCCATTCAGTAACCAGTTTAGTGAAAGCTCAAAATTAAACTCCCCTGTTTCTCTATTTAAAGTAAAAAGCCCTACGCGATAACAAAAGTAGAAAATTGGTGGGATAGTGATAGGATTTGTTATCCAAACTAAAGGAATAGCAATAAGGATGTTGACTCGAAAAATAATTGCCAGAAACGCTGCAATAAACATTTGGAACGGTAACGGTATAAATGCACAAAACAAACCAACAGCCACAGCACCAGAGCAAGTACGTCTATTAATATGCCAAAGAGAGGGCTCAAGTAAGGCATCACCAAAAACGTTGACCACCTTACTGTTCATAATCGCGTTGGGGTTAGGCAGTAATTTTTTAATTAATTTTTTTGGCATTCTTGTCTTTATTAAGTGTTCAGACTGTTTTTTTATTATTAATCAGATTATTAATCAGTTCTAATGATTCAAGCCAGTTTAGCTGCCTTTTTAGGATCTTATTTTAGCGTATTTCATGCGCCACGCATGGATTTATTTTGGTGTTCTTTTTTACCCTTGCTTATTATCTTTATTTTTTATAATAAAAATATAATTAGAGCGGCTTATATCGGCGTATTCTTTTTTATTTGGACACAAGCTGCAGTGCAATTTCAACTTGATGCACGATATCAATTGCAAAAAAAAGCGACGGTAGTCTTAGAGTTAGAAATAACACAATTACCTAGCAATAAATCTAATTCGGTTAGCTTTTTGGCAAAACCACTTAAAATTATAGATTCAGATGTCGATTTTGATATTTTAAAGCTCAAAAATATCAAGATAAATTGGTATAGAACAACGCAGCACCTTAAAGGTGGGCAAATTTGGCGGATGAAAATCCGTTTACAGCCACCTCATGGTTATCAAAATGAAGGCGGCTTTGATTATGAACGCTGGATGTTTGTTGAGGGGATCTCTGCTACCGCTTATGTGCTGTCAAAATACCCGCCAAAATTAATCGCCGAATCTTCAAATTATGTGTTAAAAGTCCGGTCATGGTTATCCGATAAAATTAAAGATAATGCGTCGTCATTTGAATTTATAGCGCTGTTCCAAACGCTATCTATCGGTGATAAAACATTACTTAAACCCGATTTGAAAAAACTATTTGTAGATACAGGAACGGCTCATTTACTCGTGATTTCTGGATTACATGTCGGTTTATTATCATTATTGTTCTATTTTTTGGCATCACGTTTATGGCTGGTTTTAAACAGGCAGTTTAAAACGCGATTAAACCAAAGAGATTTTGCGGTTATTTGGGCATGGTCATCAGCGCTTGTTTATGCTGCATTAGCAGGGTTTAGTTTACCGACACTGCGAGCATTAATTATGTTGTCGTTACTCTATTTTGCTTTTATACGACGCCAAAAAAATTCATTTTTAAATGTCTTTTGTGCAGCGTTAATTTTGGTGTTGTTACTTCAGCCGTTATCGCTGTTGTCATTTTCATTCTGGTTATCATTTTTGGCAATTTTATTAATTGTTATCAGTCAGTATGTTCTAGGGTCGTATTCAAAAATAAAATCAATTTTATTGCTGCAACTCTCATTTTCACTACTGTTTATTCCACTGAATGCTATTGTTTTCAACCAACTGATCGTATCGAGTTTTTTTGCTAATCTGGTGTTAATTCCAGTGATGAGCTTTGTGGTTATTCCCTTTAATTTATTAGCCACTGCTTTATCCTCTTTAGATTGGGCTGGGGTGACTTTTTTATATCAATTATTAGATTTTTTGATTCGACAATTGGTTAACTATTTGCTGTTTTTAAATGTCGTGTTTGGTGATGCCATTGCTTTAAGTGATAAACAAGTTTGGTTAATGCTGATGTCATCTATTGGCATCATGTTGTTATTATTTTTACCAAATTTAAGGATTAAGCTTCCAAGTCTTTTATTGATGCTTTTACCTTGGTTTTATTGGGATGAAGAGCTTAGTAAAAATGAATTTTTGGTACATTTTTTTGATGTGGGTATGGGTACATCTGTTTTAATTAAAACACAACACCATAGTTTGCTGTATGACCTAGGGCCAGGTAATGAATCAAGTTATCAACCGGCTAAGTGGGTAATGCAACCCTATCTTGCGGCTAATGGAATGCGAAGCGTGGATATGGCGATTGTGAGTCATTCTGACCAAGATCATTACGGTGGAATTTGGCCGTTAACAGCAGAGCGAATAACTGAACGTTACTTTTTAACAGGCTCAAAAATAAAAATGAAAGCACTTTTAAAGCAGCAATTCGATTTTATTGATTGCCATCATTATCAACCTTGGGTGTGGGATGGCGTTAAATTTGAGTTTTTACCCATAATATCAGAAGACATAGTGAGTGATAACAATAGGTCATGTGTCCTAAAAGTTAAGTCAGCTAATGGGAGTGTTTTATTAGTCGGTGATATTGAAAAAGAAAGAGAAGCCGAGCTGGTTGAAAATTATAGTCAAAAATTAAAAGCAGATATATTGTTAGTGCCGCATCATGGTAGCCGTACGTCTTCAACAAAAGCATTCTTGCAATCAGTGTCTCCTTTGTTTGCGGTGACAACAACGGGGTATTTAAACCATTGGGGGTTTCCAAAACATGAGGTTATGGATCGCTACGAGGCATTAAATGTCACGTTGTTTAATACGGCGATTGATGGCGCTGTTATTTTTAATGTCACTAAAGAAGGGACTACAGTTTCAAATTTTAGAAATATTAAAAAAGCGTTGTGGCATTAAAATTTTAGTTTTTATCTGAGGTTCTTGAGGGATTCGAGCTGACAAATGGAACGCTCACCCGTATGATGTTGGTTTTTAAAATTATGAATCTTTAAGGAGACTTTTTTGTGTGGGAATTAGTGCAAGCAGGTGGCTGGTTAATGCTACCGATCATATTTAGTTCTATTGTCTCATTTGCGATTATTGCAGAGCGTTTATGGACGCTACAACGTAAAAAAGTGGTGCCAGAAAAATTAGTACACGGCATTTGGACGTTACTAAAAAAAGATGCACTAAAAGAAAGCCATATTATTGAAATTGAGCAAGGTTCGCCATTAGGTCAAATTTTAGCAGCAGGTTTACTGAATAGGCATTTATCGCGAAATGAGGTCAAAGATAGAATTGAAGAGTCGGGTCGTTTTGTGGCGCATGAATTAGAGCGTTTCATGAATGCTTTAGGCACGATTGCAACGATTACACCATTACTCGGATTATTAGGGACGGTTATTGGTATGATTAAAGTATTTGCAGTGATTACAAGCAGTGGTGTTGGTGATCCTGGGCAACTAGCTGGCGGTATTTCTGAGGCTTTAATAACGACTGCTGCGGGTTTATCTGTTGCGATTCCAAGTTTAATCTTTCATCGCTTTTTAAAGCGAAAAACTGATGAACTAGTCGTCGAGATGGAGCAAGAATCGATTAAGTTTGTCGAAGTGCTACAAAGTACTAGAAAGCAGGCTGCCGAATAGGCCTATATTGTATGCAATTTAGATCAAAGACTGATGGGCAAGATGCTGACGTAAACTTAACGCCATTAATCGACGTGGTGTTTTTATTATTGATATTTTTTATGGTATCAACAACATTTGATACCACGTCTCAGTTGAAAATTAATTTACCGAAAGCCGATTCTCAGCAAATTAAAAACAGTAAAAATAAAATCGAAATCACTATTAATGCCAAAGGTGATTTTTATTTAAATGGACGTCAAGTCGCAAGCCGTAGTGCAGCTGCATTAAGGGCTTCGATTCAACGTCAAATTAGTCATGGTGATAAAAGTATTCAAGTCATGGTGCAATCAGATGCGTTAACACCAGTTCAAGCGCTAGTCACTGCATTAGATGTTGTCAGCCGTCTAGGGTTGACTAATTTATCCATTGCAACGAGTCAGAAGATTTCAGAGTGAACGATAAAGTCGCTTCAAGCACAAACAGCTCGCCAAAAACGGGTGTAGAAACCTACAAAGAGTTACTTAAATTAGCATTTGAATATAAACAGTATTTTGGCCTTGCTGTATTAGGGATGGTTATCTTTGCGCTGTCGGATGTTGCTTTCGCTTACCTGATAAAGCCAATGTTAGATGAAGGTTTCATTAATCGTGACCCTTTAATGGCAAAGCTTATCCCCTTGGGTATCATTGCTATATTTTTAGTGCGTATGGTTGCTGTATTTTTACGATCATATTGTATGGATTATATTGGTCGCCAAGTGATTAATAAATTACGCTCGCAACTGTTTGAAAAATTAATGGTACTTTCAACAGACGAATATGATCGTTCATCATCCGCCTTAATTGTGAGTAAGTTTTCGTTTGATGTAGAGCAAATAGCTCATGCAGTGTCTAATTCCTTAACCACCTTGATACAAGATACTTTACGAATTATTGTGTTATTGGCCTATATGTTTTGGTTAAGCTGGCAATTAACAAGCATTTTTTTAATAGCAGGGCCGCTTGTTTTTATTATCATTGTTAAGTTGGCTAGTCGATTTAGACGTATTAGTAGGCAAATTCAGAAGTCGATAGGTCATGTGACTCATCTAGCGCAAGAAACGATTGATGCCAATAGAGTGGTTAAGATATTTGGCGGCAAAGAGTACGAAACAAATAAGTTTAGACAGGCGAATGAGCAAAATTTAAAGCAAAATTTAAAACTATCGGTCGCCAAAGCAATTAGTACGCCACTGACTCAATTGATTGTAGCGATTGCATTTGCCGGTATCGTTGCTTTTGCTACGTCAGATGCAATGGTTGGAAAAATCACCTCGGGTGAGTTTATGTCATTTATATTTGCAATGACGATGTTATTAGCACCTATGCGTAGCTTATCAACCATTAATGCGAATATTCAAAAAGGTATTGCAGCCGGCGAAAGTATTTTTGAATTCACTAAGTTACAAGCTGAAATTGATACAGGGCAAAAGCAACTTAAAAAAACAGATGGAAAAATTGAATTTCGATCGGTTGGTTTAAGTTATCGAGGTCAAAGTGGTAACGTATTAAATGATGTTAGTTTTACTGCTGAAGCTAATCAAACAATCGCTATCGTCGGACGTTCTGGCAGCGGAAAATCTTCACTGGTTAATTTACTCCCTAGGCTATATGATTTATCGAGTGGTGACATTTTAATCGATGGGCACTCAATTAAAGATTATAGCTTGGCATCTTTAAGAAATAACATTGCTTATGTTGGGCAAGATGTGCGCTTGTTTAACGATACGGTACGAAATAACATTGCTTATGGCTCATTGAACGACTGTTCTGAAGAAGCCTTACAAATCGCTATGAGGCAGGCTTATGCAAGCGATTTTATTGCTGATTTATCGGATGGCTTAGAGACAATGGTTGGCGAAAAAGGTATTTTATTATCGGGCGGGCAACGCCAACGTATTGCCATTGCCCGTGCCTTATTAAAGAATGCGCCCATTTTAATATTAGACGAAGCGACGTCAGCATTAGACACCGAATCTGAAAGGCACATTCAAAATGCCTTAAAGCAATTAATGAAAGATCGCACGACATTAGTGATCGCACATCGGCTAACCACCATCGAACATGCCGATACCATATTGGTGATGAATGAGGGTGAAATTGTCGAACATGGCAAGCATCAAGAACTCATCCAAAAGCAAGGTTATTATGCGAAGTTACATGCCATCCAATTTTCAGTCCAAGACGATATTAAGGCGCTTGATTAAACGATGAGCCTACGTTCAGGAGAATGGTTATGGTCAAAAAATCCTATTTCATTTGCGTTATACCCCTTGTCTTTGATTTTTTGTAGCTTGAGCAAATTACGTTCATGGTTATATGCAATAAACGCTTATAAATCTGCAAAACCTTCGTGCCCAATCATTGTAGTAGGTAATATTACGGTTGGTGGAAATGGTAAAACACCCGTTGTACTGTATTTAGTCGAGTTATTAAAACAGCGAGGATATCACCCAGGCGTGATTAGCAGAGGCTATAAAAGTCAAGGTGAGGCCACCATTACATTGCTAGATAATGGTGATCAAAATGATTTGGTTGGCGATGAAAGCAATATGCTGTCTGAGTGTTGTAAATGCCCAATTGGCGTAGGCGTTGAGCGTCTTGCAACGGCTCAAGCCTTAGTGAATGAGAAATCAGTTGATGTCATTATAAGTGATGATGGTTTGCAACATTATGCATTAGCGCGTGATATTGAAATAGTTGTCAAGCGTGAGATAGCGATGGGCAATGGTTGGTGTTTACCAGCAGGCCCGCTAAGAGAGCCAATGTCTCGATTAAAGTCAGTTGATTTAGTGATTGACCGTGACACAGATGACGTTATTGAATCGATGGGGGCTGTTTGGTCATTGGCAGACCCGAAACAGACTAAAGAGTTAACGGATTTTGAAGGTGAGACTGTTCATGCGGTGGCTGGCATAGGGTTTCCAGCTGCATTTTTCTCGGGTCTAAAAGCGAAAGGCCTAAAGATTATAGAACACCATTTTGCAGATCATTATGATTACTCTAAAATAGACTTGCAATTTGACGATGATTTACCGATATTGATGACCCATAAAGATGCGGTGAAATTGAGAGTGTTTGAATTGGATAATTGCTGGGTTGTGCCGTTGCAATTAGAGCTTTCTTCATCGATAAAAAATCAATTTATAAATTTATTAGAAGCGAAAAAATAATGGATAAACATTTATTGGATATACTGGTTGATCCAGTCACAAAAGGCCCTTTGGTTTATGATAAAAAGGCTCAAGAGTTATTGTCTCGTACATCTCGCCTAGCATTTCCCATTCGTGATGGCATCCCCGTGATGCTGCCAGAAGAGGCTAGAGAATTAACACAACAAGAAATAGACACCATTTAGCGTTATGGCTACTGATGTCGAATTTCATGTGGTGATACCTGCACGATTAGCATCTACACGTCTTCCAAATAAGCCTTTAGTCGATATTCATGGTAAACCGATGATTCAATGGGTTTATGAAAATGCGCTAAAAAGTGAGGCTAAATCGGTTATTGTCGCAACGGATGATAAAAAAATAGCCGATGTGGTGACTGCTTTTGGTGGTGTTGCTTGTATGACGAGCAATGAGCACACAACAGGCACGGATAGAATTGTTGAAGTATGTCTGCAAAAAAAGTGGAACGATGACATTATTGTTGTTAATTGCCAAGGTGATGAACCGCTCATGCCAGAACAAAACTTAACTCAAGTTGCTTCAATGGTTGCTCAGCAAAAAGCACAGATGAGCACTTTGTATCAATCAATTTCGGCAGCACAAGCGCAAGACCCCAATCAAGTGAAAGTAGTCTGTGATGAAAAGGGCAAAGCGCTTTATTTTAGCCGCTCTTTAATACCTTATGATCGAGATGATATTCAATCTAACTATCTAGGCCATATTGGTTTGTATGCTTATCGGGTTGGCTTTTTAAAAAAATATACTCAACTAAAACCTTGTGATTTAGAACAGTCTGAAAAGCTTGAGCAATTGAGAGCGCTTTATTATGGTTATGATATCTATGCCCAATTAGCGAATAAAACACCAGGTCCTGGTGTGGACACTGCCGATGATTTAATGATGGTTAAACGTTTAATGGATGGGCAATAGCGGTGGACTATCAATGGAAAATCAAAGATAAAAGAATTGTGTTTAATGGCTATTTTCAAATGGAAAAATATACCTTTGAGCATGAGCTTTATGCGGGTGGCTTTAGTGAATCATTCACTCGAGAAGTGTTTGAACGTGGCAGTGCTGCCGCTGTATTACCCTATGATCCGATCACAGATCAAGTCGTTTTAATTGAGCAGTTTAGAGCAGGTGCGGTTAAAACAATGTCACAACCGTGGATGAAAGAAGTGGTTGCTGGCATTATCGAGCCGGGTGAAAAAGCTGAACAAGTAGCAAAGCGAGAAAGCATTGAAGAAGCAGGCTGCCAAATAGATAAATTAGAACTTATTTCGCGTTATTTTGTGAGCCCTGGCGGCACTACTGAAGAATGCTATTTGTTTTGTGGGGAAGTTGATGCGACAAATGTCAGTGGTTTACATGGGCTTGCAGAAGAAAATGAAGATATAAAAGTTGAAGTTGTTAATGCTCAGCAAGCGTTTGATTGGGTGAAAGATGGCACTATTAATTCAGCAGCAGGGGTTATGTCTTTACTGTGGCTAGAAAATAATCGAAAACGCATTATGAACCAGGGTTTTAATGACTGATACCAAAGCGGTTCCAACTTGGCCTAGTTTTTTGGCGAGCCATAAACGTTACGAAGATACCTTTGTAACAGGTTTAAAGGACATGCTGGCACACAGCGATGAGTTAGGTGTTTTTATTTTAGTCTTAGCCAATGCGACCTATGACGCGGCTTTATTTAATTTATTTAAACAAGAGTTAAGACTCAAATTTAATTTTTTTGCGGATCAATTTAATTCATCGGATGATGTAAATGAGTTAGGTGCTCCAGATGATGTGGCAGTGTTTAAGGAGGCACTGAGCAACCGCCAATTATTTTTTACTGGCTAAAATGCACGACAACTTCCGTTAAATTCGACGCAATAGCCAGCTATTACGACGCATTTAACGAAACTTGACGCACATTTTTTCTCAGTGAAACTCTAATCGCGGTTGTTCAGTGTCTCCTTAAGCAATTGCTGAATATAGGTTTTGATCAATGTGGCATTAATCAACTGCGTGCCGAAGGCCCTTGGACAATGCAATTTAACCCTTTAAGGTCTTTACGCCCAGCGCGAAATAGTCAGGTAAAACTCCAGAAAGTTAATCAGCCTTTTAATGCAGATGGGTTTCATTTTAATAAGCCATTTTTAGTGAAAGAAGAATTATGGCAAGGCGAAATAGCATCAACGCCTTGCCGTATTTTATACAATAAATTTCCTTTTGCTGACTTTCATGCGCTTTTAGTGATAGATTCTAAACGCAATAAAAAGCAATGGATTGAACAACATGATATTTCTTTTTTATGGCAATTCCAGGAGTATTTAATTGAGCATTTACCATCATTGTTGATTGCCTATAATTCGATTGGCGCTTATGCCTCTATTAATCATCAACATTTTCAACTGTCATTAGATCGCCATAACAAGACAGCGATTAGCCATACTAAATGGATGCATAATGGGGGTAAAGAGCCATACCCATTACCGTGTAAAATGGCATTTGATAAAGATCAGGCATGGTCTATCCTTAAGGAGATCCTGATTAACTGCATAAACTTTTACGATCTATCAAGCCATTCTATCCTAGGCGCAACTTGAGACTAATGACGAGTCCTTAGTGAAAGTTGGAACGACGGAGAGAATGGCTTGATAGATCGCCCTACGGGTCGTTGCCAAATGATCGCCAGCGTTGTTATCGAATTTTGTGGTATCTAGATGACACTACAATCCGATGCCTAGCTGACAATAATTTGGCTTAGATAAAAATTATGGAGTTAATCAGGATCTCCTTAATGAACTGCAAACAGCCAATGTGGCGTTTAATTTTTGCCTAAAGGGCAGGGTCATGCATATAATACCTAGATTAAAACAAGGTGAATATGAGCATAAAAATTGGACCGCTGGTTTCGGTTGGGCAGAGGTATTTGATTTGTTCTATTTAGCAAATAATGATGATTTTAATGCAATAACCGAAAAAGAATTAGAGCAAGAATTAAGGAAATTAAAATTATGAATTTAGATCAATTTATAGAGAAATTAAACGCCACACCAGAAAACATTCAATTTGAAGAGACGATGGCAGTTATTGATAGTTTGTATGTTTTTACAGAAACAGCTTTTGTTAATGGTGATGTTGACAATAAAGCAGGTGAAAATTCGGGTTCATGTCAATTGTTGTCATTTGCTCAACTGCAAAAATTATCAAAACAGCAAACATTACATTGTTTTGGTCAATACTATCGAGACGTTTTAGAATCACCAAGCGCTGATTCACACCAAAATATACGTCAATTCATGAAAAGAGGGTGGGATGAGGTGTCGCTTTCGAAGCATGCTTTAGCTTTAAAATAAAAACATTGATACCTGCGAATTTAGTTTTAGCGGGCTAAAAAATCATGCTAAAAAAATGCCTTTATTGAAGTGTCATTCGGTGGTTTTTTTTTAAAATATTAAAGTACAATAACAATAATTTTTGTGACAATAATACTGGGCAGTTATTATAAACCTAACGGAGTAATTTTGAATTCTGCAAAAGTCTTTAGATCTTATTTAAAAACACCTTTTCTTGTTCTATTAGTGATAGAAATATGCGTGTTATTTTTTTCCTTATATTTAGCCGCCTATATACGTTCTGTTTTTGGCGAGTCAAATGACTTTCTAAGTGTGATTGATTCGTTATGGATTCAGGCTGCGGCAGTGAGTATCATAACGTCGATTTCAATGTTGTCTACAGGGCTCTATCAAGGTCAAATCAGAGAAGGTGTTTCAGGTGTCTTTATACGTATCGCGGTAAGCTTTATCGCGTCAGGCTTGTTGTTAGCGTTGTTCTTTTATGTGTTTCCAAACTTGTATCTTGATCGTGGGCTTTCTGGCCTAGCGCTTGTCCAAGCCTTTTTTATAATTGCGACAATTCGAGCTATCTTTTTAGAGCTGGTTGATACTGACCTGTTAAAAAAACGAATTCTTGTTTATGGTGCAGGCTTTACAGCGAAACAAATTGCAGACAAATTAAGGCGAAAATCAGATCGACGTGGGTTTAAAATATTAGGTTATTTAGCATTACAAGACCAAGGGATTATTATCCATAAAGATTTTTTGATTGATTTAGATGGGATGTCTTTAATTGAGTACTCAAAAAAGCATGACATTGATGAAATTGTTGCGGCTACTAGTGATACCAAAAGCCGACTTAATGTGGATGATTTGGTTGAATGTAAAATGAACGGCATTACCGTCATTGATGTGCTTACTTTTTTTGAGCACGAAGCTGGCCAAATTCGTATAGATTTTATTGATCCTGCATGGTTGGTGTTTTCAGGTGGGTTTAAAGTATCTGAGTTTCATTTGTTCGCAAAAAGAATTTTTGATTTATTGGTTAGCTCTAGTTTTTTATTGTGCGTTTCCCCTGTTTTAATTTTAACGATTATTGCTATAAAAATCGAGGAAGGCTTGTCTGCACCTATATTTTACTCGCAAATTAGAACAGGATTAAATGGTCAGCCTTTTAAAGTGTATAAATTTAGGTCAATGTCTACTGATGCAGAAGCAGGCGGCGCTGTTTGGGCGACTAAATCAGATAATCGAGTGACAAAAGTAGGTGGATTTATGCGTAAAACTCGTATAGATGAAATCCCGCAGATCTTTAATGTGTTTAATGGCACCATGAGTTTTGTTGGCCCTAGGCCTGAACGCCCCGAATTTATTGAAGAATTGGCAACAAATATCCCTTATTATCATGAACGCCATTTGTTAAAGCCTGGTATTACGGGATGGGCGCAATTGAATTATCCTTATGGTGCTTCTGTTGAAGATTCATATCAAAAGCAACTCTATGATCTTTATTATATAAAAAATAATTCCTTGTTTTTAGATGTTTTGATTCTGCTTCAAACAGTTGAAATAGTGCTTTTTGGAAAAGGCGCTCGTTAGACTTAATGTTAAGGAAGCTCTGATTAAGTCCATAATTTTTATCTAAGCCAAATT
>CAYZQE010000055.1:0-17059 GCA_964480635.1 uncultured Gammaproteobacteria bacterium | reverse complement strand
TACTTACAAGATATTAAGCCCTAAGTTTACTGGCTCATTCTCTTTAGTCCGTGAAAAAGACATTATTAATTTTTTTACATTAACGCCTCTTTTGAGCCTTGTTTCATCGACACTTTCTGTGTTCCTGTTATATATGTCTCAAAGTATTCCTGAAGAAAACGTCTTATCAGCATGGTTTATTTGGTGGATGGGTGACAGTTTTGGTGTATTAATCGTCACACCACTCATGTTCGCTTTGTTTTCACAAACAAAAGAATGGCGACAACGACGTATCTCAGTTGGCCTATCGCTAACGATACTTACATTTCTTTCATTCTCTATGATGCAATTCGCTCAAAGCCGAGAACATGAACAATTAACTCAGCGCTTATTACAAACCAATCGGATTTTTAATAATGAAATTGAACATGTTTTTAAACAATACGAAAAAAGCTTACAAGCCATCAATATTTTCTTTTTAAGCACTTATCATGCAACACCGAACGAAATTAAAGGTTTTTTAAAAAAGCTCAATTTAAAAAAGGATGATACTTCGTATGGCTATGGCTGGTTTGGTTTCGCCGATTTAATCAATACCAAAACCGAGTCTCAATATACATTCCATACATTAAAGCCTTATCAATTTCAATTAAAGGAAAGCCCTATTAGGGTGATTCAAGAGCAATACGAAGAATGTACGATAGGCTCTTATTTAGAGGTTCATAATCATCAAAACAATATTTATTCACTTTACCGAAACATTGAAGCGAGCATCTCAAGCATCGATAACTTATGCGCTTCTGAACACTTAGGTGGTGTCGCTTATGTTGATATTGACTTAAACTATTTACTACAAAAAATAATAACAAAACTTAATTTAAAGCATGTCAGCGTTCAATTGATAGGCACTAAAAACAATCAATCTACCACTTTATTTCAACATACGCCTAAAGATGACACAGAGACTGAAACCGCTTATTTCACGCCAGTTGCCGAAAGCTTAACGACTTATAAAAATACATTTTGGACATTAAAGCTCAAAGGGAATGCCGCTTATGTCAACCTATACTCTAGCTGGAATACATGGTGGTTATTTTTAAGCAGCTTATTATTCACAGCGGCATCAACACTTGGCTTATTAAGCTTAACGGCTAAAAAACTCTATACCGAGTCGATTGTTAATAAAAAATCAGCGCAGCTTCAAAAAATCAATGATCAACTTTTTGAACAAATTCAGCAGCAACAGCAACAGCAAATTTTAATAAAAATGCAAAGTCGCGTTTTAGAAATGATTGCTAAAGATGAGCCTCTTGAACTCATTCTTACTCAATTATGCCTCTATGCTGAAAACCAAGTTTTTGAAGGCGCTAATGCATCCATCACCGCCTATGATAAGAATAATCAACAAATTTCATTAGCGGCTGCATCTAGCATGAGCGATGAAGCCGAACATTATTTTTCAAGCTTAAGTTTGAATAATAATTTAAACCCAAGCATTGATGTCCTTAAGACTGAAAAACAACAAATTATAGAACAGATTGACGATTCATTACGCGCTCAATTGAGTGATACTCAGGCTTATTGGGCCACGCCTATTTTGTCGCATCAAAAAGAAATATTAGGTGTTTTAACCATTACTTTAGCTCAATCTCGCTCACCCAGCACTCACGAACAACAGCTCATGTCAGTGACAGCAGCATTGGCCTGTATCTCGTTTGAAAGAGACCATAATAATAAACAATTAAATAAATTATCCAACGCCGTCGAAAGTAGCCCTAATGGCATTGTCATCACGTCATTAAAAGGTGTTATCGAATATGCAAACCCTTATTTTTGTGACTATATTGGTGAGTTAGAAAGTAATATTTTAGGGGAATACCTCAGCGATTTAGTACAAGATGCTAGCGATACAAATACTCAAGAGTTTGATTGGGATTACAGCTTAAGCTTAGGCGAGAGCCAACGAGAATACATGGGCATTAAGCCCAATGGCGACGTTTATTGGTGCAAACAAACCATTGCCTCTTTGCTTGATAAACATTCAAATAGCCAGCATGTACTCAGCATTCATCAAGATATCACGGATGAACATACTGCCCATCAATTTTTGATGCAGCAAGCCAGCCATGATTCATTGACTGGGCTTTACAACCGAACAGAGTTTGAATTTCAGATCAAAAAGCTCATTGATAAACCTTATTTAGGTAATAATCATACCATTGCCTATTTAGATTTAGATAATTTCAAACACATAAACGATCAATGCGGTCATGCAGCTGGCGACCAATTATTACGCGCCATAAGCGACTTAATCGAAAAACAACTGCGTCGCACTGATTTTTTAGCTCGCGTTGGCGGCGATGAGTTTGGTATTATTTTTGAACAATGCCCTTCTCATAAAGCAAAAGCTATCTTAAATGGACTCATTCAATCTATTGCAGACTATGAATTTAACTGGGAAAATAAAATTTTTAAGGTTGGTGCAAGCGTTGGCTTAGTTGAAATAAACGAACAAGAAATTCCTTTTGACGAAATCATGACAAGTATTGATACGGCATGCTTTTTAGCAAAAGAAGAAGGCCGTCAACACGTTCACTTATATCATGTTGGCGAATTAGAAAAGCACATTGATATCATTAAGCATAATTGGTTGACAACATTAACTGACGCCCTTAAAGATGATCATTTTATGCTTTTTGCACAGCCTATATTGCATATAGAAAGTAATAGTATCAATAATTATGAAATATTATTACGTTTAAGAGGCGAACAGAATGAAATCATTCCTTCTCGTAGCTTCATTAGCGATGCCGAACGACTCAATCTAATGCCTAAAATTGACCGCTGGGTCATAACAAAAACATTCGAATGGATGAATAGGCATTTAGAAAATACAGCTCAATTTGCAATCAACCTTTCTGGGCAAACTCTCGATATCACCTTTACACCTTGGCTTACTCAACTCATTAAGAAAGAAAACATTGATGCCAGTCGCCTCTGCTTTGAAATTAACGAAACGGTTGCTGTCATCGACTTAAAGCACACCCAAGCATTAATTAACTCCCTCAGCTCTCAAGGCTGTTCATTTTCATTGGATAATTTTGGTAGTGGCTTATCATCATTTTCTTACTTGAAAAACTTACCGGTTGACACTATCAAGATTGACGGTCAATTAGTTAAAGAAATAGAACATAACCTCATTGATAGAGCCATGGTAAAATCGATCAATGAGATTTCTCATATTATCGGCAAAAAAACCATTGCTGATTATTCACCTAATGATCAAACTAACACTCTATTAAAGGCAATCGGCGTAGACTATATTCAAGGAAACAGTATTGGAGAACCCATAGAGTTAGACGCATTACTTTGATCTATCTCCGTTCATTTTTATACCTTGCACAAAATGAAGTAATGAAAAGTCCAAACTTTATGGCACAATAATCAACACAATCAAACCGTATAAGAACAATTAAAACTATGAGCGAACCAATCTCAACATCATCAGTATGGCAACAACTGATTAAAAAACAAAAACAACTTGATGCCATAAAAACGGCCGATTTATTTAACAATAACCCTGACCGCTTTAAGCAGTTCAGCATAAAACACAAAGATTTTTTATTTGACTATTCAAAAAACAAACTTGATGCTGACACTTTTACATTACTGACTAAATTAACCGAAGAAGCCAATTTAAAGGATTGGATGCACAAGATGCAAAGCGGTAAAAAGATCAATGCCACCGAAGACAGAGCGGTCATGCATATCGCATTGCGCAGCCCTAAAAGCTCATCAATGCACTATGGTGATGAAGATGTAATACCTAATGTGCATCGTGTATTAGATAAAATGAGAGAATTTATTGATTCAATCTACAGTGGGGCTTGGCGCGGATATACTGGTAAAAAAATAGACACGGTTGTTAACATCGGCATCGGTGGTTCTGACTTAGGCCCTGTTCTAACCTCACAAGCTCTTCAGCCTTATTGGCAACACCATGTTAATGTGCTTTTTGTTTCTAATCTTGATGCCGCACAGTTAGCCTTAAGTTTATCCGGCCTTAACCCGGAAACAACCTTATTTATCATCGCGTCTAAATCATTTTGCACATTAGAAACCGTCTACGAAGCGCATAGCGCTCGAGAATGGTTTTTAAATACTGCAAAAAAAACACAACACATAAAAAAACACTTCATCGCACTTTCAACTAATACTGAAAAAGCCGTTGAATTTGGCATAGACCCCAAAAACATGTTCGAATTTTGGGATTGGGTTGGCGGACGCTATTCTATTTGGTCTTGCATTGGTTTATCGACAGCTCTTGCTATAGGAATGGATAATTTTGAAGCATTACTCGCCGGTGCTCATGATATGGATGAACACTTTTTTAATACTGATTTTTCTAAAAACATGCCTGTCATCCATGCATTAACCGGTATTTGGCATCGAAATTTTTGTGGCTATAGCAGCAAAGCTGTATTGCCTTATGACAGCTTACTTTATCAACTGCCTTCTTATCTACAACAATTAGAAATGGAAAGTAATGGTAAAAACATTATGCGTAACGGCGAGCCAGTTCCTTACAAAACCTGCCCTATTATTTGGGGTGGTTCTGGTTCCAATGGTCAGCATGCATTCTTTCAGTTTTTGCATCAAGGCACTGATATTGTCCCTATCGATTTTATTGCATCCATCAAAAACCATTATCAAATTAGAGAACACCAAGCTCTGTTGTTTTCAAACCTTCTCGCTCAATCCGAAGCACTGATGAATGGGCGCGATTTAAGCAGTCAGAATACCGATGATCAATTTCAAAACATCATTAATAACAATAGAAGCTTTAAAGGCAGCATTCCCTCAACGACCATTTTAATTGAACAATTAACACCTTTTAATTTAGGTTCATTACTGGCTTTTTATGAACACTCTATATTCGTACAAGGGGTTATTTGGAATATCAATTCCTTCGACCAGTGGGGTGTTGAGCTTGGTAAAGAATTAGCCGAAAAATTGAGCATTGAATTATTAAGCGGCATTCAAGACCATAAACACGATGCGTCAACATCGGGCTTAATGAAACACTATTTAAAAGTATCAAAAAATGAAGTTTAAAGACAAACAGCTTTTATTTACTCGTCTATAATAAGGTGTATGCAAATAGTTTTAACTCTTTTGATGGCATTCATTTTGTCGTTCAACGTCCATGCTTCTAACGAAGCACGAGAACTAAGGCTCGCGCAAGAAGTGCTGCTTGAGATTGTCGATGGTGAACCGGTTTTCTAAACAAATAATGATTGAAGGGGTGGTTTTAACTCAAAACATCAGCCAATGGCTTAACACATTTAATCAATAATCTTTTTTTATTGGGCGGTTAAATGCTTATATTTAAGCATAAGTTCATCTTGAGTTTCTTTATAGTCGGGGTCTAATGGAATACAATCAACGGGACACACTTCAACACATTGTGACGTTTCAAAATGTCCGACACACTCAGTACATTTATCAGGATCAATAATATAGATTTCATCGCCTGGTGTAATCGCTTCATTCGGACACTCAGGTTCACACACGTCACAGTTGATGCATTCATCTGTAATTAATAACGCCATTACTTATTCTCTATTCTTTAGTTTATCGTGTAATTTTGTTAACACGGTTGGATGTAAAAAGTCAGACACGTCGCCCTCTAACCTGGCTATTTCTCTTACTAAACTTGAAGAGACAAAAGCATATCTTTCTGCTGCTGTTAAAAAAACAGTTTCAATCTCTGGTGCTAACGTTCTGTTCATGCCTGCGAGCTGCACTTCAAATTCAAAATCTGAAATGGCTCTTAAGCCCCTAACGATAATACTAGCATCCACTTCGTGAGCAAAATCTATTAATAAGCTTTTAAAGGGTAAGACCGTAATCCGTTCATCATTTTTTAAAACTTCCCTAATCATTGCCACCCTTTCATCTACATTAAAAAAAGGTGATTTACCTGGGTTATTAGCGACTCCGACAACAACAGTATCAAACATTTTTAATGCTCGATGACACAAGTCAATATGCCCATTAGTAACAGGGTCAAATGTTCCGGGATAGATGGCAGTAACAGGCATAAATAGGGCTTAACGATGGATATTCAAAAGAGCATAGCATACTTGACCCGCCATTTTTTTCTTAAGCCAAGTTATCTCTAGCTTAAGGGAATCCAACATAGGTAGGTCCTTTTTAGCCATTTCAATATAGACCACCCCATTTTTTTTCAGTAATTGTCTTTGTGCGATAAGCTCTAAAGCAAACAGCAATAAACTTGGAGCTGAAAATGGTGGGTCTAAATAAACAACATCAAACTTTAAATCTGCTTCTTGAAGATAATCAAGTGCATCCATTTCGATAAGCTGAATACCCTTAGCGTTTAAATGGTCTATATTTTTCTGAATAGCCAGACTTGCTTGGCGAGACTTTTCAACGCAGATAACAGATTTTGCGTCACGAGATAGCGACTCAAAACTTAGAACCCCAGATCCTGCGAATGCATCTAAACATTGTGCATTAACAATGGGTAATGCCAACCAATTAAACAGCGTTTCTCTTACTCTATCAGTAGTTGGGCGCAAGCCTTCTTGGTCTATAACGGTCACTTTTTGCCCTTTCCAGTGACCTGCAATAATTCGTAATTGATGCGTTTTTTTGGCTTTATTTTGCTTAGCCATTTGTTGCTTTCGGCCCCACTACAATTTCAATCATTTGATCTAATTTAACGCGGCGCTTAAATGCATCTTTAATCTGTTGAATGCTAACCCGCTCTACTTTTTCATTAAAGCTGTCTAAATAGTCTAATGGTAAATTATAAAACCCTATTAACGCTAAATAACTGGCTATCTTTTTGTTACTATCAATCTTAAGTGGAAATCCACCTGTAATATTTTTTTTCGCTTTTATTAACTCATCGTTAGTTGGACCTTCATTTATAAAGTCATTTAATAACTGACTTAACAGCAAACGAGCCTCGGCAACTTGATGATTAGCGGTTTGCATCGCCATTTCAAATGGGCCATTTGACTCCATCGGTGAAAAATAACTATACACACTATAACTAAGCCCTTTTTCTTCACGAATCACTTTCATTAATCGAGAGCCAAAACCACTTCCACCTAAAATGTGATTACCAACATATAACGCAAAATAATCATCATCTTGACGAGATAGTACAGGTAAGCCTCTGACAATATGAGTTTGCGTCGAATCAAATTCAATGAACGATGTTTTTGCCTGAGTTGCTTTAGGTTCTTTTAAAGCTTGAGCAGGTTCCCCAGGCTTTAAATATTGAGATAAATTTTCAGACATCAATTTAGCTTGCTGTAGATCTAAATCACCTACAATTGCAATTGATACGTTTTTTGCCACATAATATTTTTGATGAAAAGACTTCAAATCACTTTGTTGAATTGACGTTAAACCTTGTTTTGTACCGTGAGAACTTATTTGATAGTCATGCTCTTGATATAAAGCACTATAAAATTCATCTGAAGTGACATTAGAAATTTTGTTTTTACGACTTTTAAGGCTTGTCAGCATAGAGGTTCTATCCCTTTCAATCGCATCCAAAGGAAAAGAAGGCAGGGTCGTTACACGAGCATACAAATCAATAATGTCATCTCGTGATGGTATTTTAGATAACAGACGTAAGCTACTCCAAGCCATATCCTTTAATGAATCATGGCCAAGCTGCGCACCAACAGATTCCATTTTTTCAGCGACATCTTCAGCAGACAAATCACCCGTTCCTTCTACTAATAAAGCATTGGTTAATCGAGATATTCCGGGTAAGGCATGGTCTCGTGAACTCCCCGCTTTAAACGTCATGCGAATATCAATCATTGGCAGATCATTAGCGGCCACAAATAAAACATTTGCACCATTTTTCGTTGTCCACTGCTGTATATCTAATGCCATTGCATTAGATATCACTAACAATAAAGGCGCTACTATCAATAAATTTTTTAACATTACTTAACCTCCTGTTTAGTTTTTGGCAATAACTGCCCAATAGTTAGTTGGTCTTCTACAAAATAACGTTTAGCGACCGCTAAAATATCATCTGCCGTCACCGCTTTAATTTTTTCTTCGTATTCATCTAAGCGTCTCCAATCTAGTCCTACAGACTCTAATGTGCCTATCTGCATACCCATATTAAACATGGAGTCTCGATCATAAATTTTACCTGCAACCACTTGAGCGATCACTTTATCTAATTCATGCTGGCTCACTTTTTCCTTTTTAAGCAGCTCTAACTGGTCAATGATGGCTGCTTTTAGTGTCTCGATACTTGTTTGAGGTGTGGGTGTTCCTGCGAATAAAAACAAACCTTCTAAACGTTCATACAAATCATATCCTGTACCTACGCTGACAGCGACTTCCTGCTCTCTCAGTAAGTTTTTAGCAAAACGCGCACTGTTACCACCGTCTAATACACCAGCGATAACATCAAGCACATAGGGTATTTTAGGGTCGTCAATGGTATTTAACGCTGGGACTTTATAGCCCATTAACAAATAAGGGGTAGAAACCTTATCCAATAAGGTGATTTGGCGAGTGCCTATTTGAGGGATTTCTTTTCTTAGCTTTGGTGCTTTAATCTCCATTGATTTATGCATGCCAAAATGTTTTTTCGTCAATTCATAGACTTCATTAGCATCCACATCGCCCACAATCACTAATGTGGCATTGTTAGGCGCATACCAACGCTGATACCAGTCTTTTGCATCTTGCATGGTCAATGATTCTAAATCAGTCATCCAGCCAATGGTTGGAATTCTCACTGGACTATTCACAAAAGCAGCTGCATTAAATTGTTCAAACAGCTTTGACTTGGGGTTATTATCAACTCGTAAACGCCTCTCCTCTTTAACAACTTCGACTTCTTTTTTAAATTCTTCCTCTACAAAAACTAAATTTCTCATGCGGTCAGCTTCTAAGCGCAGACATAACTCTAAGCGATCACTTGAAATACGCTGAAAATAAGCCGTATAGTCTTTTGACGTAAAAGCATTTTCCTTACCGCCATTTTCAGCAATAATTTCAGAAAACTCACCTGACCTTAAGTTTTTTGTACCTTTAAACATCATATGCTCTAACACATGCGATACCCCGCTGATGCCTCCATGTTCATAACTAGCGCCTATTTTGTACCACACTTGAGATACAACGACAGGCGCTCTATGGTCTTCTCTAACGATTAACTTGAGTCCATTATCTAATAAAAACTCGACAGTTTTTGCTTGAACAGCAGGATTAAATCCCAGTGTAGTGATTAAACTCATTAATAATATGCTATGTTTCATTGGTTCTCCAAAAAGTTGGCGCTATAATAAACAATTATAAATATAATTAGGTCAGACTCACACTTTAATGTTCGGTTTCACAAAAAAAAATAAAATAGAAAAACAACCTTCAAAAGGACTGTTTGGAAGCTTAAAAGATAAGCTCAGTAAAACTCGCTCTCAGTTTTCATCGGGCTTAAGTCAAGTTTTTTTAAGTAAAAATTTAGATGACTCAAGCATTGAAGCACTTGAAGATATTCTTTTAACGTCTGATGTAGGTATTGATGCAACAGCAAAAATCACACAACAGTTATCTCAATCTAAACTGCTTCAAAATCAAACAGCCGAACAACTCTTTAAACAGACGTTGTCAGACATTTTAACGCCTTGTGCTAAACCGCTTATCATACCTCAACATGGAGATACCTTTGTTATTTTAATGATTGGAATTAATGGTGCTGGCAAAACAACAACCATTGGTAAATTGGCGCAGAAATTTAAACAACAAGGCCTGAGCGTTATGCTAGCGGCTGGGGACACCTTTCGAGCGGCAGCCGTTGAACAGTTGCAAACTTGGGGTGAACGCCTAGATGTGCCCGTCATTAGTCAAGGATCAGGTGCTGACTCGGCTTCTGTTATTTTTGATGCGTTGCAATCTGCTAAATCTAAAAATATAGATGTCCTTATTGCCGATACAGCGGGCAGATTGCACACTCAAAGCAACCTTATGGATGAGCTTGCTAAAATCAAACGTGTCATGGCTAAAATCGACAAAAATGCACCGCACGAAACCATGTTAGTGCTAGATGCTGGCACCGGACAAAATGCTTTATCTCAAGCCACTGAATTTCATAAGGCCATTGGAATAAATGGTATTACTTTAACAAAACTAGATGGTACGGCTAAAGGCGGTATTGTTTTTTCACTTGCTGAAAAAATGAACCTCCCCATTCGTTTTATTGGTGTCGGCGAAACGGCTGATGATTTACGCCCTTTCGATGCAGATGAATTTGTTTCTGCTTTATTAGACAGTGAATCAACATAAACCATGATTCATTTTCATAATGTCACAAAACGTTATGCTGGAGGCCAAGATGCTCTTAGTGCCGTTAACTTTCACCTCGATGCCGGACAAATTGCATTCCTAACCGGACATTCTGGAGCAGGAAAAAGTACTTTATTGAAAATTATAGCGCTTATTGAAAAACCAACCAGAGGCCAGGCACTGCTTAATAAAGTTAACTTAAACACCTTATCAAGAAATCGCATTCCCTATCTCAGGCGTCAAATAGGCATCATTTTTCAAGACCACCAATTACTCTATGATCGGTCAGTTTTCGAAAATGTTGCTTTACCACTCCACATCCATGGTTACCGCCCACAAGAAATTAAATCACGCGTATTGGCCGCTTTAGATAAAGTCGGCTTACTCAACAAAAGCAAAGCCATGCCTATCACTTTATCGGGTGGTGAACAGCAACGTGTGGGTATTGCACGAGCCGTTGTACACAAACCATTATTATTACTTGCTGACGAACCAACAGGTAATTTAGATCCCGCGCTGTCACGTGAAATTATGCAGATTTTTGTCGATTTCCAACAAGTGGGCGTCTCTGTGCTCATTGCTAGCCATGATTTACAGTTAATCAATGAACTGCAAAAACCAGTGGTCACACTTCACGATGGGCGCATTATCCATAATGACTTGGACGATACGTTATGAATGTAAATACACGCGCTAGAAACCCTCAATTTAGTAGCCGAATATCTTCATGGTCCTTGCATCACTTGCAATCCATTTTATTTAGCTTAGGTAAGCTTTATAAGAACCCCACATCCACTCTAATGACCATTGCCGTTATTGCGATCACCTTATCCCTACCAAGTAGCTTTTATCTTTTTTTAAAAAATGTCAAAAACTTATCTGGTGATATCAGTTCTAGCACTCAAATTTCTCTTTATTTAAGTAAAAGCACCAACACGAAAAGTGCCTTAAAACTTAAAAAAGAAATACTTCAATTACCTAATATACAATCAATTGTGTTTTTATCTAAAGAAGATGCTTTGACAGAATTTAAGGCTTCATCTGGATTATCAAACAGCATTGCCCAACTCAAAAACAACCCGTTACCTCATACTTTAATCGTTCAGCCATCGGCTGCTGCAGATACACTCACCATAAAAACATTATTATCAAAGCTTAATGCCTACGAACAGGTCTCGACGGCAAAAATGGATACAGAATGGATTAACCGACTATTTGCCATTCTTACCATCATCGAAAGAGCCATCATCATCATTACGCTATTATTTGGTTTTGCTGTGCTACTCATTGTCGGCAATACCATACGTTTAGATATCCAAAATCGTGCAAAAGAAATAACAGTGATTAAACTAGTAGGCGCGACAGATGCCTATATTCGACGCCCTTTTTTATACGGCGGCATTTGGTATGGATTACTAGGCGGGCTGTTATCTTGGTTAATTGTTTTACTCAGCGCCGCACTTTTATCTGGCCCAGTACAAAATTTAAGCCTGCTTTATCATGCACAAATTGAGATGATTACATTTACTTTTGCCGAATTTGTATTATTAGTTATATCCAGCACAACGTTAGGCTTAATTGGATCATGGATTGCTGTATCAAAGCATCTAGATGAAATAGAGCCGAGTTAGAAAATAACCTAGGAATAACAATGAAAACCAGAAATAGAATTTTAATTGTCGATAATTCGGATGTTGCTCGTACCATTTTATTTAAAAAACTACAATCAGAACTCGATGACGTCGAAATTATAGCTTGCGGCTCTGCTAGAGAAGCCATTACAGCAACAACTCGATATGAGTTTGATATCATAACGACGGGTATCGATTTACCCGATATGAACGGCTACCTTTTAATTGAAAAAATACGTCAAACTAATAAAAATAAAGATACTGCAGTATTTGTTGTTTCTGGCAATAATGAATCCACCATTATTCCTGATTTTAATATGGATGAAACTAAAGCCGTTACCGCCTATTTTGATAAAGCCGACGGGCATAAATCTTTAGTGTCTTTTATTTCTGATTTTTTACAAAAATCTGATATCCATACAGCTAGAATTATCTATGTGGATAACAGTGCCACCTCTGCGGCAATAACGTCTTCAATTTTTAAAAGTCATGGCTTTCACTTCCAACATTTTAAATCCTCTGAACAAGGTTTAACCTTTATACGAGCAGATATCGAAGAGCATGGCTTTTGCTCCTATGACATTTTAATTACTGACATTCTCTTAACCGGTACAATGATAGGGTATGACTTGATTAAAACTGTTCGAAACGATATCGGCTTAGATTACTTAACCTTACCTATCTTATTACTCACATCAGAACCTGATGAAAATGAAAAAACCGACTTTACTGGTATTTTTGGCGCAGGAACAAATGACTTTTTAACCAAGCCTGTCTCTGAAGCTGATTTATTAGAACGGCTTCAAATCCTTATCAATATTAAACGCCAGCATGAGGCCATTACTAAGTTATAACGCTAACTAATTCCCTCATTGAACTTTAGTTCATTAGCAACCACTAATAAATTAGCACTCAAGCACCAAGAGTGCTAAACTTTTAGGGCAATAAAAAATTTTGAGGTTATTATGAGCACAGCATTAGTTTCAACATTCAATCAATTACCGACGCTATCCGCTGTTGGTACATTGGAAGCGTACATCCAATCTGTATATAAAATTCCTGTTCTGACTAAAGAAGAAGAATATTCTTATGCGACTGATTTACGTGATAATGAAAACCCTATAGCGGCTCAAAAACTTATTCTTCCACATTTACGTTTTGTCATTAAAGTTGCTAATAACTACAATGGCTATGGCCTATCAGTCGCTGATTTAATTCAAGAAGGCAACATTGGCCTTATGAAAGCGGTTAAACGTTTTGATCCCGAAGTTGGCGTTCGCTTAGTCTCTTTTGCCGTACATTGGATTAAAGCAGAAATGCATGAATTTATTATTAAAAACTGGAAGATCGTTAAAGTCGCGACGACTAAAGAGCAACGCAAATTGTTCTTTAAACTGCGTAGCTATAAAAAACGCTTGGGTTGGTTTAAAAAGCATGAAGTTGAGCATGTTGCCGAACAACTTGGCGTGTCTACTAAAAACGTCATGGAAATGGAAAACCGTCTTAATCGATATGATATGTCTTTTGACCTTTCTTCTGACGATAATGATGATGAAGTCGCCTTTAATTCACCGTCATTAACACTTGAATCTCATACCGATTCTCCAGAAGTCACCTTAATGAATGGTGATGCCAGCAAGCAAAACCTGACTCAATTATTATCGGCCCTTAAGCTACTAGATTCTCGCAGTAAAGATATCGTCCATAAGCGCTGGTTAAATGACTCTAAAGAGACATTACACGAGCTTGCTGCCACATATGGTGTCTCTGCTGAAAGAATCCGTCAGATCGAAAAGAATGCGTTTAATAAAATGAAACAACAAATTACTATCGTTTAAACGTTAATTCTCTTTATAAAATGTGAGCGATACCAATGTAAATCTCACTGAGCACAAAAAAGCCTAGTTTTAACTAGGCTTTTTTGTGCTCAGTGATTTAATAAATAAAAGTTATTAAACGCCAAAATACCAAAATGCAACTTGCACTAAACCATAAACAAAGAATATAAAAGCAAGCGTCATGAGCAAAGCTACAATGATAAACTGGCGCAATTTACCACATTTGAAATCTCGCTCTAATGTCTCTCTTTTCTGCACACCTAAAATCGACGCAATAACACTCAACATGACTTGAAAAGTCGTGACCGTACACTCTTCTGCAGAATCTTTATTCTTCACTTCGTTTGACATATTAAATACCGTAATAAAAATAATGGTCAACTAATAAAAAGAAGAAGACAGCCATTAAGTAAGTAATTGAAAAACCGAAGGTTTTCATCGCCGACTCATCATTTTCTTGCTTTTGTAACACCAATACATATTTCAAAAATATTAAACCAAAAACACTGCTGCCGGCTAAATAAATTAAGCCGCTCATTTGAGTTATAAACGGTAATAACCCTGCTATTAACATTAATATTGTGTAATAAACAATTTGTTTTTTTGTAAACTCAGAGCCATGCGTCACAGGCATCATCGGCAAACCTGCTGCTGCATATTCATTTTTTCGTTTAAGCGCTAATGCCCAAAAATGTGGTGGCGTCCAAGTAAAAATAATAAGAAATAATAGCATTGCCTCAGGCGCTAAGGTTCCGGTAATTGCCATCCAGCCTAATACAGGTGGTGCGGCACCTGCTGCCCCACCTATCACGATATTTTGTGGGGTTGCGCGCTTTAAATAAAGCGTATAAACAATGGCGTAACCAACTAAAGACATGAGGGTAAAAATAGCCGTCAATGTGTTCACCCAGACCACTAAAATTACCATTGAAGATGCGCTCAATATTAATGCAAAGATTAATGCATTTTTTTTATTTAAACGCCCCGTAGGCAAGGGTCTACTCTTTGTTCTAGCCATTTTAATATCAATGGCTTCATCAGCTAAATGATTCATCACCGCGGCACCAGCCGATGCTAAAGCAATGCCTAGATTACCCAATATAAACAAGTCCAAGGGTACTGCACCAGGTACCGCTAAAAACATGCCAACCATTGAAGTAAAAATGATTAACATCACTACTTTAGGCTTGGTTAGCTCATAATAAGCACTTATATTTGCAGTGATTACGCTCATAAATTTACCCGACTCTTGAGTTTCTAAGCAAGTGCTTTAAGTCCCTAATAATACCCTTAGGGACTAAGCCATTGTCAAATGTCATCATATAATAGCCCAGAGGATCTATAAGATAAATATTATCTGTAATCTCATTCTCTATGTTTTTTTGCATCAGAGTGACCAGTTTTTCGTATTGTTTAGCATCTAAACGTATAAATTGTGTCCCTATATATGGATTCAAATTTTCAAGATCCTTTACTGGCAACTTCCCTTCGCTTATTAGCATTCTTGCAACACGTTTACTGCCTTCTCCTTGAGTTAAACGTATTTGCTGAATGCGATACATATTATCCAAACAACTGGCATCACAATGCTTACCTGCAAAGGCTAGTAAAGTCCACTTTCCCCTCAGCTTGCTTAAGCTTGCTAAATCTTTAAGCTCAACTTGTGGTGTGACTAACTTACCATGACTTAAGCTATCGCCATCTACTAAATCTTCTTTTAAAGGTTGCAATACAAATGCAAAAATAATGGGCAATACAAATACAGCCATCACAGCAATTAATTTAAGTCTACCCTTGTTCATTCTTCGCCATCTTAAAAATTAAAATCATAAAAATAATTAGCCCTATAAAAGCCAATGAAAACCATTGCAGCGAATAAGCATAATGTTTATTTGCACTCATATATTTTCCCGGCAATAAGTTTAACCAATTTCGATCAAAGTGCTCCCCTATTACGTTAGCGTCTAATAACACACTATATTCTTGCAATGGGTATTGTGTAGATTCCTTGATCTTATCGACCTCTATGGTTTGAACTCGCTGTGGAAAAGTCATTTTTAATTCTTCTTCTGCAAGTGTAAACACCCCCTTAACAGGAAACCGAATGACCCCTTCAAGCGTCACATACTCATCAGAAGTGATGACACTTGGAAGAATATGCCTATCGACATTCATTTTAACCCAACCACGGTTAATCAATACTGCTTTATCATCGCTCAAACTAAAAACAGAAAAAACATGGTAACCAGACCAGCCAAAATTTAAACGGTTATCATGGAATATAACCATATCTTTCACAAATCGTCCTGTTACTGATACCTTTATTCCGTCTTTGAGCTGTGTATCACTCTTCAATTCGTTTAAGGATATCTGTTGTTTTGAAAAAGATTCAGAATGCAATCTATCTGATAACTCGCGTTGCTGACCTTTATCATATTGCCAAAACCCTAGGAATGTTAAAAACCCAGTGGTAAATAATGCAAAAATAAATATAAGAGGATATTTTTTTATTGCTAAAAACATCAGTTCTCGTCGAACCTAAAAAAGGTATATAATTATATACTAATTTAACTATTTAAGAGAGCGATATTTTGTCAACAGCCATCCCTATTATCTTACTAATATTCATTTTAATTAGCTTAGGCCAAAGCCTCTATTATCTGATCGCTGACACTGGCAACGACTCTAAACGCACCGTTAAAACACTATCTTTGCGCATTGGTTTGTCTCTGCTGTTATTTGCTTTCTTAATATTCTCTGGTTTCATGGGCTGGATACAACCTCATGCTTTAATACCTAGCCCATAAAAATTTAATTCGTATTTTTCATTATCATTGTTTTGTTGTTAACAACAAAACAATGAACTTTCTTTTATGCAAAAAAAAGCACCTGTTAAGGTGCTTTTTTAGCTGAGTTAAATCTACAGCCAATATACAAAGATAAATAACCCCAACCAAACAACATCGACAAAGTGCCAATACCAAGCTGCGGCTTCAAAAGCAAAATGATTATGCTCTGAGAAATGCCCCTTACCAGCTCGTACAGCCATTACTGCTAACATCACTGCACCTAAAGTCACATGAAAACCATGAAAACCCGTTAACATATAAAATGTAGAGCCATAAACACCCGAATCTAGTTGTAGATCAAGATCTCTATAAGCATGTACATATTCAAGCATTTGCAAGCCAATAAACACGACGCCTAAAGCCACTGTCACCCATAACCAGATAACTGTTTTCTTTTGGTCGCCCT
>CAYZQE010000054.1:0-17093 GCA_964480635.1 uncultured Gammaproteobacteria bacterium | reverse complement strand
CTTTTAAGTACTCAGGTATTTGCCAACGCGCTTAAGTCTTTTTAAAGATGGATGATTTAAACGATGCCAGCGCGCAATAAATCGTGCATGTTTAAGGCACCAATAATGTGCTGTTGCTCATTGACCACAATGAGCGCATTAATCTTTTTTTGCTGCATAATATTAAGTGCTTCGCTGGCAATTTGATGGGCAGTGATTGTAATGCAGTTGGAAGTCATAAAGTCTTTAATGAGCGCTTCATGGATGTTGGGCTGTGCTTCTAAGGTTCTGCGTAAGTCGCCATCGGTAAAGATGCCTTGAAGTTGATTATTATGGTCGGCGATGGCTGCGATACCCAAGCCTTTTTTACTCATTTCTAGTAATGTTGCGCTAAGTGTTGCTGTGTTGATGATGAGGGGTATGTCATCACCTGAATGCATGATGTCTGCAACACGCACTAATAAACGTCTGCCTAAGCTTCCACCGGGGTGTGACAGTGCGAAGTCTGCTTCGGTAAAGCCTCGCTGGTCAAGTATGGCGACGGCTAGGGCATCGCCCATAGCTAAACTGGCGGTGGTGCTTGATGTGGGTGCTAAACCCAATGGGCATGCTTCTTTTGTAACACTCACATCTAAATTTACATTAGCCGCTTGAGCTAGTGTTGATTGTGCATTTCCGGTTAGTGAAATAATTGAGATATTAATGCGCTTTAAGAGTGGCAGTAAAATGCTAATTTCATTCGATTCGCCCGAGTTAGATAGTGCGATGACCACATCGTCTTTAGTAATCATACCTAAGTCACCGTGGCTGGCTTCACCTGGGTGCATAAAGAAAGAAGGAGAGCCGGTACTTGCCAGTGTCGCTGCTATTTTATTGCCAATATGCCCCGACTTACCCATGCCCGTTACGACGATACGGCCTTTGCATTGCAAAATAATTTCACAAGCTTGATGAAATTTATCATCAATACGGTCAACTAAATCGCTAATGGCTTTTGCTTCTTCTTTTAAAACAGCCTTGCCTAGTGTGATGTAATTTGCGCTCATTTTATCTTAACCGTCTAAATTTTCCCAACGTTGATAGGCAGTATCTAGCTGTTTTTGGGTTTCTTCAAGTTTATCTTGAGACGCTTTGATTTTACTTTGATCCTGTTGATAAAAGTCAGCTTTCCCCATAGCTTGTTGCAAATCGTTTATCTTTGCTTCTAGTTTTTCGATTTTTTTAGGCAGGTTTTTAAGTTCTTTTTCATCGTTATAGCTTAATTTTTTAGCAACGGGCTTGGGCTTTTCTTTGGGGATGGCTTTATTAATGCTTTGAGTCGAGGTTATTTCACCGCGTTGCCATAACCAATCAGCATAGCCACCGATGTAGTTTTTAACCACGCCTTGGTCTTCAAATACAATGGTGCTGGTAACGATGTTGTCGATAAAGGCGCGATCGTGACTAACCAAAATAAGCGTGCCTTTAAATTCAGATAATAGCTCTTCAAGTAACTCAAGAGTATCCATATCTAAATCATTGGTGGGCTCATCCATCACCAAAAAATTAAACGGTTTGGTGAATAATTTAGCGAGCATTAAGCGGTTACGCTCTCCACCAGAAAGCGTGGATACAGGCGTGTTAATTTGCTTGTCAGTGAATAAAAACTCTTTTAAATAACCAACAACGTGTTTGCTAATGCCGTTAATGTCAATGCGGTCTGTGCCTGCATCTAGGTTTTCTAGAACTGATTTAGTGTCATCTAGGTTGTTGCGTAATTGGTCGTAATAGGCGATATCAAGTTTTGTGCCTAATTTAACAGAGCCTTGTTGAGGCTCTAAATCACCCAGCAGCAATTGAATTAAAGTTGATTTGCCGCAACCATTGGCACCAATGATGCCAATTTTTTCACCGCGTAATACTTTAATCGAATAATCTTTAACAATGCTTTTACCTGCGCCGTCGCCCCAAGCATAAGAAATTTCTTTAGCTTCAATAACGATTTTACCTGAGCTATCGCTAGTTTGAGTAGAGAAGGTGGCTTTTTTAGTGACATCACGCCTTGCTACACGTTCTTTACGCATGCTTTCTAAGGCGCGAACGCGGCCTTCGTTACGGGTACGCCGTGCCTTAATGCCTTGGCGAACCCAAACTTCTTCTTGCGCGAGCTTTTTATCAAATAGTTTTTGTTCGGTTTCTTCATTGGCTAATTTGGCGGCTTTACCTTCAACATATTGGTCGTAGCTACCATTCCAGCGTGATATTTCACCTCTATCTAAGTCGATAATAGCAGTGGCAATATTCTTTAAAAAGGAACGATCATGGGTGATAAACAGCAAGCTGCCTTGGAAGGTTTGTAGAAAGGTTTCTAACCATAAGATAGATTCTATATCCATATGGTTGGTTGGCTCGTCAAGTAATAACAAATCGGGTTTTGATACTAACGCTTGAGCTAATAAAACACGACGCTTACGCCCGCCAGATAACCCAGAAAATTCGGCATCGGGGTCTAATTCTAGCTGTGACAGTGTGGTTGATATTTGCTGTTCTAAATTCCAGCCATTATTGACATCTATTTCGTGTTGTAGCTCGGCCATTTTATTCATTGAGTCATCGTCAGTGGCACCACTGGCAATGATGGCATGCCACGCCGTTATAATTTGACCTAAATTACCTAAACCTTGCCCCACAATATCATATACAGAGCCATGCAGGTCTTGTGGTACTTCTTGAATGAGTTGAGTGATTTTAATGCCTTTTTGCACAATAATACTGCCTTCATCTGGCTTTTGAAGGCCTGCGATGAGCTGCATTAAGGTGGATTTCCCCGCCCCGTTTTTACCCACAATACATAAGCGTTCATTGTGCTCAATGCTCATGTCTGAGTGGTTTAAAATGGGTTGGTCGCCGAAGCTGTGGTATACGTTGGTAAGAGTTACTATGGCCATATTGAAACTATTTGAAGTCGATGACAGGCTAGCCTGCGGTAAGCTAGCCTGTAATAAAAAAGCGTAGTCTATAGCAATAGACGGGTTTTGTATTTAGCTATTAATGGGCAATGATCGCCATAGTGTCAAAATATAAAACAAGTTGGTAGGCGATAAACCCAGTCAGTAAAAATATACCCTTAGTTCGGGTAATGACTGAATCTTGATGCCGTGGAAATTTAGCCAGTAAATAAAGGATGATGGTCATGCCAATCATGACCGGTAAGTCACGCGTGATGGCGGTGGATGATACCGCAAAATTAGTCAGTAATAAGCCAGGTATTGCGATGACAGCTAATGAATTAAATAAGTTAGAGCCAATCACATTACCAATGGCAAGATCAGGCTCGCCTTTTCGGGCGCTCGCTATGGCGGCGGCTAGCTCTGGTAGGCTAGTGCCTAAGGCGACAATGGTTAAGCCAATAATAAGGTCAGGGACGCCTAAGGCGGTCGCAATATTGACGGCGCCCCATACTAATAGTTTAGAGCTTAAAACAAGTACAACTAAACCAATGGATAACCACATGACGGATTGCTTTAGCGTCATGTCTTGGGGTATTTCATTAGCAAACTCTTGATTTAAAGTACCATCTTTTTTACTGCTTTTGATAAAGTAAATCAGGGAGGCGGCTAATACGACTAATAACAAAGCGCCCTCTATAAAAGTGAGTTGTTTATCGTGCAAAAAGTAAGCAACGATTGCGGTCGCGCCTAATAAAATAGGAAACTCTTTTTTTAATAAGCTAGAAGCAATAGGTAAGGGGACGAGTAACGCCGTGACACCTAAAATTAATGCAATGTTGGCAATGTTAGAACCTAAGGCATTACCTATAGCTAGGTCGGGTGTGTTATCAAGCGAAGCAAAAATAGAAATGAGAATTTCAGGTGCTGAGGTACCAAAACCGATAATCGTGATGCCGATAATAAGCGTAGAGACACCGAGCTGATTAGCAGCGGCTGATGCGCCTTCAACAAAGCGATCAGCACTCCAAATAAGCAGCCCAAGGCCGATAAGAACGGCAATTATTGATAAAGTCATGGGCAGTTATAGGTCTTTAGAATGATTCTGTTGAAGTAAATAAGCCAACCTTTAAGTTTTTAGCGCTATAAATTTCACGGCCATCGACTTCCATGGTGGCATCGGCAATGCCCATCACTAAACGACGCATAATTAAGCGATTAATGTGAATTTTATAGGTCACTTTCTTTGCGCTA
This sequence comes from uncultured Gammaproteobacteria bacterium, assembly GCA_964480635.1. Taxonomy (GTDB): domain Bacteria; phylum Pseudomonadota; class Gammaproteobacteria; genus CAYZQE01. The sequence continues at coordinate 12,933 of CAYZQE010000054.1, read as the reverse complement.
GGTAAGACTTGACCAAAAAATTTAACTTCGCCAGAGCCTAATGCACGCCCGTGTCCTGGGCCGCCTCTCCAACCTAAATAAAAGCCAACGAGTTGCCACAGTGCGTCTAAACCTAAGCAGCCGGGCATAACAGGGTCTGTTTCAAAGTGACATTTAAAAAACCAAAGGTCTGGGTTAATGTCTAGTTCTGCTTCAATATAGCCTAAACCGTGGTCGCCACCCTCTTCTGTAATGCTGGTGATACGGTCGAACATAAGCATAGGAGGAAGCGGTAACAGTGCATTTCCTTCACCAAATACCTTGCCATGCCCGCAATCAATGAGCTCTTCTTTCGAAAAGCTGTGTTTATCTGTTAATGGGTTTGTCATAATGCAGGGTGCCTGTAATGAGTGAGGGGGCGAACACTAACGATAAACAATGGTTTTTTCCACCTGTTTTTTAATAAATAGAGACAATTTAATGATTATTAAGACCGGATATTACGACTGGAATGATTTTGGCATAAAGGATTCTTTTTATCCGGAAGATATGCCAAAGGAATGGCGCTTATCGTTTTATGCGAATGAGCATGAGTGCGTTCAAATTGCCTTGGCTGGATTGGATAAAATTGAAGATATCAATGAGTTATTTGAAGACCTTCCCGAACAGTTCGATTTGATTGTGCGTTGTGATGAAGTGGCTCAGTGGCCTTTATTAGGCGATTTGTTAGCTAGTGAAGAGGTTAGTATAAAAGCCATTGTTTTAAATGAACTTTGTCAGCAGCAATGGTCTGAGCAATTAGCAAAATTATCCGTGCCTGTCTTTATGCCAAATGACAGGCAAAGTTTAAACTTTAAAGTCAATATGAAATCGTCTCAATTGCTTAATAGTGAGATGAATATTGTGTATGTTAGTGATATACAAACCTTAAAGCAGTGGCGAGCCTTTATTGATCAATGGGTAGCAGAAGAGAGCGCTGAAGAATATTATCTGTTATTAAAAGCGGATGTTTTTAATTCGTCGGTTTCTAGTGAATTACGACTGATGATTGAAATGATGGGTTATTAATACGTTGTAGACTTGTTACACTAGGTTACATAATTTTAAAAAAATAGCCGTTAAAGAGACACTGAATAACCGCCAGTAAAAAATAATTGGCGGTTGTTCAGTGTCTCCTTAAGATAGGCAAAATAGTTAAATTCTAATTAATATGCAAGATAGCTTAATTCAAATTCGAGATTTACATTTCTCACGTGGTCATAAATCCATCTTTAGCGGGGTGAACTTAGATATTCATCCTGGGAAAATAACCGCAGTGATGGGGCCAAGTGGCACCGGGAAAACAACACTGCTTAAATTAATAGCGGGCCAATTAAAACCCGATCAAGGAACAATTACGGTCGACGGTAAAAATGTCCATGAGTTAAAGCTTAAAGAGCTTTATCAATTGCGTAAAAAAATGGGTATGTTGTTTCAGTCTGGTGCATTATTAACCGATTTAACCGTGTTTGAAAATGTTGCATTTCCATTGCGCGAACATACGCCATTATCTGATGCAATGATTAGCTCTATTGTGTTAATGAAGCTTCAAGCCGTAGGCTTACGCGGTGCTGCTCAGTTTATGCCTTCAGAATTATCGGGTGGCATGGCAAGGCGAGCCGCGTTAGCAAGAGCGTTGGTCATGGATCCCATGTTAATTATGTATGACGAGCCTTTTACAGGGCAAGACCCTATTTCTATGGGTGTGTTAGTCAAGTTAATTAAAGAAACCACTCAGGCGCTTAAGCTAACCAGCATTGTTGTCTCGCACGATGTTGAAGAAACATTAACCATTGCCGATCATGTTGTTATCTTATCGCAAGGAAAGGTGGTGGCAGCAGGGTCAGAAAAAGAGATTAAACAATCAGATTCCGCGTGGGTTAAGCAATTTATTTATGGTGAGTCTGATGGCCCTGTGCCCTTTCATTATCAAGCAGCTAGTTTAGAAGAAGATTTTTTAAATACCTCGGCTAAGGGTGATCGCTCATGAGTTCATTTTTTAGCCGACTAGGTAGAGCCTCAATATTCTTTTATAGAATGTTAATGTGTTTCCCACAAAGTTTTCTACGCTTTAACTTAATTGTTCAGCAAGTTTATTCTGTGGGTGTGCGTACCTTGCTCATTATTGTGGTGTCAGGCTTATTCGTCGGAATGGTTTTGGCTTTGCAGCTGTATTACACCTTGGCAACTTTTGGTGCCGCAGATAGCTTAGGTATGGTGGTTGCGCTTTCTTTAGTGCGAGAACTCGGGCCAGTGATCGGTGGTTTGTTATTTGCAGGCCGTGCAGGCTCTGCTTTAACCGCAGAAATTGGTTTGATGAAAGCGACTGAGCAGTTATCAGGTTTAGAAATGATGGCGGTTGATCCTATTGAGCGCATAGCAACCCCTCGATTTATTGCGGGCATCATTTCTTTGCCTTTACTAGCCGCTATTTTTAGTGCGATTGGCGTGCTTGGTGCTTATTTAGTGGGTGTCGATTTACTGGGCGTTGATGCAGGTGCGTTTTGGTCGCAAATGCAAGCTAAGGTCGATTTTTATAACGACATTATGAATGGTGTTATAAAAAGCATTGTGTTTGGTATCGTCATAACGTGGATTGCATTATTTGAAGGCTATGATTGTATACCAACCTCTGAAGGTGTAAGCCAAGCAACAACACGCACTGTGGTGCATGCCTCCTTAGCTGTGCTGGCATTAGATTTTATATTAACGGCTTTAATGTTTAATTAAGACGTTATTTCTTAAAAGATTAGGAAAAAAGATATGTTTAAAAGTATTGAATTAACCGTTGGGATATTTGTTGGCATTGGCGTCGCTGCATTTTTTATGTTGGCCATGCAAGTCAGTAATTTAGGGAATTTAACCAACGAAGGCACTTATGAAATTGCTGCACGTTTTGAAAATGTTGGTGGCTTAAAGCCTCGTTCAGCAGTCAAGGTGGGTGGAGTGCGTATAGGTCAGGTCACTTCAATTGATTATGACTCAGAAAATTTTGAAGCCGTCGTTAAAATGAATATTAATGATAAATATAATGAGTTTCCACGCGATACCATTGCCAGTATTTACACGTCGGGTCTTTTAGGCGATCAATTTGTGGGCTTCGAACCGGGTGGTGATGAAGTGGTACTGAAAGATAAAGATGAAATTTCCCATACCCAATCTGCGATGGTGTTAGAGCAAATTATTGGGCAATTCTTATTTAGTAAATCAGAAGAATAAAAAATAAAATGAAAATTTTGTATACCTTTGTTGCTGTTAGTTTGTTATTGAGTACGGGGTTGCTGCGTGCTGAAACAATCAATTTAGACAGGGCGATTGAGCTTGCTCTTTCATCGGATCCCCGAATCGATGAAAAACGTGCTTTTGCAGAATATGCTCAAGCGTTGTACGACCAAGCTAATTCTTCGGGTGGTTTTAGAGCTAATGTGACCAGTTTTTTAGCAGTGACCACCGGTGTTGATGGTGGGTTTTATCAGGGCGGCGAAAAAAGTTGTTCTACTAATTGTGAGCCTAGAGATGATACCTATGACTTTGATGATGGGTTCTCTTTATGGGTGAGGTTGCAATTAACCTTGGTGAAGCCACTATCGACGTTTGGCCGTTTAGAAAATTATCAAAAAGCAGCTAGTTTTAATATTCTAGTTAAAAACGAAGACATTGTGTTGCAAAAAGATGCCATACGCCTTGATGTTATTCGAGCTTATAATGGTTATCTCACGGCAAGAGATTCCCGTTATTTAATGGATGCAACGATTAAACGTTTGTCAGGTGCATTAGATTTAATAACTGAATGGCTTGATGAAGATAACGGTAAGGCAAAACTAGCCGATAAATATGCGATAGAAGCAGGTATGGCTGCGTTACGTCGTTATCGGGCTGAGGCATCAGGCTTAGAGGCGATAGCTTTAGCGGGTCTTAGCGTGTTAACGGGGTTAAAAACGAGTGATATTCAAGTAGCCGATAAGCGACTCAGTGCCAGTGAATTACCCAGTGATGAGCTTGAATATTATGTGGATTATGCGTTAAAAAATAGAGCGGAATTTAACCAATTAGACGCTGGTTTGGCGGCTAGACGCGCTTTAGTTGAAGCGCAAAAAGCTGAAAACAACCCCATTGTTTTTGCAGGCATTGCAGGTTCACTTTCTATTGCGCCAGATCGCGACAAGCTCGATAATCCGCATATTTATGATCCGTTTAACCATGCTGCATTATCGCCTCTAATTGGTATGAATTGGGCTTGGGAGGGCGCGGCATCAGATGCTAAAGTAAACCAAGCTAAAGCAGAACTAAATGCGTTGATACATAAGGCGTCATTTGCACAACGTGGTGTGCCTTTTCAAGTGGCAGAGCAATACCATTCGGTGCACTCACAGTTTGAACAGATGAATGAAATGAAAAAAGCAGCGAAAGCTTCACGGCGTTGGATGATTTCTGCATACACAGATTTTGAAGCCGGCTTAGAAGAGGCTGATAAAATTATCACGGCTATGCAGGTTTATGTGCTTGCTTACGCTGATTTTCTAAAAATAATGAATGATTATAATATCAGTGTGTCGAAGCTAAGTAGTGTTACTGGTAATTATGAAGGAATTTAATCAATGAAAAAAATTATATTATTAATGAGTCTGTTTTTTTTGACTTTAAATGCTCAGGCGCAAACGCCTGAAGAGCTTATTAGATCAACAACTGATGCTGTTTTAGCCGATATTAAGGTTAATTTAGCCACTTATAAAAAAGAACCCGCTAAGCTTTATGTTTTTGTTAAAGAGACCGTTTTAAAGCACTTTGATTTTGAGCGCATGACAAATTTAGCCTTAGGCAAATTTCGCCGAAAAATGACCGATACCCAAAAAGTTGAAATGAATGAAGTGTTTCAGGCATTGCTGGTAAGAACATACAGTAAGGCTTTACTAGAGTATGAAGATCAAGGGGTTTTGTATCTACCTTCGAAAGGCTCGGTAGCAAGAGGCGATGTAACAGTGCGCACGGTTATTGATCAGCCAGGCGGCTTTCCCATTCCATTAAACTATAAGCTTTATCGAGTAGGTGATACATGGAGAGTATATGATATTAGTGTTGATAACGTTAGTTTAGTTACTAATTATCGTTCAAGCTTTGCGCGCCAGATAAAAAAGAATGGCATTGATGGTTTAATTAAGTCGTTACGCGATCGCAATAACGCCGCATAGCATATATGTCTTATATTCAGCATTTTTCAGAATCCGACACCTTAATAATTAAAGGTGATTTGATAGCGCATACAGTAATGGATGTTTTGTCTGAGATGACACTGTATAATAAGCTTAATCAGTGGGTGGTTAATCTATCTGGTGTTGAAAAAGTTGATAGTTCGGCCATTGCTTTATTGCTTGAGTTAATTAAATTAGCACAAAGCTTAAACATAAAAATAAGTTTTAGTCATGTGCCAAAAGAGCTTATGGCTATTGCCCATTTAAGCCAGCTAGATACATTTTTTTCTCCCCAAAAATAGTTGCACTCTTTTATTTAGCTTTTCAAATGCTGTTTTCAGTGACAACTTAAAAATTCGTATGGACAAATTAATCATAAATGGTGGTACGCCACTATCCGGTATGATCCGTATAGCGGGCTCTAAAAATGCCGTATTACCAATTTTAGCAGGCACTATATTAGCCAGTGATGTAGTCACGGTTCGAAACGTTCCTCATTTGCAGGATGTGACAACAACCATGGAACTGTTAGGCCTCATGGGATCCAGTATTACCATCTGTGAAAAGATGAGTATCGAAGTTGACCCAACCACGATGAATAATACCTTTGCACCCTATGAGTTAGTACGCACAATGCGCGCGTCTATTTTAGTGCTTGGGCCGTTGTTAGCTAAATTTGGTGAAGCCGAAGTGTCCTTACCCGGTGGCTGTGCCATTGGCGCGAGACCTGTTGATTTGCATCTTAAAGGTCTGGAACAGATGGGTGCCCATATTGTTGTAGAGAATGGTTACATTAAAGCCAAAACTAAGGCAAAGCGTTTGACCGGCGCTCATATCGTATTAGATCAAGTGACCGTAACAGGCACAGAAAATTTATTGATGGCTGCCAGTTTAGCAGATGGAACAACCATATTAGAAAATGCAGCCCGTGAGCCAGAAGTCGTCGATTTGGCCGACTTTATCAATGCAATGGGTGGCAAAGTAACAGGAGCTGGGACGGACAGGATAACGATTGAAGGTGTTGAAACCTTACATGGTTGTGATTACACCGTATTGCCTGATCGAATTGAAACAGGTACTTACTTAGTTGCAGCGGCCGTAACAGGCGGAAAAATTATTTTAAAAGACACTGACCCTACTTTATTGGATGCAGTGATTGCTAAATTAAAAGAAGCAGGTGCCATTATTGATTGTGGTGAAGATTGGATAGAACTAGACATGGAAGGCAAAAAGCCCAAGTCTGTTAGTATTAAAACATCTCCATATCCAGGTTTTCCAACGGATATGCAAGCTCAGTTTTGCGTATTAAATGCCATTGCCATTGGCACGGCTACGGTGACAGAAACAGTTTTTGAAAATCGTTTTATGCATATTCAAGAAATAATGCGTATGGGCTCTAAAGTTAAGGTTGAAGGGAATACAGCTATTATCGAGGGCATTGATAAGCTTCAAGGCGCTCAGGTTATGGCGACTGACTTAAGAGCATCTGCTAGTTTGGTTTTGGCTGGCTTAGTGGCTGAAGGTGAAACCGAAGTTGACCGTATTTATCATATTGATAGAGGCTACGATCATATAGAAGAAAATTTAGCCTGTGTCGGTGCTGATATTAAAAGGGTGTCTTACTAATGACCGATTCAGAAACACCCAAGTCTAATGAAAAAATGATAACCATAGCCTTAGCCAAGGGTCGCATCCTAAAAGATACTCTACCCTTATTAAAGCATGCAGGTATTGAGCCGATTGATGACCTAAATACCAGTCGAAAGCTTATCTTTGAAACAAACCATGCCAACATTAATTTAGTGCTAATTCGCTCTGCTGATGTGCCTACTTATGTGCAATATGGCGCAGCTGATTTAGGTGTGGCCGGAAAAGATGTATTGTTAGAACATGGTGGTGAGGGCTTATATGAGTTTTTAGATTTAAAAATAGCCCCTTGTAAATTAATGACTGCCGGTTATAAAGATAAACCTTTGCCAATTGGAAAAATTAAAGTTGCAACGAAATACACGCAAATCACAAAAGACTATTTTCATGACCTTGGCAGACAAGTTGAATTAATTAAGTTATACGGCTCTATGGAGCTAGCCCCTATTGTTGGTTTGTCGGATATTATTGTAGATTTGGTCGATACCGGAAACACATTAAAGGCGAATGGCTTGGTGCCGCTTGAGCATATAATGGATATTAGTTCACGATTAATTGTGAACCGTGCATCACTCAAAATGAATAATAAGGCCATAAAAGATATTGTCGCTAAAATCGAATCGGGCATTTCTTGATTTTCATTCAATACATTGGTATTAACACGCCATGAACATACAACAAATCAATACCCAAGATGATAAATTTTGGTCAAAATTAGATCAACTGTTAGCGTGGGAATCTGTATCCGACGACGCTGTATTGACGACAGTTAATCAAATTTTAAAAGACGTTAAAGCTAAAGGTGATGAAGCTGTTTTAGGGTTCACAGAAAAATTTGATCAATTAAAGTCAAATTCAGTTGCCGATTTGGAATTAGCTAAAGACCGTTTGAAACAAGCGTATGATGAGCTACCAGAAGAAACACGAGCGGCATTAGATACATCGGCACAACGGGTTAAGGCCTATGCAGAGCATCAAAAGTTAGAGTCTTGGCAATACACAGAAGATGATGGCACTATTTTGGGTCAAAAAATCACACCATTAGACCGAGCAGGGTTATATGTGCCTGGCGGTAAGGCTGCTTACCCCTCATCTGTGTTAATGAATGCGATTCCGGCAAAGGTAGCCGGTGTAAAAGAACTTATTATGGTCGTGCCAGCACCTAAGGGCGAGTTAAATAATTTGGTGTTAGCCGCGGCGCATGTTGCAGATGTCGATAAAATTTTTACTATTGGTGGTGCACAAGCAATTGCTGCTTTAGCTTATGGGACGCAAACTATTCCACAAGTTGATAAAATTGTTGGCCCTGGCAATATTTATGTTGCTACCGCTAAAAAAATGGTTTTTGGAACAGTCGGCATAGACATGGTCGCAGGGCCATCTGAAATATTAGTGATCTGTGATGGCAAAACAAACCCCGATTGGATTGCTATGGATTTGTTTTCGCAGGCAGAGCATGATGAAGATGCCCAGTCTATTTTAATCAGTGACGATATTGAGTTTTTAGCAAAGGTATCAGATAGCATTGAAAAGCTGATAGAAGAGATGCCAAGGCGCGAAATTATTGAAACGTCATTAAATTCACGCGGCGCTTTTATTTTGGTTGATGATATGGAACAGGCGATTGAAGTCGCAAACTATATTGCCCCAGAACATTTAGAATTGTCTGTTGCTGATCCTGAAGCTATGCTCGAACGTATTAAGCATGCTGGTGCCGTCTTTATGGGGCGTTTTACCCCAGAAGCGATTGGGGATTATTGTGCAGGACCTAATCATGTCTTGCCAACATCTAGAACAGCACGTTTTTCGTCACCCTTGGGTGTATATGATTTTCAAAAGCGTTCTAGCATTATAAATTGTTCAGAAGAAGGCGCGTCTACATTGGGTAAAACGGCTTCTATTATGGCTCATGGCGAAGGTTTAACGGCTCACGCTCGTTCAGCCGAATATCGAATTAAAGGGTAATAGACATTGAAAAAAACATTTAAATTAACTGATCCTAAAATAAAGACGGCACGAGTTGTCGAGTCAGTGAAGCATCAAATTAAAAAATACTTTAAGCGTGAGCGCAATAAGCCTTTGCAGGACGGAGTAGACTTTTGGGATTTTGATTGTAAATTTGCTGATTTAGAGGCTAATGCGATTAATGTCGATGCGTCTGATCTTAATAAGTTATTGTCAGCGGCTGAAGTTCAAGGGTTAGAATCAGTTTATATTGAAATACTAGCCAAGCCGGGCATTAAAACACCTAGGGAAGATGAAGAAACTGTAGATGACTTTTTAGAAGAAGAGGACGGAGAGGACGAATAGGGCTCAGCATTTAGGTGCCCCCTATTTTGACCGTAGTGTTTAATCACTGAGTTTTTTCCAAGTGAATGTTGCATCACTACTAGGCTTTTTTACAGGCGTTGTTGACGACGTTGGTTTGGGCTCAGGTTGTGCCTTTCCACGAAACTTAACCTGTAAGCCTTTTAATAAATTGCGCAAAACTTGGTCTTTACACGAGCGGTAATGTTTATGCGTTGCTTTACGAAAAAAGGCACTTAGCTCATGTTGACTGATATTGAAATCAACCAGCGTCATAACCTCTAAGAGATCATCCGATTTTAGGTTTAAAGCAATCTTTAGTTTTTTCATAACAATATTATTGTTTAACTGCTTTTCTAGTTCGGGCTGTTCGCCTTCACGTTTTCCGCGCTTAAGATTAATTAAACCATTTAAAAAAACAGCCATGGTTTTGTCATTACATGCTTGATAAGCAGGATCATCATCTTTTTTTAACCAATCACTTATTTCGGCTCTATTAACGTCTATATCGGCCAGAGCAAAAATCTTCATCATTGTGTCATCGTCAAAATTAAAAATGTAACGAATGCGGCGCATGATGTCGTTATTAATCATTAGTTTGTCATTGTGGTTAAATAACCATTAATTTTACAGTATCTGCATATTTATATTGGATTTAATATGCTTCTAATATTAAAATAGCGCCAAGTCAGCTAGGTAATCGCTGGCATCGTAAGATGCTGGAGGAAAGTCCGGGCTCCATAGAGCAAAGTGCCAGGTAACACCTGGGGGGCGTGAGCCCACGGAAAGTGCAGCAGAAAAGATACCGCCTTAATTTATTAAGGTAAGGGTGAAATGGTGCGGTAAGAGCGCACCGCGATGCGGGTAACCGTAGCGGCATGGTAAACCCCACTTGGAGCAAGACCAAATAGGAAAGTAATGGCGCTGCTCGCGCTTCTTTCGGGTTGGACGCTTGAGATGCACGGTGACGTGTTATCCAGATGAATGATTATCCACGACAGAACCCGGCTTATCGGCTGACTTACCTAATTTATTAGAAGGATCATCAGATTTTTTTAATACTTTGACGCTTACAGAAATATCAGGGTTCGATATCAATGGGAATGCTGTAGATCTCGTTAGTGCTGTAGATAGCAATGGCTTTCAGTTTAATACAGTAAGAGTTAGTGCTGTAGCTGTACCGTACCTCCTACTATCTGGTTATTTGGTTTAGGGTTATTTAGTCTAGTACGATTAATAAAACGAAAAAGATAGCTATCTTACGCTAAGGGTTATATGGAAATAGGGTAATAAAAAAAGGGGGGTACACGATACTAAAGTTCGTTAGGGTCGAAGTCAAACTTCCATAAACCATTGGTTTTTTGCGATTAGCCTATTGTTAAGCAGGGATCGGAGTCGAGTGAGATTGGACTTGAATTTAGCGCGGTGTTATATTTTGGTAACTTAGTGACATTAAGTTCGGTGGTACTCGACCCTCACTCCATAAAAATTATAAATGTCTGATGTAATCCATTGATTTATGTAATACACGGATTATCATTAAATGAAAGTTGGTGTATTTATAAAAAACAATGTGTGAAACGACAGGGAAGCCCATGAGCTCTGATTTAACGTGGGAATAATTTTTACCGATATTGGGTTCTACCGCTAATCGAGTGAAGGTGTTATTTAATTCGAGAATATAGTGTTCGGCTCGAGATATTCCAAATTTTTCCGTACTATACTCAAAAATATTTTCAAGATCAGTGACTGCTTTAGGCCGTAAACGAATCGTTTTATTTTGAGCCATGTTTTTGTTTCATTTCCGCTAAAAACTGACTTACATTCCAGCTTAACGGATCACCACTGCTTTCGCCTTCATCAATAAGTTTGCGTAACGTCTCTAGTTTTGAAGCTGCTTGCTTTTCTTGAAGTAATCGTAAGCCCTCTCTAATGACTTCACTGTTGGTTTTATATTGTCCAGAATCGACCAAGGATTCGACGAATCCCCGTAATTCATTACCAGTGTCGACCGTTATCGTTCGTGGCATCTCCCTCTCCAATAATAATGTAAGATATTATCTTACATTATTATTGGAGAGGGAGGCAAGTAATCAACGAGGTAAAGTCCGCCTGAGTCTTCAAACTAATGGGATGCTCGGCCAAGCATCCCATTAGTTCCAGTGGGTGAGAATCTCGCTCTGGCAAGATCAAGTCATCCACCAGATGGAATAAAAGGGACACAGCCTGTATGACTGATGATGAGGCTAAAGCCTCACTTCCTATTTGAGTGCTTTTCAGTACATACTGGTTGGCTGAACGATAACGTGTTCTGCTCGATTAGACCTTAGTATTTCTAGGTACGGCGTTAGTTTAGGGTTGTTTGGCGCGCTTGAAATTGAGCAATGACATTTTTTTTTATTTGAGTGGATGACGTTCGCGGGTTGTATTTAATTTGAACAATTTGTTTACCTTGTGCCTTAAGATAATCCTCTACACCTTTATTATGTGGTTTTTTACCCCAGTCCTCTCCGATTACAAAAATATCAGCTTTAACTTGTTTGCAAACAGAAATGTAATCTAGTTCATGATAAGGAAGCGCGATATCAACGCAGCTAAGTGCTAAAAGCATTTCGAGGCGTTGTTCTAAAGGAACAGCGGGAACATTTGGTTTATACAGCTTAACAACTTCATCAGAAGCAACTCCAACGGCAACTGTATCGCCTAACGATGCGCAATATTCTAATAAGGCAAGATGTCCAACATGTAATAAATCAAAAGTACCTACTGTGTATACAACCATATTGTTAATAATTCCTAGGTTAGAGTGATGTTAATGTTTACTTGATTTTCTGTATCTATAGGAGCTTCCAGCTATAGATTGCGGTTATTCCAAGGGTGTAAATAGCAAGAATAATGACATTAGTGGAATTGCCTGAAAGTTTTGGTGTTTTGATTTCTGATACGTTTAAAGCGGCAAGCACTAAGCAACTAATATAAAGGATAATGGAAAAGACGCCTGCGCTAGTCACCGCTTCTAGTAAGAATATCAATACAAGTATTAGATTATTGTTATCAAGAGCCATTCCTGTATATTTTGAGCCACCAGAAAGACCGTAGGTGTTGAAATAGCTCAGTCGAATAGCGCTGGCACTAATAATGATAAATGCACCCGGTAGATAAATAGGGTCGAAGTTGCCAAAACTTAAAAGCAAGATGGCAGGTGAAACACCATAGTTAACAACGTCTATTAGAGAATCAAGTTGACCGCCAAAGAACCCCTGTTTAGGGGTTCGCCCCTTCATGCTGCGAGCAATGAGCCCATCAGCCCAGTCGAAAGCAACAGCCCAAACCATACCAATCATCGCCGCATAAAAAATACCTAAAATGCTAAAATAAATGGCTAAAATTGTGCAGGCTAAGCCCGCCAGTGAGCATATGTTAGGAAGGTCTTTTACAAACGAAAGAATAGTGGGCTGTGGTTCTTGGATTTCAGTTTTGGCTGTAGTCATAAGTATCTAAAATATAAAATTAACGCCCAGATTAACATCGTAATAGTCTTGAAGACGAGCTTAAGGAGACACTGAACAACCGCCAATTATTTTTTACTGGCTAAAATGCACGACAACTTCCGTTAAATTCGACGCAATAGCCAGCTATTACGACGCATTTAACGAAACTTGACGCACATTTTTTCTCAGTGAAACTCTAATCACGGTTGTTCAGTGTCTCCTTAAGGAGATCCTGATTAACTCCATAAACTTTTACGATCTATCAAGCCGTTCTATCCTAG
>CAYZQE010000053.1:0-17307 GCA_964480635.1 uncultured Gammaproteobacteria bacterium | reverse complement strand
TTTAGTCTAAATTAAGAATATTTAAAGTTTTATTCTTTAAACTGTTAAAATAGCTTACCTTTTTAACAGTTTAAAACCCTAAGACTTTAATATAGAGGGATTAAAATCAACATTAATGTGTGGTTGATATTCCCTATCAAATACCAATTCAAATTTGGTTCCGTCATGGTCAACAACCGCGATGACTTGCTTCAAATCGGTTAAATGCAAAGCTAACCAAGCCAGCGATACCGAGGCCATTTTGTCATCTTTATACATAATGCCCTCCATTAAGCTTAGCGATATAAACTGAGCTCTTTGCTGCAAGGTAGGGTTAGCCAAAAACTCGCCTTCTAGCTCGATTCCTTGATCAAATTTTGCATCTAACGAATCTAGGTATTTTTGTTTGTGCTCATCAAGCTCTATTTCTCGGTTATATTCCAACATCAATTGATCATTAACGACAACAGCTAATATACTCATATTTTATTCCTGATTTTTAATTCTTGCATAGAGATCATAATCATCACTATTTGTAATTTCGACTTGATAAAACTCGCCTTCGACTAATGCTTCTGTCGTTTGTATACGAACTTCACCATCTATTTCTGGAGCATCGGCATAGCTTCTTGCTAGGCAGATATTATTTTCAATATTTTGTTCGGCTAACACGGTCAGTGTTTTACCTACTTTTTGTGCTAATTTTCGCTCACTAATCCCTTGCTGAATTTGCATAAAATAATCATAGCGCTCTTTTTTAACATGCTCGGGCACTTGATTGGGTAAGGCACTAGCTGGCGCACCATCAACCTGCGAAAAGGTAAAACAACCCACGCGTTCAAGCTCGGCTTGCTCTATAAACGATATCAAGGTGTCAAAGTCTTCATCTGTTTCACCCGGAAAACCCGTTATAAAGGTGCTTCGAATCGCTAACTCCGGACATTCATCGCGCCAACTATAAATGCGTTCAAGTACCTTTTCTTGGCTGCCTGGTCGTTTCATGGCTTTTAAAATGGGCTTACTAGCATGTTGAAAGGGAATGTCTAAATACGGTAAGATTAAACCATCACTCATTAAGGGGATGACCTTATCAACATGAGGATAGGGATAGACATAATGTAACCGAACCCAAATACCAAATTGCCCTAAAGCCCTACAAAGATCATAAAATTTAGTTTTAAGCGGCTGCCCATTCCAAAAATGTGTGCTGTATTTTGTATCGACACCATAAGCACTGGTATCTTGAGAAATAACCAGTAGCTCCTTTACGCCTGCTTTTACCAAATTTTCAGCCTCTTGCATCACCTCATCTATTTGACGGCTGACTAAATCACCGCGCATAGAAGGGATAATGCAAAACGTACAACGATGATTACAGCCTTCTGATATTTTTAAATACGCATAATGCTTTGGTGTTAAACGCACACCTTGTTTAGGGACTAAATCTAAAAATGGGTCGTGTTGCGGCGGTAAGTGTTTATGCACGGCTTGCATCACTTCTTCCTTAGCGTGTGGCCCAGTGACGGCTAATAGCTCTGGAAACTCTTGTTTTAAATCATCGCCTTTAGCACCTAAACACCCAGTAACAATAACTTTTCCATTGTCGTATAAAGCATCATCTATGGTTTGTTTTGACTCGGCAATGGCTGTATCAATAAAACCACAGGTATTAATAATAACCATATCAGCATTGTCTTGATCATCGGTAACCTCATAACCCTCTACTTTTAGTTGGGTAATAATATGTTCTGAATCCACCGTTGCTTTGGGGCAGCCAAGGCTTACAAAAGCCACTTTATTTTTAATGTTTGTCATAATAATGTTTGTATCGCTGGTAAAAAATACTCGCTAACAAGTAGTCTTTTTTGTTTTAAATGAAATAGCGAACGCCGCCCCCAAACGTCACTATCCACATCATTATTTTGGCGGATAAGTTGATGTAAAGAGCTTGATGGCGTAATTAACGACCATTGTAACGATGATCGCTTTAAACTCGGTTGAGCAAATAAATATTGTCCTAATGGCTTATTTTTTAAGCACCCTAAGCGGCGATGTTTACCGCGCAATGTTTTTAATGGGATTAATGAATGCGCAAAAACAACGGGGTTGTTGCCACAATATAAGATCACTTGCCGCAACAGCACTTTCTCGCCTTGTCTTATTAATAAAAGGCGTTGTTCAGCTTGAGATGGCTTAACCCAACTTTGGTTGAGCACTTGAACAGAAAACACCCCAGAACAATTGGCAATAATACGCTTAGTTAGAGATTTTTCATCCATTAACCATTGAGTCATATCAGGTGGGATTTTTTGTTGAAATAATTGGTTTTTTAAATACCAATTAACCGCGCGGCTAGGTTTCAAAGTAAATGCTGCTCTGTAAAAAGGGCAATTATAGAGTGTTCTGCTATACTTCCCAAATAGAGTCTCTCAATATTATAATAAGCAGGGTGAAAATCGGGCTTCTATTAGTAAATAATAGATAATGAATAACACTTCACAAGATTAAGAATGCTTCTTTAGCACTTAAACTTGGGATCATAGTGACACTAACCTTAAATAAAATATTTCACCTAGTTACTGCCGTTGCAGTCATTATTATCTATGCTCTATTAAGGAGATCCTGATTAACTCCATAATTTTTATCTAAGCCAAATTATTGTCAGCTAGGCATCGGATTGTAGTGTCATCTAGATACCACAAAATTCGATAACAACGCTGACGATCATTTGGCAACGACCCGTAGGGAAGCCACATGGATGTGGTGAATGTCGATAATGCAGGAGCATTTATCGACCTAGCTATCAAGCCATTCTCTCCGTCGTTTCAACTTTCACTAAGGACTCGTCATTAGTGAAAGTTGCGCCTAGGATAGAACGGCTTGATAGATCGTAAAAGTTTATGCAGTTAATCAGGATTTCCTTAACATGGGTTTTAAAGCCTCGAATAGCGGACTTTATTCAGCACCAAAATGCTATAGCATCTAAGGTGGCCACATCAACAGCTCTCGAAATATCGACCTATATCCAAAACCGCAGGGATTTATTAGGCGTTCTTAATAAACCGTATTTAAGAGAGCTTATAGAGTTAAATAAAGGCCCTAGCAACACTATCATTAGCTTGGTTGATGCCGCATGCTATATGGCTAAGGATCTTGGTCGAAATCAATTTTATATCTATGATGACGACGACTCTATTTTTGAAGAAAAGCGATATGTACCATGCAGAGATGGCTCTGTCCGCGATTAAAAAAAATCAGCTAGCGATCTATGGGCAAAAAATATTTGGCATCATGTCGCATGATGATGCATACGATTGGTATGAAATTCTAGTTAGAATCCAAAGTGATGATGGCTTAATTTACCCTAATCATTTTATTCCGGTTCTTGAGCAGTTTGGCCATATTACGACGCTTGATAAAACCGTTTTAAGACAAGCTATTGCCTTTTTAGCAAACAACCTTAAATTTAAATTCAGCATTAATTTATCAGGCTTAAGCATAGTAAAACCTGATTTGATAGAAACTATTAAAGAGTCGCTGGCCTTTCATGACGTTAAACCCAATCGAGTTTGTTTTGAAACAACTGAGTCTGCCGCCTTTGGTCAGGGATATCACATTCATCGCCCAGAAAAACTGGATGATATTGCCCGCACATGATTAAATACAACCATTACTCTCATTGAATATGGACATATGAAACCTTTAATTTCTATTTTTTTGATTTCACTCTTAACAACAACAGCTCACGCTGAGTTAAATGATCAAGGATTAAACTCCATTATTAGCATTATCGATAAAGCCATTATCTCGCTAAAAACCCCTCCATCAGACGAAGATGTTAAAGCAAAAAAAGAGGGCTCCGCTGATAAAGAAGTTGATTTGTCAAATAGCGTTATTGTGAATATGGCTAAAACGCTTGGTAAACTCAGCTTTTCTCGACTTCAGTGTGGTGAAGCAAGTGTACTCGGTGAATTTACCAAACGTGTGCAATCAGCCCCCGAAGCTTATCAAAACCTAATGAGAATTGCCTTTCAAGAAGGCTTCGATAAAAGCAAGGCAAGCACCAAGTTATTATCCGACGATGAATGTAAGCGCTTAACAGAGTCTCGTCAGTTAAAAGCAAAAAAAATAGATGCCAAAGTTAAAACACCTAAACAAAAAGTTGTTGAAGAGGTTGTAGAAGTTGAAGTAGCAGAAGACCCCACTTTAAAGCATATGCGTCTAGCTCATATGGCAGGACAGTTTGCCTATAAGAAAAAATTCTGCGGTGACAAAAAGATCATTAATAAAGACTACAATGAAATCATTTCTAACATGCCCAAAGACATGCAAAAGGAAGGAAGAAAGGCTTACTGGAAGGGCTATAAACAAGGTAAACATATGAACAAAAACATCACGAAGAGTCACTGCTAGTTTTGACGAGCAAAGAGCTATATCAGCTGCACCTTTAAATTTTCATTTGGCTTTAACTGCTTTTTAAAATGCTGCTGTGTCAATATATCAAATATCAACGCACCATCACTTGCGGTTAAGCTATGTCCGCCATCAACCATATAACTCCTAGCTCTGTTTTTTAAAGCAAATACTTTTCGCATGTCATGGCTATAAGCTGGCACGACTAAATCACCTCCATCTGCCGAGTCCGGGTTTCTTATAATAGATACATACTCTGCTTGCGGGTGTGGGTAACGATTTAATTCATATAAAAAACGCCCCGGTTGTTCTGGCAACAAATCCTCATAAAGCTCTTGTGAACGGTTTATAGTGGCAGCACCAATCCATGGCGCAAACAAAGCCAGAGGGGTTTGCCCAAGAAGATTGGCTAATTCGGCTAAATCAGATCCTAAATGAGGGCTTGCAATCGTTATCAACAACGACACGTTTAAGCTTGGGTTTTGCACCATCACTAATCGCGATAACACGCCACCTGCGGAATGACCAACCAGTATCAGCCTTTCTGTTGGCGCATTTTTTCTTAAATGCTTTAAATAACTAGATAAAAAATAAGATTGATCTCTAATAGAGGCCTCAGTTGGCAACTCAACCGTAAAGTATTGGTTGTTTGAAGACGTTTCGGACTGTCTAAAGCCTAAGCCTTGTTCTGAATAAAAATATGAACCTCCGTCACTCCAATTATGAGCTTCTAATTGCCTCACAATACCTGAGAGCTTCCAATTGGATGATTCACCTAAATATCCCTGAACAAAAACTAATTTATCTGCAGCAACATTAAACGATAGGAAACTTAATAAAAGAATAAGAGTTTTCATTTTAATACTTTTCACCTAAGTTACGCCTTTTGTGCAAAACAGCAGCAAAAAGCTCAATACTAAAACGTCATTATACCAATACCAACTCATATCGGCGAATGTGCCTCTGAATAAGTTGTTGGGAGATTTTTAAAGACATAAAAAAACCCGCATAAAGCGGGTTTTTTATGTCTTAATCAAAGAGCCGAAGCTCTTATGATTAAAAGCAATAGCTAATTACTTAGCAGCTACAGGCGCAGCAACTGGGGCGTAAACAGTTTGAGTTTGGCTCTTTGCAGCAGTGTCAGCAGCAGAACTGATGTCGCCTTTTCCGTTTCCTTTATAGTCAACGTTAGAAGCTGTATCCATCTTAGAAGTACCACGTCCTTTGAAAGACATTGCGAAAGAAAATTCGCCTTCGCCGTCTGCAGAACCGTTACCTTTGTGTGCGCCGTTACCAGCAGTATCAGTGATAGCGTTTCCACCGAAAGCACCGTTGTTAGCGTTAGAACCGTTACCGAAAAAAGGCATGTCGAAAGCAGAAACAGTAGAAGAAGCAATTAAAAGTACAGCAGCTGTGATGATAGTTTTCATGATAAATCTCCAAAAATATAAAATTAAAAATCGGTTATGAGAAGCAAGGTTTTTTCCGTGCTGCTCAACATGAAACGAACTATATTAGAATACCCTAATATAGTCAAGCATTAATATTTTATATTTTGAATTTATACGATTGATTTACCCGCACAAGTACGCAGACCTTTTTGATAATAGCTCATTGCTTTCTCAGGTTGCTTCAATTCAATCTCTAATAATTCAGCAAGTTCAAGGCAGTTATGAGCATTTGAACCTGCTGCAATACTGGCTTCTAAATAGCTTTGAGCCTTGCCCCACAATTGCTCTCGACGTGAAAGACGCCCTAATGTTAATAACAAGTCCGCATCAAACCCATGTAAATCTTGCCATTTTTCTGAATGTGTTAATAACACTTTAGCTTTTATCTGATCAAGTAACCCATACCGAAGAATTAAATTTTTATTCCAATGTAAGTCTAATGATTCCCGAAGTGCTTTTTCTAAACTCACTTGGCTATCATCTAATTGCTCTAAACGATTAATGTATTTTATTAATAATATAGAGTCATTAGGCAAAGCTTTTTTAATGTGTTGATAAAGCTTTTTCAGCTGGTCTAAATTTTCAGTACATGGGCCATCTAAACAGCCTGAATAGGTTAGCTGTTCGATTTCATTTAATTTACTAGCAACAAATAGTTTTTTCTTTTTAAGCGTGGGCAACAGTTCTTTTAGCTTTTCCCATTCTTCTAAAGCAATATAAACTTTAGCTAATAGCTTCAACACATAACCATGCTTCGGTGATTTTTGATGCAGGTCAGTTAGGGTCGCATAAGCCCTTTCTGTTTGTTTCGCTGCTAATTGTAACTCACCTTGGGTCACGCCAATTGCAATTTGTGCATCAGGGTTTGTTTCATAAGCTTGTTTAAGGTAACTATCTCTTTGGTCATATTCGCCTAACTGATGCGCGGCTCTCGCTGCCGTTAAATAATTAATTAAAGGGTTTTCGGCATAATCAATCAGTTGAGTCAGTTTCGTTTTTGCCTGACTAAAGCGCCCTTCTGTTAAATCAATTAATCCTTTGTTTAATAAAACTCTACTTTTTTCCATTCTTCGCTTATCTGCACGCTTCTTTAAATGTTTTCCAATACGCAAAGCAAATATCAACACCTTAAAAGTCACATTAATAGCCAGAGAAGCAAATACTAAAGCAACAATTGCGACCGCTAGTGAGGTTTCTAACGACTGACCGGCATACTGAATAAGCACAAAGCCTGGGTCATCTTTAATCAGTAATACAGCGCCTAAAACAAAAACAGCCAGTAATAAAATAGAAATAATCAGTTTACTCATTATTTTCTCCTTTTTCATTTTCGGTCTCTTTTACTTTAACGCTTTTATCTGACGCCGTTTTTGATGATATTTTATCAGCGTCTTGTTTAGGCTTCTTTTGCTTTATTTTCACTGGCCTAGGCTTTTCTTTTTCAAACACCACCTGTTGCGTTATTTCCTTTATAACTAGGTGCTCTTTTTTAATCATTATCGCCTTTAACAACATTAATGATGCCGATATATCTGGCAGTTCCGGTCTGATTTCTAGGCCTAACAAACGTTCAAGCTCAACATTCACTTCCTGGTGGTAATTATTATTCTCATCAAAATATTGTTTAAACAGCTGGTTACTATCCTCCATTAATTGGTGGTATTGGCGTTGATCCCTTTCTAACACCGCCCACTTTGCTAATTTAAGCTTCTCTTCTAATGAATTAATAGCGTCAATTAAATTAACCGAGGGTATTGAAAGCGACTTTTGTAAGGGCTCTACTTTCACTAAACCTTTAACAAATTGCATCACTTGCTGTTGCCATGGCGCACCTGTATCAATTTGAGTTTCAGTTTGCTTTAATGTTGACTCGGTGGCGACAGTGTTTTTCTTATTCGCGGTTAAATCCAAATGAGGTATTTGTTTTATGATTCGAGACAAAGATAAAACAATGCCGACTAAATCTGGCCTACGCCTAGATTGCAATATGACTCGTTCATCTGAAATAGCAACCCGCACGGGCAATAACCCTGGGTCTGCAATCTCGCTGATTTTTTCATCGGCAGCTTTTAATGTTTTTGCCGCGCCTTGAAAATCATTTTCAATGACTAAACGATGTTGCGCAATGCGTAGTAAATATTCTACTTCGGCTAATTGCCAACCATTTTTATCACGTCCGTATAATTCAAATAGCTTTTGAGTTGATTCAGTCAGTGTGGCACGCTCTAATGCGGCAGCCTGACTACTTTGCTTTATCACTTCAAGTTGTGATGTTATGGGCGATAACAGTGGCAATACTTGCAAAGAGACATCTTTAGCTTCTAATTTAGAATTCAGCCTCTGTTCAACCGAACTCAGTGCTTTGCTAATTTCAGCCGTAGATTGTTGTTTATATTGCTCAAATTGAAACCAAATATAAGCCGCACCTGCTAAACCAGACAACGCTAAAATAAATGCAATGACTATAAATAAGGCGGCCCACTTAAAAGGTTTAGACGGCGATGATTGCTTTTCACCGTCTAATTGTTCTTCGGCCTTGCCATTAGAATCTATCACTTTATTATTTTTATCATTCATTTTTTTAGTCACTTACTTGTTTTGTCTTAGCCCATATTTTTAATGATGAAATAATCCCGTCATCACTGGCTTGCTGTGCAATTATAATATCGCTGTTATGGCCTAAATTATAGGCTGTTTTTTTCATTCTTTCGCTAATCAATAGCCAAGGTGTTTGTAATATTGTTTTTGCATGTTCAGGCTTAAGCATTTTGAAAGCATGCAACAATCCTTCGCTACTGGTGAAAATAGCAATATCTGGTTTATTTTTAAAAATATGAGCATATTCATTTGATGAAACTGCTGGAATGCCTCGATGATAAACTTCACAATAATCAATATCTGCGCCTCGTTCTATCAACGTATCACCTAATAAATTACGCCCAGCTTGCCCGCGAAATATAATAATCTTTTTATCTTTCACATGATGCAACAATTCAGAATTTAATAGCCCTTCGCTATTATAAGTCTGATTTGGCATCGCCATAGACTGTAAGGAAAATTGCTGTAAACAATCAGCAGAGCCTTTGCCAATAACCCCTATTTTTAAAGCTTCAGGCCACTTAGAGTGATCAATAAACTGAAACGCATACTGCACAGCATTTTGGCTAACAAACAAGGCTATATCGTATTGCCCTATGGTTTTATTTATTTGACGTGTTTCTTGGCAATGCTCTGATCGACTAATTTCTATGGTTGGAAAACCTAAAGCCTTGGCACCTAGCGTTATTATTTTTTGCGTTAAATGACCTGCTTGATGAGCCGGTCTAGTAATCAAAACATTGAGGCCGTTAAGAGGCTCCTTAAGCATCTAACTGAATTTTAGCTAAAATTTTATCAGCGCCTAAGGCCAAAAGTTGGTCGGCTAAGTCGATACCTAACTGCTCTGCCTCATCCTTATGCCCATTAACTTCTGCACGTAATACAACAGAACCATCGGGTTCACCCACTAATCCACGCACATGAAGCTGGTCATTCTTTAATAAGGCAAAGCCTGCAATAGGCACTTGGCAACCACCATTTAAACGAATATTCATGGCACGTTCTGCGGTCACTCGAATGGTGGTATCAATATCGCGTAAAGGTTCAAGTAATTGGTGCACTGCATCATCACCCACACGACATTCAATGCCAACAGCTCCTTGGCCTGCCGCAGGCAAGCTATCTTCCGGTGAAATAAAGTCTTTGATTCGACTTTCAAATTTCAATCGAATTAAACCAGCTGATGCTAAAATAATGGCATCATAATCGCCATCATCTAATTTTTTTAACCGCGTATTCACATTGCCTCGAAGCCAATTAATAATTAGCTTGGGGTATTTTTCACGAATCTGAGTTTGCCTTCTCAAGCTCGACGTGCCAACGATGGAGCCATCAGGTAAGCCACTTAAATTATCATAAGTGTTTGATACAAATGCGTCTCTAGGGTCTTCTCGCTCCATAATCAAAAACAAATCCAAGCCCTCTGGAAATGCCATTGGCACATCTTTCATCGAATGCACGGCTATATCAGCTCTATTTTCAAGAATACCTATTTCAAGCTCTTTAACAAATAGCCCCTTACCACCAATTTTCGCGAGCGGTGCATCTAAAATCTTATCCCCTTTAGTCGTCATCTTAACCAGCTCAACTTTTAGCTCAGGATAAAGCTTCAATAATTTTTCTTTAACATCCTCGGCCTGCCATAAAGCTAAAGGGCTACTACGTGTAGCGATTCTAAGTGTTTTTAATGTCGTCGTATGTGTTGCGCTAGTCATAGTTAATAATCTTGCTAAAAAGGTTAAGAGAGCCTCATATTATAAAACGTTGTGAGCGATCAGACTATAGGCTTTTAATGACTTTTCTTACCGAAGGCAAATGCCTTCGGCTTATTTCTATCGTTTCATCAATTTGTTTTAAAGTCACATACGTTGAATTTTCTTTTTTCTCTAAGCCTATAATTTTATCTAATGCCACTAAAGCATTACGATGAATGCGCAAAAACAAGTTTTTGTATTCTTTTTCTAAGCTAAGCAACGTGTCTTCTATTAACAATTCACCCTGGCTATGGCGTACGGTCACATATTTTTGGTCGGCCTGAAAATAATAAACATTTTCAATTGGCACCAGCACCAAGTTGCCTCTAACCCGCGCACAAATATGTTGCCTAGCCTGTTCACTACTTATGTCATTAACGGCAGCATCTTGTCTCGTCTGAGCTTTCGTCAATGACGTGGTAGCCGTTAATGCTTCAAACAAACGTTCTTTATTAACCGGCTTTAACAAGTAATCAACAGCATGAGTTTCAAACGCCTTTAAAGCATGATCAGAATACGCCGTGCAATAAATAATGGCTGGGGGCTGCGCAAAAGCATTAATTGTTCTTGCCGCTTCGATGCCATCAATACCTGGCATACGAATATCCATTAAAACAATTTCAGGCTGATGCTCGGCACACATATCGATAGCTTGCTGACCATTTTTGGCTTCAGCCACAACATTAAAACCCGACATATCATTAATTAAACGTATTAAGCGTTTACGCGCTGGAGCCTCATCATCGACAATTAAAACATTCATGGCTGACTCACGGGCAACGTAATTTCGACTGTAAACAATTCATCTGTTTGATAAATTTTAAATTCAGACTTCCCTTTAAAAGCAATGCTTAAGCGTTCTTTTATATTGTTCAATGCCATTTGATTTCCCTTCTTTTTTTCAATGTTTATTTGCAATGGGTTGGTAATACTAATGATCAGTATTTTTCCCTTTAACAATGACTGTATCGTTATTTTCCCTCCATTTACCATGGGTTCTATGCCATGGTAGATTGCATTTTCGACCAAAGGTTGCAAAGTTAAAGGCGGGATCAATACGTCTTTTGCTATTTCAACGCAATGCCACTCAATCTGTAAACGCTCTTCTAAACGCAAATGCTCTAAAGCGATGTAATCCTTAGTCAGCTCGATTTCTTGCTGCAATGGAATCAGGCTAACATCACTGAGACTAGCGCGAAATAAATGTGATAAATTAATGGTTGCTTGCTCTGCTTGGTCAGGCGAATCATGCACCAAGCTTGCGATAGTGTTCATGCTGTTAAACAAAAAATGGGGTCTAATTCTAGCTTGTAGGGCTTCTAAGCGCGCTTGATTTTGAACTATGAGTTGATGCTCTGAATCGTAACGCACAAATAGATAGCGCAACCCTACGCTGATACAAATAAGCGCTATAATTTCAAATTTCACAACGACAAACCAAACATCGTCAGCAGGCACGTCAAAAAACACCACGAACCAATCTTGTAAAAACACCCATATCGTAAAGGTTATGGTGTAAAAGCTAAAAACACCTAAAGTAATGGCTGTCGTTGTCGAATGATTTGATAAAACACCCACTTTATTTAATAAACATAAGCTTGCTGTACTGCTAATCACAATAAAAAGCATAAACAATGAAATTAAACCTGTTCGACTATAGATGTCCTGAAAATCACTAATGGTTAAGATCGCAAACACTATCGCGGTAAATTCGACCATTAAAATCAATTTAAGCACCACCTCTGCGGTGCAAAAATCGGGTAAATAGTGGTTTTTTTTGTGATCCATTATTTTATTTTTGTTTATTTATTAAAATATATCTATTGAAATAAGCCAGCTGCAATGCAAGCATACGCTTTTTATTATTGAGTATAGCTAAGTATGTCAAATTCTGACAAAAAACTATGGGGCGGCCGCTTCCAAGAACCTACCGATGAATTTGTAGAGCGTTTTACCGCTTCTGTTGATTTTGACCAACGCTTAGCTTCTGTTGATATTGACGGCTCATTAGCTCATGCAGCCATGCTTCACTCTATTAATATTTTAAGCAGCCAAGAGCTTAAAGACATCGAAAATGGCCTAGCCACAATTCGAGAAGAAATTAAATCAAAAACCTTTGAATGGTCAGTAAGCCTAGAAGATGTTCACATGAATATCGAAGCACGTTTAACCGCATTAATTGGCGATGCTGGGAAAAAATTGCACACGGGGCGTTCGCGCAATGATCAAGTAGCAACCGATATTCGCCTGTATTTACGCGCCGAAATCAATGGCCTTCTCGAACTATTAAATGACTTACAAAATGGCTTAATCGATTTGGCCGAACGTGAATTTGATACCATCTTGCCGGGCTTTACGCATCTACAAGTCGCACAGCCCATTACCTTTGGTCATCACATGCTGGCATGGTGCGAAATGCTTATTCGCGACACCAGTCGCTTAGTTGACTGTCAAAAACGCATGAACATCATGCCTTTAGGTGCCGCAGCCCTTGCGGGAACATCTTATCCCTTAGATCGCAATATGACCGCCAATTTATTACAGTTTGATGCACCTTCTCGCAACTCTTTAGACGCTGTCAGTGACCGTGATTTTGCCATCGAATTCTGTGCTGTTGGCGCAATCATCATGACCCATTTATCGCGTTTTTCTGAAGAGTTAGTTTTATGGTCAAGCGCTCAGTTTTCATTTATTACCTTACCTGACCGTTATTGCACCGGCTCTTCTATCATGCCGCAAAAGAAAAACCCTGATGTGCCTGAGCTAGTTCGAGGCAAAACAGGCCGTGTTAATGGCCACTTAATTTCGCTATTAACCTTAATGAAAGGACAACCATTAGCCTACAACAAAGACAATCAAGAAGACAAAGAGCCTTTATTTGATACATTAGAAACACTCCAAGGAAGTTTACGCGCTTTTGCGGACATGATGCCTATGATCACAACCAATAAAGAAGCGATGTATCAATCCGCTAAGCAAGGCTTTGCCACTGCAACGGACTTAGCCGACTATTTGGTTAAACGTGATTTACCCTTTAGAGATGCCCATGAAGTTGTTGGTAAAGCTGTTGCCTATTGCATAGAGCAAGGTAAAGATTTATCTGATTGCAGCTTAGAAGAAATGAAGGGCTTTGATAACCGCATTGAAAACGATGTCTTTGATGTTCTAACTTTAGAAGGGTCTGTGCGAGCCAGAAATATCATGGGTGGTACTGCTCCCGAACAAGTGCTCATTCAAGTAAAAACACTTAAAAAGTTAATCAATAATTAACCTTAATTTTCGATGTTTTAAGCTATTTATTATATATTTGTGCAGCAATTCACATAAATAGCTTAAAATATATAAAATATTTATGATTACTCATCAAAAACCGACTAAACTCAGCTAAGTTTAATAAACAAGCAGGTCGATTTATTCAATGAGAATGTGTATTAAGGTTTTATTTGTTGCATCTATTTTAGCCCTAACAGCCTCATGTCAAGACACGTTAGACACGTCTTCTCAACAAGCTAAAGAACAATCCATTAAACAGATGATGGTAGGTATTTACCCTCAAAATCAAATCATATTTAACCAAGCGTTAAAAACAATTTATCAAGTAGACCAACAGTTTCACACAGATATTTCTATTACAGAAGCGAACAGCCTTACCGACCAAAAGCTTAAAGGGAAAACAGTTGAAGAGATTTTACATATCTCTTTTGTGAGTAAAAAAGTGAGCCTTAACGACAGACCCCCACGCCAACTTAATAAACCAAGCACTACTCGTGTTGCTAACAATGCGACAACATCTACTTTAGTTAAAACTAACTTTATTGCTAAATAAAGACATAGCGGACATTAAAACCTCTCTTACTGCATCGATAGTTCACTTGAGAAGAGAGTAAAACTTAGAAATTATTTTATAAAGCTACGCATTAACAACCATACAGCAGGAACAAGCAATATCAAACTCACCATCGGCATAGTAACCCCATAAATATTGACTATTAATGGGCTGATGCCATCTAAACCCGCAATCAATGAGGCGCTAATTAAGAGACTACCGCCCGTTATCGCTGAGACGGAACGACTCGAAGATTTTTTAACTTCTTTGTGCAACTCGTCTAATTGATCTGAACGCCATTTAATTTCTAAATCATTATGCGCGATTTTCTTGAGTGCAATATAAGCCAACTGCGGAATTTCGGGTAGATTTTCGGCAATGTAAGGTAAATTCTTTTTAAAGCCCTTTATTAATGCCCTGACCCCTAATTGCTCGGATAACCAACGCTCTAAATAAGGTTTAGCGGTATCCCATAAATTTAATTGCGGATACAGCTGGCGGCCCAAACCTTCGATGTGTAGAAATGTTTTTTGCAACAATAATAATTGTGGCTGAATTTCCATATTAAATTCACGTGCTGTTTCAAATAAACGCACCAAAATATAGGCAAAGGAAATTTCAGCTAAAGGCTTTTCAAATAAAGGTTCACACACCGAACGAATGGCTGACTCAAAATCATCTATTCGCGTATCGGCATCTACCCAGCCAGAATCAATATGCAGCTCTGCCACTCGACGGTAATCTCGATTAAAAAAGGCGACAAAATTTTCAGCCAAATAACGCTGATCTGTTTGGGTCATAGAACCCATAATGCCAAAATCTACCGCTATATATTTTGGGTTTTCAGGGTCAGTTGGGTCTATAAAAATATTGCCCGGATGCATGTCTGCATGAAAAAAATTGTGCTGATACACTTGGGTAAAAAAAACATCGACACCTTTTTTTGACAATACCTCAAGGTTAACACCATGAGCATTCAATTGATTAATGTCTGAAACAGGGATGCCATTTATGCGCTCAATCACCAGCACCGAGGTGCGGCAATAATCTAAATGTACCTGCGGCACATAAAGGTCGTCAGAGCCTTCAAAATTGCGCTTTAACACGCTGGCATTAGCGGCTTCACGCACTAAATCGAGTTCGTAATATAATGTTTTTTCAAATTCTTCTACAATCTTAACTGGCTTAATGCGCTTAGCACCGGACCAATATTTATCGGCAAACTTCGCTAACACCATTAATAATGCAATATCACGTTCAATGATTTTTTTAATGTTAGGGCGAACAACCTTAACTACGACCTCTTCGCCACTATGTAACACAGCGCAATGAACTTGAGCAATAGACGCCGATGCTAGCACCGTGTCATCAAATGATTGAAACAGCTCTGAAACAGGCTTACCCAATTGCTTTTCGATAATTTTTTTAGCTTGATCAACAGGAAATGGAGGCACCTTATCCAGTAACACTTCAAGCTGATCCACAATATCATCTGGAATTAAATCTCTGCGTGTTGATAACATCTGCCCAAACTTAATAAAAATAGGCCCTAACGACTCTATGCACAAGCGCAAACGTACGGCATGAGAGTGTTCTTGCGTGCGAAACCAGTTATAGGGATTGAACCAACGTATAAAACGCAAAGGGCTAAGAATATTCAGTGACAATATGATTTCATCAAGACCAAACTTAGCTAAGGTGAGGTTGATAACCGATAAGCGATAGAGATTACGAATCATGTGTTTTTATCGCCTTTATTTTGCGCTAAGTAGTTTAGTTTGGCTTCTAATCGTTCAACATCATCACGAATAAGGCTTATGTGCTGTTTAAAGTCAGAAAATTCATATTCAGTAGGCGTCATGCCCACTTCATGCTGTACATAATCACGACTATTTAATACGAATGAGTCAAGGCTGTTTTTTAACCAGTTTTGAACACTATGAGCCGTTCGGGTAATATTAACGGCGATAACATCACCCGTTATTTGAGCGATTTGCTCTTCCCAATCAATATCTATTTCAGCTAGAATCTTTTGAAACTGCTGTGCCACTTGCGCATTACCTGTAATTTCAACACGTTCTTTAATGGAAGTGGCAATTTTGTCTTGCTGGGTCGACAAATTAACCAACGCCATAAGTCGACCTGAAATCGTGGCATCAATCTCTTTATTAGGCTTATCCAAACTTAAATTGACGCCCCAAGAACCAGGTTGGCAATATAAGGTTTTATCGATATCTTTTAAGTGTATGGCAATGCAACAGCCCGTAATTTTCTCGCAATGAACGAGCACATCGCCATCCATTCTTAGTAGCTGATTACTGCCTATTTCGACGAGTCCAAGAGCCGTATTTTGTAAATGTTCTAACATTAATATTTAAACGCTCTATGCAAAGCAACTATGCCGCCCGTCATATTAAAAACACCCACTTCATCAAAACCCGCGTTTAACATCATTTCTTTTAAGGTATTTTGGTCAGGGTGCATACGGATAGATTCGGCTAAATATTGATAGCTGTCACGATCTTTAGCAATCAGCTCGCCCATTTTAGGTAAAATTTTAAATGAATAAAAATCGTATATTTTTTCGAGTGGTTCAAACAATGGCTTAGAAAACTCTAAAACACATAAGCGACCGCCTGGTTTTAAAATGCGCATCATTGACGCCAACGCTTTATCTTTATCCGTAACATTTCTTAAGCCAAAAGCCATCGTAATACAGTCGAATGTGTTATCGGCAAAAGGTAAAATTTCAGCATTGCATTGATTGATTTTTATGATATTCATCATGCCGCTATTAATCACACGGTCTCTGCCTTCGCCTAACATGGCGGCATTAATATCGGCTAAAACAACCAAGCCATCATCACCTACTATTTTGGCTTGTTTCAATGCCAAATCACCCGTGCCGCCAGCAAGATCTAGCACCTTGTGCCCAGCACGTAACCCCGTCATACCCATGGTGTACTTTTTCCATAGATGATGCACGCCAAATGACATCACATCGTTCATGATGTCGTAATTACTGGCAACTGAGTGAAACACATCGGCTACTTTCGCTTGTTTGTCACCCGTCGGAACATCTTTAAAACCAAAGTGGGTAGTGGATTCTTCAGCCATAATATTTAAGCATGTTAAAACAAAAATGCACCTTAACAGAAGCTGGGCTTAAGGTCAGCTTGAATCCCTAATTGCCACTGAGCCAATGACTGAGCTATTCAGTTTTTATTCGATTTACTGACTCAATTTAAAGCGCCTCATCAAAGTGAAAAACACCACCCTAAAACTG
>CAYZQE010000052.1:15205-17325 GCA_964480635.1 uncultured Gammaproteobacteria bacterium | reverse complement strand
TTTATAATGACCTGCATCAATATGTCTGACTCAATTATTTATTATACGCTCACAGACGAGGCACCTGCCTTAGCCACGCGGTCTTTTTTACCCATTGTTAAGGCGTTTACTAACGCTGCAAAAATAAAGATTGTGACTAAAGATATTTCGCTTTCAAGTCGTGTATTGTCTCAGTTTTCGAATGTTTTGAATAAAGACCAAAGGGTTGAGGATGCTCTGAGCGAACTTGGCAGTATTGCTAAAACAGCTGATGCAAATATTATTAAGCTACCCAATATCAGTGCATCAGTTCCGCAATTAAAAGCGGTGATTACTGAGCTTCAAAATCAGGGCTATAACATTCCTGATTATCCAGAAATGGCTAAAAGTGACGATGCTAAAGCAACCTTATCTAAATATTCTAACGTATTAGGAAGTGCCGTTAATCCTGTGTTACGTGAAGGTAATTCAGACCGCCGTGTAGCAGACCCCGTTAAAGAATACGCTCAAGCACACCCTCATTCTATGGGGGAGTGGTCATCAGATTCACAGTCTCATGTGGCGTCAATGCAGCAAGGTGATTATTTTTCTAACGAACAATCCGTGGTTTTGAAACAACAAGATGATGTTTGTATAGAGTGGTTTGGTGACGATGGCTCTTCAACCGTTTTAAAACAATCTGTTAGCTTACAGGCGGCTGAGGTGATTGATGCAACGGTCATGAGTTGTTCTGAGTTAAAACATTTTTTTGAACAATCGATGCAAGAGGCTAAAAAACAAGGCTTGCTGTTATCACTTCATTTAAAAGCCACTATGATGAAGGTATCCGACCCTATTATGTTTGGGTATGCGGTTGAGGTGTATTACAAAGATGTTTTTGCTAAACATGCAGACACGTTTAAAACGTTAGGGGTGAACACTCGTCATGGTTTGGGTGATGTTTATGCCAAGATAGCAACATTAGACGCAGATAAACGGCAGCAAATTGAAGCTGATATTCAAGCCGTTTATAACACTCGCCCAGCGCTTGCTATGGTCAATTCTGATAAAGGCATTACCAATTTGCACGTGCCTAGTGATGTTATTGTTGATGCATCAATGCCTGCCGCGTTACGGGCTTCTGGCAAGATGTGGAATGCAGATAATCAATTGCAAGATACGAAGGCAATGATTCCTGATCGTTGTTATGCAACGATTTATCAACAAGTGTTTGATTTTTGTAAAAAACACGGTGCGTTTGATGTTAAAACGATGGGTAATGTCAGTAATGTAGGCTTGATGGCTCAAAAAGCAGAAGAATACGGCTCGCACGATAAAACCTTTGAAATAGCTGCCAAAGGCGTGGTTAAGGTCACGAATAAAAAGGGCGAAGTATTAATGCAGCATGATGTTGAACAAGGTGATTTATGGCGCATGTGCCAAACCAAAGACTTACCCATAAGAGATTGGGTGAAGTTGGCGGTTAATCGCGCATCGGTAACGGGGCAACCGGCTATATTTTGGTTAGATAAAAATCGTGCTCACGATGCTAATTTGATAGAAAAAGTGACTGAATACTTAAAAGGGCATGAAACAGAAGGTTTAGATATCCAGATTTTAGCCCCCGATGATGCTATTAATCATGCCTTAGATAGGGTTAAAAACGGTGACAATACTATTTCTGTTACGGGTAATGTGTTGCGTGATTATTTAACTGATTTATTCCCTATTTTAGAGCTAGGAACCAGTGCGAAAATGCTCTCTATTGTCCCATTATTAGCAGGTGGTGGTTTATTTGAAACAGGGGCAGGTGGGTCTGCACCAAAACATGTGCAGCAGCTGGCTGAAAAAAATCACCTACGTTGGGATTCTCTGGGCGAATTTTTAGCCTTAGCCGTTTCGTTAGAAGATCTAGCGCTAAAAACAGCTAATAATAAGGTGGCTGTGTTAGCTAAAACGTTGAATGAGGCCAATAGCTTGTTTTTACGTAATGATAAATCGCCATCACGTAAAGTAGGGGAGATTGACAGCCGTGGCAGTCATTTTTATGTGGCTTTATATTGGGCGAAAGCCATATCAGTACAAGATGATGACAGCCAATTAAAGCAACAATTTAGCTCTATTTATCAGCAATTAGCTGAAAACGAAACAGCGATTATACA
>CAYZQE010000052.1:0-15105 GCA_964480635.1 uncultured Gammaproteobacteria bacterium | reverse complement strand
CCTGCCGGTGCTATCGAAAGTATGGAAAAGAACAAGCGAACATAGCAGTGCTGCCAATTGGGTAAATAGCCGTCATCGTGCATAATTTTTATTTTCCACACTTTCATGCCCAATGTCTGGCCACTTTTTTTCCAAAACCAAGCATAAAAGGTGAATATTAATAACAATAAAAACACGGGATATAACGGGCTAGTGTTAGTCGTAATGGCTTCGCCATCGTTAAAGCCAAGTAAAATGGCGGTACTAATGAATAACATCGAAATAATTAATAAGCTATCATAAAACATAGCGAATAATTGACGGTATAAAGGGGCTGTTTGTGTGATTGTGTTTTTTGTACTCATGGCTGCATTATATCGTGAAGAATGAATAAACGCCTGACTTTAAATTAATTAAGAGTGAGCTTTGACACAAAATAAACTGAAACAAGTCACTATTCAACAAATCGAAGCTTTTATAGATACAATTTGGTCAGAAAAAGGCTTGTCAGCATTAACGCTTGAAGCCTATCAACAAGATATAAAGTTATTTGCTATAGAGCTTCAAAATAATTCAGTAAACCTAAATGATGCATCACAAGGTGATATTCAAGCTTATCTCGCCAAGCGTTTTAAACTTAAATATTCGGCTCGTTCTAATGCGCGTTTGCTATCATCATTAAAACAATATTTTTGGCACTTATTAAAAACATCTGCGCGAGAAGATAATCCTGTTGACCTCATTGCACCACCCAAAATATTTCAATCACTTCCTGCGACACTTTCAGAGCAAGAAATAGATCATCTTTTGTCTGCACCCATTTTAGATAGTGCGTTTGGATATAGAGATAAAGCCATGTTGGAACTTATGTATTCTTCGGGTTTAAGAGTGAGTGAATTAGTGGGCTTACATTTAAACCAAATAAGCTTTAATCAAGGAGTGATTAAAGTGATGGGCAAGGGCAGTAAAGAACGTCTTGTGCCGATGGGTGAAGAAGCCCACGATGCATTGGCCTATTTTATTAAGTATTTAAGAGCAGATTTACAAAAACCAACGGTTAAAACAGATGCCGTGTTTTTATCAAGCCGAGGGCAAGGCATGACAAGACAAGCTTTTTGGCAAATGATTAAAAAATATTTATTAATCTCTGGCATTAAAACTAGCTATACACCACATTCTTTACGCCATGCGTTTGCCACCCATTTAATCAATCATGGTGCTGATTTACGCACGGTGCAAATGTTGTTAGGTCATAGCAGTCTCTCGACAACCCAAATTTATACTCATGTTGCTAATGAACGCTTAAAATCAATACATAAAGAGCATCACCCGCGAGGTTAAACCTGTTTTAGTTTATGCAGTGAAACCAGTTTAAACTCTTGAGTGAAGACAACTTCAAACTCACCATAAAGCCCTAAGTCAGTAACAAAGGGGCGAAAATTAATTAGCGGTAGTTGTACCGTTTGACCATTGTTTAAAGTAACCACAAGGTTTTTCGCATGCCCTTCATAAAATTGCAGCATTTTAGAAGAGGGGATCTTTAAACTAAACCTTAAGGTTTTATTATGCATAATACCGTTTTAAAGTGCTTTAAAGCCTATATCATCACGTTTATACATGTCTTTCCAATCAATTTTTGAGGCTAAATCATAGGCTGCTTTTTGAGCATCTGCAATTGAATCGGCTAAAACAACACAGCATAGAACACGCCCACCTTGCGTCACTATGTCGTTATCTTTATTAATGCCAGTGCCTGCATGAAATGTTTTAGCTAAGGGTTGAGCTGTCGGTATGCCGTGAATGACATCTCCTTTGTTATAATCAAAGGGGTAGCCACCTGCGGCTAGTACAACACCTAAAGACACTTTATCTGACCACTTTGCTGTTTGAGTGTCTAGCTTACCGTGTATTGATGCCATGCAGTGTTCAACGAGATCAGACTCTAGTCTCATCATAATAGGTTGTGTTTCAGGGTCACCAAAACGGCAATTATATTCAAGCACTTTTAGCTCACCATTAGGAGAGATCATTAAACCCGCATATAAAAATCCAGTATAAACATTATCTTCTGCCTTCATACCTTTAACAGTTGGGTAAATGACTTGTTGCATGACTTGCTGTTCAATTTCAGGCGTTAAAATTGGAGCAGGGGAATAAGCACCCATACCACCGGTGTTAGGGCCTTTGTCGCCGTTATCTCTGGCTTTGTGGTCTTGTGAACTAGCCATGGGCAATACATTATTGCCATCAACCATACAAATAAAGCTCGCTTCCTCACCATATAAAAACTCTTCAATAACAACTCGGCTACCCGCTTCGCCAAATGAGTTGCCAGACAGCATGTCTTTAACCGTGTCTTTCGCGACATTAAGGTCATGAGCCAAAATAACGCCTTTGCCTGCAGCTAAACCGTCGGCTTTAATGACGATAGGGACACCAACTTGATCTAAATAAGCACAGGCTTTATCGGGGTCAGTAAAGCTTTCATAAGCGGCAGAGGGGATATTATGCCGCGCTAAAAAATCTTTAGTAAAGGTTTTTGAACCTTCTAATTGAGCCGCAGCTTGACTGGGGCCAAAAATATTTAAGTTGTGTTGTTGAAATAAATCAACAATACCAGTGACCAAAGGTGCTTCAGGGCCAACAATAGTCAATTCTATTGACTCTTTAAGCGCAAAGGCTAAGAGCGCTTGGTTATCTTCTGCTGAGATGCTGACGTTAGTGAGTTTATCTTCGGTAGCAGTCCCTGCATTGCCAGGAGCCACGAAGACTTCTGTCACTTGGCTTGATTGGGCGGCTTTCCACGCCAGAGCATGTTCTCTGCCGCCGCCGCCTATAATTAAAATTTTCATATTGAACCTATTGTCTAGTGACGGAAGTGACGCATTTTAGTAAACACCATTGCCATGCCATGTTCATTGGCAGCATCAATGACCTCTTGATCTCGCATAGAGCCACCGGGTTGAATAACTGCTTTTATACCCGCGTCATTAGCGGCGTCGATACCGTCTCTAAAGGGGAAGAAAGCATCAGATGCCATGACAGAGCCTTCTACCGTTAAATTGGCATGTTCGGCTTTAATGCCCGCAATACGAGCGCTATTAATACGAGACATTTGACCTGCACCGACTCCAATAGTCATGTTGTTATTGGCATAGACGATGGCATTTGATTTTACAAATTTAGAGACTTTCCATGCAAATAATAGATCGTCCATTTGCTGCTTAGTCGGTTGAGCTTTAGTGACGACTTCAAGCTCATTATAAAGTTCTGCATCACTATCTTGTACTAATAAACCACCATTAACACGTTTGAAGTCTAATCGTGGTGTTGCTGCATTAAATTCACCGCAACTTAATAAACGCACATTCTTTTTGGTAGAGACAATTTTGTTGGCTTCATCAGTGACCGAAGGGGCAATGATTACTTCAACAAATTGGCGGTCAATAATAGCTTGAGCCGTGACGGCATCAAGCTCACGATTAAACGCAATGATGCCTCCAAAGGATGATTCTGGGTCAGTAGAATAGGCTTTATTGTACGCTTCTAAAATAGAGTCATTAATTGAGACGCCACACGGGTTAGCATGTTTCACAATAACGCAGGCAGGTTGATCAAATTGTTTAACACATTCTAATGCCGCATCGGTATCACCAATGTTGTTATACGACAGTGCCTTACCTTGTAGCTGTATTGCTGTTGCAATAGAAACATCAGTTGAATTATCAACATAAAAGGCTGCATTTTGATGCGGGTTTTCACCATAACGCATTGATTGTTTATGTTGGAACTGCATGTTAAAAGTACGAGGAAAAAGTTTGTCCTCCTCATTTTGCACCATTTTCCCGAAGTAATTAGCAATAGCACCATCATATTGAGCAGTATGTTCATAGGCTTTAATGGCCAGTGAAAAACGTGTTTTATGGGTGACTGCTGAGTTTTCGGCATCCATTTCGGTTAACACTGTTACATAGTCTGCTGGGTCAACAACAATACTCACACTTTCATAGTTTTTAGCAGCGGCACGAACCATTGCTGGACCACCAATATCAATATTTTCGATAGCATCTTCTAAGGAGCAGTCTGGATTAGCGACCGTTTCTTGAAACGGGTAAAGATTAATAATAACGAGATCAATTGCTTTAATGTCATGCTGTTTCATAACCGCTTCATCAATGCCACGACGCGCTAATATGCCGCCATGAATTTTAGGGTGTAAGGTTTTAACTCTGCCAGCCATCATTTCAGGAAACCCTGTAAAGTCAGAGACTTCAATGACAGGAATACCGGCCTCGGCAATCATTTTGGCCGTTCCACCGGTAGAGAGGAGTTCTATATTTTTTTTATGTAAGGATTTAGCAAAATCGACAATGCCTGTTTTATCAGAAACACTAATTAATGCACGTTTGATTGTATTCATAGAAAGCCTTAAATGAAAAAGGGGCTTATTATATTAATCTAACAAGAAAATTATAGTTCTAATTTAGAGATTTTTTTTCTTAGGGTGCTGCGGCTAATGCCAAGAAATAATGCGGCTTTAGATTGATTGTTTTTGCTGTGTATTAAAACTGTTTTAATTAATGGTTTTTCAATTTGATTAAGGACAAGATCATACAAGTTAGCAGGGGCAACACCATCCAGATTATCAAGATATTCGATAATTGATTTTTCAACAACTTGGCTTAATGTTTTGGATTCTGTAACGTCAGGCATTAAGATGGATCCAATAGCGTAACGTGAATTAAATGCTCATAATATTGTTTAACAAGACGATACTGTTCTAATGCATCTTCTGTTTTCATAATGTCATTTTTAAATTCTACAAACATAGGATCGTTACTTCTCTGCCAATTAATATGTTTACGCGCGATTCGGGTACCTTGAACATCACCATAAAATTGATATAAATTTTCTAAGTGGGCAAGTAACCAATGTTGTTGTTGCTTTAAGCTAGGCTCTTGTAATTTTTTTTGGTGTTCTAAAAAAGCATTAAATGCTTGAAAGATCCACGGCTTTTGTTGAGCAGCTCTGCCCACCATAATAGCATCACAACCTGTGAAGTCCATGACCTGTTGAGCTTTTTTAGGGTTATCAATGTCACCATTGGCAAAAACAGGGATATTAATTTGTTTTTTGACATCTTTTATGAGCTCGTAACTCGCCATACCCGTGTATTTTTGATGCCTTGTTCGGCCATGTATTGATAGTGCTTGAATGCCTGAGTTTTCTGCAATTTGTGCAATTCGTTTTATATTTTTATGTTCGCTATCCCAGCCTAAACGTGTTTTTAAAGTAACAGGAACGGTCGAAGCTTCGACGACCGCTAATAATATTTTTTCAACCTTAGCTTCATCTCTCAGTAATGCAGACCCTGCATCAACTTTACACACTTTTTTAGCAGGGCAACCCATATTGATATCAATAATGTGGGCACCATGTTGAATTTGATATAAGGCGGCCTCAGCCATTACGTGAGGGTCTGTACCAGCAATTTGCACGATGATAGGTTCTGGCTCATTGTAGTGATTCATACGTAATTGCGATTTTCGTGTGTGACGAAGTTCAGCTTTACTGCTAATCATTTCGCTAACGGTCATGCTGGCACCAAGAGTACGGCACATTTGTCTAAAAGGGCGATCTGTTACACCTGCCATAGGTGCTAAAGCGGTATACCCCTCAAATTGATAAGGCCCTATGTTAAACATAGCTTATAAAAAGTCGAACTCATAGGTAATGGTGACCGTGTCAGGGTCTTCAACTTCTAATTTGAAGTGAATGCTTTCGCCTGGGGCAATTTTACCTAAAGGTTTACCGCCTTGTTGATATTCTATTGGCAAAAATAAACGTTGAGCAATGATGTTTCCATTTAGATTAAAGAGGCTAATTTTTAAGGACGGTGCTTTTTGTGTAAATGGGGCTTCGTTAATAAATGACCCGCTTATTAATAAAGCATTGGCACGTGTAGGGTGGGTAAAGATATTGCGTTCGATGAGTGTGAATTGGTGGGTACTTTTGAATTGAGACGTATCACATGGAATAATGGAGCAAAGTGTTAGAACAATACTTTGTTTATCGGGGTTTTTTATTAATTGTAAGCGATCATAATAAATCCATTGTACTAATCCAATCGCTATTAATAACAAAATCCCAATAGGCCAATACATGTTAGCCATATTTGTTGAAGTTGAATTAGAATCATTACCATGCATGGCATCTGTCAACGAAACAGCTTGAGCATCTTCAGCTAATTCATCATAAATATCTAATTCTGTTTGCTGAGTTGTTTGAATGGAATGTTCTTCGCCACTTTTATGGTTACGAATTAAACAAATATTAGCATCAAATATTTCATGACATTGACTGCATCTCACACGACCATCAGCAGCTAATAATTGAGATAAATTTAATTGAAATGAACTGTTACATTCGGTACAAGTGGTTTTTAAAGCTTCGTTTTTGGATTGGTCAGACATCATTATTTTCGTTGCCCAGTTATTCTTACCCAGTTGTCCTTAACGGTTGTTATCAGACAATGAAAATGTTGGCTATATGCTGTCATGATGTCATCAATTTGTTCTGGCAATATACCTGATAATAGAATATGCCCATTAACTTTTACAAGGCTGGCTAAGTGCTCTTCAAGTTCGACCAGTGGGCCGGATAAAATATTTGCAACTAAGAAATCAACTGGAATAGAACCCATTTCAGGGGGTAATTTAAGCTCAAACAAGGACTCATCTAGATTATTTCTTTGCGTATTAATAATAGTGGCATCCAAAGCCTGTGGGTCTATATCTGTAAATACCACGCTTTTTGCACCAAGTAAAAGAGCCGCTATACCTAAAATTCCTGAGCCACAACCAAAGTCTATGACGGTTTTATGAGCCGGGGGATTTTGATCTAACCACTCTAGGCACAATGCAGTCGTTGGGTGAGAGCCTGTACCAAACGCTAAACCAGGGTCTAACGTGATATTGGTAGCATTATCATCGACAGGTTTATGCCAACTAGGGATAATCCATAAATTATTACCGAAAACGGTGGGCTTAAAATAGTCTAAATAAGTTCGTTCCCATACTTGATCTTCAAGTAGCTGTTGCTTAATGGTCGCGGCTAAATGACTTGGAAGCAGCATGACCAATTGATCATAAAGAGTTTCTAAGCGTTGGGTTTGATCAAATAGGCCAGTGACTAAAGACTGAGACCAAACGGGTGAGTGACCAGGTAAGGGTTCATAAATAGGTTCATCAAGCGCATCAGCTAGTGTGATAGCTTGTGCGCCAAGTGCAAGCAGTGCCTCTTCGACCATGTCGATTTCAGCCGTGCTTGCATGAACTGTTAATTGCCACCATGCCATATTAAATTATGTTATTTGTCTAAGCCGAGTTTCTTTTCAAGGTAGTGAATATTAGTTTCACCGATAGCAAAATTACCATCATTGATGATATCTTTTTGAAGCTCAATATTGGTATTAATGCCATCAATAACAATTTCTGACAAAGCACCTTTCATGCGAGCTATAGCTGTTTCTCTGGTATTACCAAAAGCAATTAATTTACCAATCATAGAGTCATAGTGAGGTGGCACGGTATAACCCGTGTAGATATGAGAATCCATGCGAATACCAGGCCCTCCAGGTGCATGATACAAACCAATCGTACCAGGTGACGGGATGAATGTTTTAGAGTCCTCTGCATTAATGCGACATTCAATAGCATGACCGCAAACTTTAATATCATTTTGCGAAAAAGACAGTGGATTGCCTGATGCAATAGACAGTTGTTCTTTAATGATGTCGACACCTGTCACCATTTCTGTCACAGGGTGTTCTACTTGAACTCGAGTATTCATTTCAATGAAATAAAACTCGCCATTTTCATATAAAAATTCAAACGTGCCAGCACCGACATAGCCCATTTTTTCACAGGCACGAGCACAGCGTTCACCAATTAATTTGCGTTGTTCTTCCGTAACCCCAAGGGCAGGTGCTTCTTCGACCACTTTTTGATGACGACGTTGCATAGAGCAATCGCGTTCGCCCAAATGTACTGCATTGCCATGCTTATCTGCTAGTACTTGAATTTCGATGTGTCGAGGTGTGCCGAGGTATTTTTCCATGTAAACAGCATCATTTCCAAAGAAAGAGCCCGCTTCAGTTTTGGTTAACTGAATAGAGCTAATTAAGCTGCCTTCGGCATGAACAACACGCATGCCACGACCACCGCCACCGCCCGATGCTTTAATAATAATCGGATAGCCAATTCGTTTAGCTATTTTCATATTGGTTTCATTATCATCACCGAGTTCACCATCAGAACCAGGTACTGTCGGCACGCCAGCCTTTTTCATTGCTTTAATGGCTTCTACCTTATCACCCATGGTGCGAATTGATTCTGCGCTGGGGCCTATAAAGGTAAATCCACTTTTTTCAACTTGGTCAGCAAATTCTGCATTTTCTGATAAAAAACCATAACCTGGGTGAATACCAGAAGCATTAGTCAGTTCTGCTGCGCTGATAATAGCGGGAATTTTTAAATAACTGTCTAATGAAGCAGGCGGCCCGATACAAATAGATTCATCAGATAATCTAACGTGCTTTAAATCACGGTCAGCACTTGAATGTATGGCAACAGTTTTAATTCCTAGCTCGCGACAGGCGCGCATTATGCGTAGGGCTATTTCACCGCGATTTGCGATGACAATTTTATCTAATAATGGCATAGCAATTATTCAATAACGACTAAGACTTGATCGAATTCGACAGGTTGACCATTTTCACATTCAATACTCTTTATAACACCACTTTTATCAGCGTTAATTTGGTTCATCATTTTCATCGCTTCGATAATACATAAGGTATCACCCTCATTAATTTTTTGACCAATGCTAATAAAAGGCCCCGATGTAGGTGATGCAGCAGAATAGTACGTGCCAACCATGGGCGATTTCACTTGATGACCTGTCATCACGGTTGGAGCAGGCTCTGCTGGTTCAGCAGCAGTAGGTGCTGCGATTGCAGCCGGTGCAGCAGCCAAAATTTGTGGAGCGGCTGCCATAGGTGCGGGTGAGTAACGGCAGATTCTAACTGACTCTTCACCTTCGTTTATTTCTAGTTCGGCAATGCCAGACTCTTCAACTAATTCAATGAGTTTTTTTATTTTTCGGATGTCCATTATGGAGCCTCTGAGTTAATTTATTGTTTGCTAATAAGTGCGTCTAATGCCAGTAAATAACTGTTGGCACCAAATCCGCTAATGACACCTTCTGCGACATCAGAAAAATAAGATTTTTTTCTAAATTCTTCTCGCGCATGTACGTTAGAGAGGTGTACTTCTATAAATAAAATTTTTGTAGCCAGTAACGCATCTCGAATAGCAACACTGGTATGGGTGAAAGCGGCGGGATTAATGATAATCGAGTTTATATTATCTTTGCTTGCCTGATGAATTTTATCAACAATGTCACCTTCATGGTTCGATTGAAAAGTTTGAATGTTAATATTGTGTTCGGAGCCTTTTTGAATCAGCTGAGTATTAATATCTTCAAGCGTCTTTAAACCGTAATGGCTAGGTTCACGTGTACCCAATAAATTGAGGTTAGGGCCATGAATAATTAATATGTTGCGCATAAACGTGTCGATGCCAGCTAAATAATGAACGATAAACAGAGTTTACGTTAATTGTCGGCTGTTTCAAAGACGTTAGCTACTTTTTTGACGATTTTTTATGAAAATATGAGTTAAATTTATTTAATGTATTTTAATATCTGCTTTTCAGTGATCTCTCCCGCATGCACCATAACTATTTTATGGTCTTTATCAAGCAAAACAGTATAAGGTAATCCGCCACTTTGATTGCCAAATAAGGCATTCAATTGAAGGCTTTGAGGGTTGTTAAGAAAAAGCGGGTAGTCGATACCAATTTTTTGTTGAAACTCTAAAATGGCATAATCAACATCATATGAAAACCCAAGAACTTTTAAATTGTCATTCTCATGGTCAAGTTTTTTTAAGATGGGCATTTCTCGGCGACAAGGTGGACACCACGTTGCCCAAAAGTTAATCAAAACATATTCAGACTGGTAATCATAGAGATTAGACTTTTTTTGTAACGTATCTGTTAGCGCTAAATTAGGGATAACCGAGCCGACGGGCTGTTTATTCATGGTGAATTTTGGAGAGGATTCAGCCAGAGTTGTATCATCATTTTGATACATAAAGGCTGCCACTCCAGCACCTGCTGAAATGATAGCTATCAACACATAGGCTTGTAAGTCTTTTTTAGTCATTTCGTTAATTAATTTTGGCAAGAACTTTAGTAACGTGGGCGGTAAATTCTTCAGCAGACATTTCTCCTACCACTCTAGTATTTGGGACTTCGATACCATTTTTATTAAAAAACAAAATAGCAGGTGGTCCGTAGATGTTAATAGATGACATAAGCTTTTTGTCTAAGCTGTCATTTGGCGTGACATCGGCTTGTAAAGGCTTTACATCTTTTAATACGGCTAATACTTTAGGGTTAGTAAAAACGTATTTCTCCATCTCTTTACATGAAATGCACCAGTCAGCATAAAAATCTAGCATAACGATATTACCCTTATTTCGTGCCAGCGCCTCTTTTAAGCCTTGGATACCCTTTATTTGCTCAAACTCGACGTGAGAGGCTACTGCCGTTGCTGAAGAACCACCGCCGCTGACTTTAATAATGCCTTTTAAAGGTTGAATTAAATCCTTGCCGCCGGCTGCCATGCCTATTAAATAAAGCGAACCGTAAAGCGTTAAGATAAAGCCAATACCTCGACCAATTCGGCTCCACCCGCTGATGGCATCTTTAATGGGGGAAGAGGTAATATAAACACCCGATAAAATAAGTAATAGGGCGACTAAGCTCATGGTTATTTCTGATGCTAAGAAGCGATCAAGCATCCATATCGCAACAGCTAATAAGCTCACACCAAAAACGGCTTTAACGGTATCCATCCACGTGCCAGCCCTTGGCAAAAATTTACCGGCCGATGTTCCAATAATAAGTAAGGGTAAGCCCATACCTAAGCCTAATGCAAATAAAGCGAGAGCCCCCAAACTGGGGTCACCCGTTTGTGATATAAACAATAGTGCGCCAACCAGTGGTGCGGTAATACAAGGCCCTACAATTAAGGCCGACAGTGAACCCATAATGCCTACGCCAAATAAGTTGCCACCTTCTTGTTTATTACTAAATTTAGTTAAGCGATCTTGAATAAATCCAGGCATTTGAATATCGTAAAAGCCAAACATAGAGAGTGACAATAAAACAAAAATACCCGCGAAAACACTGAGTATAACGGGGTCTTGCATCCATGCTTGAATATTATATTCCGCCCCAAATCGGCCGACTACAAAACCAGCTACAGCATAGGTACTAGCCATTGCTAACACATAAACTAGGGACAAGATGAACGCTTTTTTAGTGGTTATATTGTCTCCTTGACCCGCAATTATGCCCGAAATAATGGGAATCATTGGGAATACACAAGGGGTAAAGGTAAGCAATAGACCTGCTAAGAAAAATGAGCCAATAATGATCACTAGGTTACCGCTAGCGATAATACTGGCAAAGCGACCTTGCTCAGTTTCATCATTATCAATAGTAGAGCTTGACGGAGTGCTTAGATTGACTGATTGACTTGTTTTTGCGTAATTTTGTTGGTCTGGAGCATAAGCCGCATTAATCGTTTCAACAGAACTGGCTGAAGTTGAAACTATATTATTAATCTTGGGTTGCGTATCAGAAATAGAGACGGTCTTCTCGTTGAGATCAATTAATAGATATTTGGTAGTAGGCGGGTAGCAAATTTTATCTTCTACACAGCCTTGATAACCATAACTTATCACGAGTTGGCTGCTTGCATTTAACTCAGTGATGATAGGAATTGATATTTTAAGTTTGTCGTAATATGCAACAATATCACCAAAAAACTCATCTGTTTTCCGATCACCTTCTGGTAGTGCGACTGCCCCAGTTTCATGTCCGTTGCCAT
This sequence comes from uncultured Gammaproteobacteria bacterium, assembly GCA_964480635.1. Taxonomy (GTDB): domain Bacteria; phylum Pseudomonadota; class Gammaproteobacteria; genus CAYZQE01. Next base: position 3,105 of record CAYZQE010000052.1, on the reverse strand, counting down.
CAATGAGTTTAATGTCGATTTTATCTTTATATAGATAGGTGTTGGCATAAATCTCAATATGAGTGTGTACAATATTATTGTTATCTATGGTTGCACTGAGCTTAAAGGCATCGTCGGGAGCAGGAATTTCAACCTCTCCAGTTAAGCCACCTAAAACATCACCAAAAGACTGTAATAAAGCCATTGGGTCAATTGAACTTGTGTTTTCAACAGCAGGAGTAGCCAATAGTGCCTGCTTAATTTCTGGCTGTTCATCTGAAATTGTGATGATTTTTGTATCAAGATCTACCAGCAAATATTTATTGATTGGCGGGTAGCAAATTTTATCTTCAACACAACCTTGGTAACCATAACGGATAACATATTGACTGGTGGCGTTGACGCCAGAAATAACAGGAATTGATGTTTTAACTTGGTCAAGAAAAACAACGATATCGCCAAAAAATTCATCATGTTTTGGATAGCCTTTGGGCAGACTAATAGCGCTTATTTCATGGCCATTGCCATCGACGATGTCAACTTTTATCTTATCCTTATAAAGATAAGTAGTCGGATAAATATCAATGTTAGTTTGAATAATAAAATTTTCATCTAACGTAGCCGAGAGTTGAAAGGCTTTGTCAGGCGAAGGGATCCCTGCATCAGCAGTTAAACCCAATGAATCACCAAAAGATTGAAGTAAACCTAATGGGTTAATTGAATCCAATGTTTTTTCTGGTTTGGGTTCGCTTTGAAGAGCTGATTTTATGGGCTCAATAATGGGTGTTACTTTTTCTTTAACCGCTTCAACGGCTTTACTAGCGTTTTGACCATTAAGTGTATTCGTTAATTGAGCTAAAATATCATCCATAGACTGTAAACTATCAGTCGCTATGCTGTTTTTCTTTGGCTCTGGTTTAAATTGATAGACAACAGGTGATACAACAGCACTAGAGTCTGTTTTCATCGTTAATTTTTGATACAAAGGAGGGTAGCAAACTCCTATGTCAGCACATCCTTGCATGGATGTTTTAATGATGATTTCACTGGGTTTTATCAAGCCATTATAAATAATGGGCAAGGTGACTTGAGCGGTATGACGATAAACTTCTACTTCGCCAAAAAACTCATCATTTATAAGCTTACCTTCTGTTGCTGTAGGCGTACCAAATTCAACGCCATCGGTGTCTAAGGTAAATGAAAAAGAATCTCTATATAAATAGTATTTGTCTGCAATATCAAATTTAGCAATGACACGATCATTATCGATCCATGCTGTTAAAACAAAAGCTTGTTCAGGGGGTAATAAATCCTGATTAGCATGGAGGGTTGTTGAAAAGCTGAAACAAAAAATTAAAACCGATAATATTTTGAAGCTGAAAGAAGAAAGAGAGTTAATCATTAATTAAACCTTTGTTTTGATATTGCTTTAATTGTAAGTTAGCTATTGTAAATTAAATGTTAATGAGGTGCATTAATTATGACGGCTTTATTGACACTAAAATAGTGCGAAAAGGCTAAAAAATTTGTTTGGTTCCATTAACACCTTATACAGAGTATAAAATCTTAAATTTGTTCAGAAATTAAAACATATTAATACTTTCCTAATTGAATAATGGTTATTCAATAGTTTTTATCTGAATTCACTAAGTGCTATTTTAATGTTGTGCTTGATACTTTAATGTTAGTCTTTATCTTTAATAAACCATAATTAAAGTTATTTAAAAATGTACCCATTCGTTGCGTTAATTTTTCTTGTTATTCCAGTCGTTGAAATTTATTTTTTAATACAAGTGGGCGAACAAATAGGCGCCTTGTGGACAGTCTTATTAGTTGTTTTAACCGCTGTGATCGGGGTCAGGCTCTTAAAGCAGCAAGGTTTATCTACTTTAATGAAGGCTCAGCAAAAAATGCAATCGGGGACAATACCCGCAGGTGAAATGGTTGAGGGCATTGCTTTATTAATTGCGGGCGCCTTTTTATTAACACCCGGGTTTTTTACAGATTTTATTGGTTTTTTATTGCTTATACCTCAAACACGAAAAGCGATGGTTATTCTTTTTGCCGTTAAAATTGCTGAGAAATTAAAAAAACAAATGCATTCAAAAATGAACCCTCAGTCAACTGACCCTTTTAATCAACAGTCAGAACAGACAAGAAAAGGGGATATTATAGAAGGTGTTAAATATCATAAAGAAGATGATTAAGTATTTCCAATAATCTTCAGTATGTGATTCTTCTAACGCTTTTTTAAGTATAGGAATAATGCTTTCATTGCTTTTATGCGCATAATAATAAGTAGGTGAACGATTGGCAAAAGGCGTCTAAACGAAAGCTCAATATGATTTTCTAGTCTCTGCTGGCTGCCCCGATATTCAAGGCTATTACGACAGTAAACCCTTACCTGAAAATGAGTTTATAGAATATTTTAAAGAAAAACTCATAGCACTTAACTTGAAACCTCAATACTTATCCCTATTTATCTTGACGTATTAGTTTTGCCGACTATGATTAGCACTCCCTTGCTTAGAGTGCTAACATTCTGAGTGGCAAAATTTAAAATCACATTTAACAAATATATTAATTAGGAGAATACTCAATGAATATGCGTCCATTGCATGACCGTGTTGTCATCAAACGTACTGAAGAAGAGCGAACTACTGCGAGTGGTATTGTTATACCCGATTCAGCAACTGAAAAACCAAGCCGCGGTGAAGTTTTAGCCATAGGTAATGGTAAAATTACTGACTCAGGTGATGTTAAAGCATTAGATGTTAAAGTGGGTGATCAAGTTTTATTTGGTAAGTTCTCAGGCACAGAAGTAAAGATTGATGGTGAAGACCTATTGATCATGCGTGAAGACGATATCATGGCCATTTTTGATAAATAAGCTTGATAAGTAAGTTTGATCAATAAGTCTGATAGATAAAAAGTTTTGCCATTGGCAAATGCTTAATAAAATAATTTAGGAAAGAATTCAAATGAGTGCAAAAGAAGTAAGATTTGGTGATGATGCGAGAGCTCGCATGGTCAACGGCGTTAATATTTTAGCTAACGCTGTCAAAGTAACATTAGGCCCAAAAGGACGTAATGTTGTATTAGAAAAGAGTTTTGGTGCGCCAACCA
>CAYZQE010000051.1:4082-17356 GCA_964480635.1 uncultured Gammaproteobacteria bacterium | reverse complement strand
AATAAAACAAACCTTAGAAAATCCATGCTCGTTACCTATTCTGCGTATCTGATAACGTTGAAAGTATGTAAATGTCAACAACGGGCGCTGACCCGTCGAACGCCGCTTGAGTGATCGGGGCGAATAAAAAAAGGACAAAACAGACACAAAGCTGTTTAAATATTAAAATGTCGTTCGATTTCCAATTATTCATTTAAACTCACCTGTTTTCCATTTGATATAATTAAAATTTGACAGGCTATACCATACGCAAATAGTTCCTAACTATGGGTATACTAAAGTACCAATACAGGCTTATCGCAACTAGGAACTTTGTCCCTTTAGACGATGCTATCTGACTTTAAAGTGTTATACGATGAGGTAAGCTCATTAAATTAACAGAGAAAGTGGTCGACAAAAGTTAAGTGCGTTGTGCGCTTAAATGCAGATGGTAGTTTGAATTAAGAGCTATTTATTTTGAAGAGCAGTATTAGCAACTCTTTAATACTCTTTTTGCAGTGTTTTGAGAAAGAGGGCTAGCTATTTAAATCCATGTGTTGCCAATTATTTTTTAGTGCAATTGCATTTAAACGATCATCTGGGTTAACAACAATAGCATGTGATACTAACTCTAATAATGGTAAATCATTAATAGAGTCACTATAAAAATAGCTGCCTTCTAAATTATTACCCGTCTTAGTCATCCATTCATTAAGCGCTTCTATTTTACCTTCCTTAAACGTAGGTATGCCGATGTATTTCCCAGTGTATTGTTGGTTAATAACTTCTGGTTCGGTTGACAGTAAGTTTTGAATGCCTAATAGCTTAGCAATGGGTTCGGTGACAAAACGGTTGGTAGCGCTCACAATAATCAGCGTGTGGCCTTCATCTTTGTGCTTTTGAATGAGCTCAGGGGTTTTTTTTGCAATAACGGGTTCGATAACCGTGTCTACAAAATGCTGCCGCCAAGTATGAAGTTGTTCCATCGAATGTTCGGTTAATGGCCTTAATGAAAAATCTAGGTATTTTTCAATGTCTAAAGTACCTGTTTGGTAATCTTCATAAAATTGTTCGTTTTTCTTTTTATAATAATCTGGTTCGACAATTTCGTGGTCGACAAGGTATTTACCCCATAAATAGTCGCTATCTTCATTAATTAAAGTGTGATCTAAGTCAAAAATGGCTAGTGTCATAGTGAAATGTGTAAAAGTGTGTAAAAATAGGATGATAAACTAATTTAAGAGAGATATCTAAGTGATTGATATTGATGGTTACCGAGCTAATGTTGGCATCATAATATGCAATGATAAAAGCCAGGTTATGTGGGCGAAAAGGCTAAAACAAGATGCATGGCAATTTCCGCAAGGTGGGGTCGATGCCAATGAAGATACAACGCAAGCAATGTATCGTGAGCTATGGGAAGAAACGGGCTTAAAAGCAGAGCACGTGACTTTAATTAAAGAAACTGAAACTTGGTATCGCTACAAAATACCTAAGCGCATGATTCGTCACAATACCTCACCAGTCTGTATAGGCCAAAAACAAAAGTGGTTTTTGTTGCAGTTGCAAAGCAAAGAGACAAGTGTTGATTTAGCAGCGAGTAAAAAACCAGAGTTTGACGACTGGAAATGGGTTGATTATTGGTTGCCTTGTCAACAAGTGGTGAGCTTTAAGCGACGAGCTTATCAGTGCGCACTTAATGAGTTACAAAAGTTTTTACCGGTTCAAGCCAGTTAAATAATGAAATCGACGGTTCAAATTTTAAAAAAGATAGTTCGTGAAGTTGAACTGGCTAAAAACTTATCGAGCGCGCTAGAGCTTATAGTCAGCCGAGTTAGTGATGTTTTACAGGCCGAAGTTTGCTCTGTTTATATCGTCCAAAAAGATGACAAAGGTCATAAACACTTAATTTTAAGAGCGAATAAAGGCTTCCCCCGTGATGCTGTTGACCATGCACGTTTAAAAATTGGTGAAGGGTTAGTTGGGCGTATCGCAGAGCGTTCGGAGTCAATAAATATCATTGATGCGCCCCTTCATAAGCAGTTTTTGGCCGTCGAAAAAATTGTAGAAGAAGATTGCCTAGCATTTTTAGGCGTGCCAATAGTTGAGCATGGCCGTGTCCTTGGCGTTATCGTCGTACAAAAAAAACTAGGCCAATTTACCGATGAGCACGAAGCTTTTTTAACCACGCTAGCAAGTCGACTCTCTAATGCCATTTTACAGGCAAAAAATTCTGGTGATTTACAGCAGCAATTAAATACATCTAGAGGTTCTATTGATTTAATAGGCTCTTCGGGTTCTCCCGGCATTAGTATTGGTAACGCGGTGCTGCTGTTTGAAAATCATTACATCAGTGCAAGCCAACAAAAAAAATCACGTGGCGTCGATGTTGAAACGCGTGTTTTTAATGAAGCAATCGATGCCGTTATTGCTGAATTAAGTGAACAAGCTGACATTATGCGCGAGTCTTTACCTGAAGCCGAAGTAGCTTTATTTACGGTTTATATTCAAATGTTGCAAAATGGACCATTAATTGAAGAAACCATAAAAGGTATCGAAGATGGGCTGTGGGCTCCAATGGCATGGAGAAACTCCATAGAGACGCATGCCGAAATATTTGATTCGATGGATGATGTTTATCTCGCCGAACGTGCGCAGGATGTTCGAGATTTAGGCAAGCGCATCTCAAAAGGCATGACGCATTCAAAAGAAGAGATGCTCAATTATCCTCAAGATACTATTTTGATCGGCGATAATATAGGCGTGACCGATTTAGCGAGAGTGCCGGCGGGTGTTTTAAAAGGAATTGTGTCAGGGCATGGGTCTAAATCATCGCATGTGGCTATTTTGGCGCATGCTTTAGGTGTTCCCGCGGTTATGGGCGTGCCTAACTTACCCATGCGGGGCGTAGAAGGCAAGACAGTTGTTGTTGATGGTTATGATGGACATGTTTATATTGATCCTAAACCAGAGCTTTTCGATTCATTAATAGAGGCTATTAATGAAGATGATTTAATTCTTCTCGAATTGGATGACTTACTGGATGAACGAGCTACGACCACCGACGGAGTTGATATTTCATTATATGTAAATTCGGGCTTGATGGCTGATTTGTCACCCTCAATTTTAGCGGGCGCTGATGGCATTGGTTTGTACCGTACTGAAATACCTTTTCAAATACGAGACCGTTTTCCAACTGAAGCCGAGCAATTTGAGTTATATCACGAGCTGTTATCCTTGTTTAAAGGGAAACCAGTGGTGTTAAGAACACTGGATGTTGGTGGCGATAAGCCGTTAAGCTATTTCCCCATCAATGAAGAAAACCCATTTTTAGGCTGGCGCGGCATTCGAATTACCTTAGACCATCCTGAAATTTTCATGACTCAGGTACGAGCCATGTTACGTGCCAATATGGGGTTAGGAAACCTACATATATTATTACCGATGGTGACTAACCGCATTGAATTAGACGATGCCTTAATATTGATTCATCGCGCTAAAAATGAATTAGACGACGAGTTAAATGCAGATGTCCCCTTTCCTAAAGTAGGGGTCATGATTGAAGTGCCTGCGGCGGTGTATCAAATTGAAGAGCTTTGTCAATTGGTCGATTTTGTCTCAGTTGGAACCAATGATTTAACCCAATATTTATTAGCCGTTGACCGAAACAATGAAAATGTGGCTGACCTCTATACTGCCCTTCATCCTGCTGTATTAAAAGCCATGCGACAAATAGTGCAAGGCGCATTAAAACAAAATACACCGGTGAGTGTCTGTGGCGAAATGGCGGGTGACCCTTTAGGTATGTTACTTTTATTAGGTTTAGGTATCGAAAGCTTGAGTATGAGTGTTGGCAGTATTAGCCGAATAAAACAAGTCATTAGACATTTTAGTACGGTAGAAGCACGCGAGCTATTAGAGCAAGCCCTAGCATTAGCCGACCCTGACGATATAAGAAATATGTTGGTAGAAGCCATTAATGATAAAGAATTAGGCGGGCTTATTCGTGCAGGCAATTAATAGCTATAGCTCTTATCTCTCTAGCCCGCATATTGCCCCATTAAATCACTTAGGTACTTAACCAGAGACTCCTTAATGTCATTAAGCCAAAAACTATTGTTATGGCAAAAAGCTAATTTGATAGATAACGCTACCGCCGAAAAAATCAAAAAATTTGAAAAACAAAATACCAAACCAGTTGCGTTTTGGGCATTTGGTGGTTTAGGGGCTTTTGCCATTATTTTGGGGCTAGTGTCGGTTGTCGCCTCAAATTGGTTGCAAACGCCTGATTGGGTGAAGCTATCAGCCACTCTTACGCTATGTTTAATGATTGCTTTAACGTTATTTAGAGTTATTTCAAAAGAGTCAAGTAGCCAGAGCCTGTGGTTAAGAGAGATTTTAGTCATCGTTTATTATGGCTTTACTCTGGCTTCTATGGCGCTTATTGGTCAAACCTATCAACTCGGCGGCAGTATCGCGCAGCTCTTTTTATGGTGGACTTTAGTCACAATCCCTATTGTTTTACTAGGCCGAGGGAAGTTTTTGAGCGTCTTGTGGATTGTTGGTACAAGCATAACGTACGCCCTAAATGTTTATTTATTTAATGACACGCTAAAGGCACTACTATCTCAGCGCTATTTATCAGATGCTATTATAGTCACCCTCTACATCGTATCGCCATTTTTATTCATTCTCTTGTCGCGCATTCCTTGGCTGGTTAAAAACCGCCATACCATGTCAAATGAATTATCTCGTTATAGTTGGCTAGTGATTGTAATAGGCGGCTGGCTGAGTCATTTTTTATGGTATGAACCCTTTGTCGCAACATCGAATAACTTAAAATCACTACCGCTAGTGATTGGGTTTTATAGTGTGGCTACATTGTTGATGGTGTATTTTATGCCTAAACTTTATGCATCAGAAACAAAAAAAACACATCTCACCTTACGCGTCATGCTGCTTACTGTCTTTATTATGTTGGTAACGGCGCTGTGGCATCAGCAGGCTTATCCAGCGATAGGGGGCGTTGTTAATGTCATCTACCTGTTTGTATTGGCATGGGCAGCACTAAATATACAATCTATAAAATTATTTAACTTAATCACAGCCATTATTTGTTTACGACTCTTATTTATTTATTATGAAGTGTATGGCTCTCTTTTTGAAACAGGAATGGGTTTAGTGACCGGAGGCGTTATTACGTTGTTAGTGGCTTGGGGCTGGTTTAAAAAAATCGACACCATTGCCCAGTATTTTGGTTTATCTAAGCCGAATAAGGTAACAAGAGATAAAACATGAAAAATAAAAAGTTACTGTTGATAGTGATGATTCCGTTTATATTATTGTCCTTGTTAATTGTGCGCGCTGAATACCATCTTAGCCAAGGCACTCAGTGGGATTTTGCAATAACGGGCTATGATCCGCGTGACTTACTAAGAGGGCATTATTTACGCTTTAGAATTGCGTACGACTGGCAGCAAGAAAAAAACCAATGTAGCAATAAAAACAACTGCTCGTATTGTTTTAGTGATATCGGCAATCAAGCACCTAAAATTCATATTGTGGATACGGTTAATGCAAAAAAATGTGATGGTTATATGCAATATACCCCTAACCAACAAACGTTAAACCGCTTTTATATCGCTGAAACACACGCGAAAAAAGCAGAAGACTTATTAAGGCAAGCAAGGGATGATCAAACTGCTTATTTGAGATTATCAGTGAATAAGCAAGGTGTCGCTCAAATAGTCGATTTGCTTATTGATGGTAAGCCCTTAAATGAATTATTAAAACAATAAAAGCAAGTGACACCGCACTAAATAGACATTCCCTTACAGGCCAAAAAGCCTCTAAAAATGTGACCTAAGTCACATAAAGCCGCTTAATTTGGTTTTTATCTTCTTTTGTTGCATCTGTTTACCCACCTCGCCCCGTATTAGTTTTGACAACAACAATTCGGAGTAACATTCATGTCAAAAAAAATATCTCTTATCAGCTTAGCAGTCGCGGCTGTCATTGGGTCAAGCCCAGTATTTAGTGCATCTCATAGAGAATCACCTTTTATCACCAGTATGCCAAAGGTCGATTCAACTGATTTTTATATGTTTCGTAGTTATGAATCAGGTCGTGAAAATTATGTGACATTAATCGCAAACTATCAGCCATTACAAGACCCAAATGGTGGCCCTAATTATTTTTCGATGGAAGACAATGCGGTGTATGAAATCCATATCGACAATGATGGTGATGCCATAGAAGACATTACGTTTCAATTTGATTTTAGTAATGCATTAGCCAATAACGGCGAAGGTCAGAGCCTAACCATTGGCGCTGAATCAGTGGCTGTCCCTTTGAAGCATATTGGTGGAATATCTGCAGGCGACAATTCTGCTCTTGGTTTTAATGAAACGTATTCGGTCAACATCATTAGCGGTGACCGTCGTACTGGATCAGCATCTGCAATTACTAATTCGACAGATGCGAGCGCAACGTTTACCAAGCCTTATGACAATACAGGTAATAAAACATTTGCTGATTATTCAGCTTATGCCAATCAATATGTTTATGGTATTGATATTCCAAACTGTAATGCGAATGATGCCAAAATGTTCGTTGGTCAACGTAAAGAATCATTTGCGGTTAATTTAGGTGAAATTTTTGACTTGGTTAATTTTGTGCCTATCGATAACTCAGCAGGTTTAAGCGCAGGTATTGATCAAGATACAGCCAATAATGACTTGGTCGGTAAAAACATTACGACCGTCGCCATTGAAGTGCCTATTTCATGTTTAGTCAATAGTAATGACACCATTGCGGCATGGACAAGTGCCAGTGTGCCTCAAGCGAAAATTTATAATCCGGTTGCAACCTTTGAAAAACCGACTGTTAATGGCGGTGCGTTAGTTCAAGTGTCGCGCTTAGGTAATCCATTAGTTAATGAAGTGGTTATTGGGGTTAAAGATAAGAATAAATTTGGCTCATCAGAACCTAAAGATGATGGCGCTAATTTTGCAACCTACGTGACAAACCCAACCTTACCCGCCATTTTAAATTTACTGTTTAAAGATGCAGTTAATGGTTTAACAGGGCAGTCTTATACTGATATAGCACCAACAAATTTTCCACGTGCTGATTTAGTCGCTGCTTTTTTAACGGGCTTTACAGGTGTTAATGCAGATGGCTCTGTTGCAGAAATGGTTCGGTTAAATACCAGTATTGCCGCAACGTCAGCCGGATCACAAAATAGCTTAGGTGTTGTGGCAGGTGATTTAGCAGGATTTCCAAATGGCAGACGCCCAGGTGATGATGTTGTCGATGTGGCTTTACGCGCGATGATGGGCGCTTTATGTCACCCCATAGCCGTTGACTTAGATAGCAGTGGAACGGCAGGTGATGTGGGTGATAATTTAGGTTTATGTGCGCCTTCGGATGCGGTTGTCGGTACAGTTCCTTTTACTGATGGCGCTCCCATTAGTGATGCGGATTTCGACAGTGCTTTTCCTTACTTAACAACGCCACTTGCTGGCTCTCCAAACTAAAGAGGTGGTGTTATGAAAATATTAAGAACCTTAATGCTGTTTAGCGTAGTTGTTTTAGTGAGTGCTTGCAGTAGCAGCGATGACGACGATGATAATGGTGATTCAGTAACCTTTCCTATCTTCAGTGAATTTACCAGAAATGTATTTGCAACGTCAGCAAATAGTGAGCCGGTATCAGTGACCGAAGGTGTGGACTTTAGTTTTTCAGAGAGTGATGTTAGTGATGACTTTAGTGATTTGATAAACTAAAAGTAATTCATCGAAAGATGAATGTGAATTAAAAGCAGGCTCAATTTGAGCCTGCTTTTTTTTGCCTATAATATATTGCTTTAGGTCTTACTTAGTCAGAGCTGGCTTAAGCGTATATTGGTGTGACAGGAGGGCGGCATTAAAGCGCCTAATTAATGGGTGTAGATAGGCCTAAAAAAGTGAAATAATAATGCGCAGAGTGGTGTTTAAACCGAATGAACGCATTCGATTATTGAAGGCTTAAGCAATCCACGATAAGTCTTGAGGGATATCCGAACGTAGTAAAATAAGAGCGCCGTTAGCTGAACTCATTTCACCATGGTCAAGGCCAGCGGGGAAAATTTCAAAATCACCTTGCTGTAAATGATGGTCACCAAAATTAACGCTGCCATTAATGATGTAGCATTCTTCTTCGACGGGATGCGTATGAGAAGGAATCGTGGCACCAGCATCTAGTTTCCATAGCGCAGTTTGACTATTGCTTGCAGAGTCTTGGCGTAAAATTTTCACACTGACTTTATCACTAATAGCGACCCAAGTGCCTTCTTCGGTACGAACCGTTGTTACGGCACTTATGTTACTGCTACGTAAACGACTAAATAAACGTTTTTTAATACGGTTTTTTATATCGTCATCTAATGGCTGCTGGCCAACATCGTTATTCAATAAATCAAGAGTGTCTTGATCTAATGGTTTTGAATTGTTATCAGAGTTCACGCTAATCATCCTTATTAATGAGTGAGTGTAATGCAGTCGTTGCACGCCGAATATGCGACTTGACTGTTCCAAGAGGGAGCTGCAAAGCCAATGAAATTTCGTTATGACTGAAGTCTTTAAAATACGCTAAGGCAATAACATCTCTTTGAACCGTGTTTAATGTGCTTAATTGAGCATGAATATTCGTTTTTTGTTGAAAATGGGTCAATAATTCATCCGGTTTCATATCACAATCCTCAAGGTCTAAAATGTCATGCTCAGTGCTCAGAGAGCTGTTCGGTTTGCGTTTTCGTATTAAATCAATTGCTTTGCTTCGGCTAATCATTAATAACCAGCTTATAACACTGCTCTTATCGGATGAATAAAACGAAGCTTTACGCCAAGCATGCTCAAGCACATCGCAAGCGACTTCTTCGCTATCAGCTGCATTGCGTAAAATAGCAAAAGCAACATGATAAACCTGATCAATACAGAGATCATAAAGCTCGTTTAACGCCTTTTCTTCACCTAATAAAATACTTTGAAGTAAAGTTTTTAAGTGTTGCTGTTTTAGAGCCGAGGCCGATAATTGACTTGATGTGATGCTGTTCAGTCTATTCTCCTAAAAGTACAAAAAACAATTTGTTAAATCATAGTCGCAATCCATTGTTTTTACACTGACCTATAATGTTAATACGCAAAAAACGGTTGATTGGATGCAAAAAACTTAAAAAGGTTTAACCACCACTAAAATAACAATCGGGGTGATTAAGAAAACAGGAAATTCATTAAACCAGCGATACCAAACATGGCTGTGTTGATTGTCGTTGTTTTTAAAGTTTATTAATAGTTTTCCACACCAAACATGGTAAATAACTAATACAGCAATCAGAATAAGTTTGGCTTGTAACCAAGCGGCAGACATTAAATAGTCAACACCACCTAAGGCCATGATTAGAGCTACGCCTAAAACAACAGTAATAATGGCTCCGGGTGTCATGATGCCCCAAAATAATTTACGTTCCATAATTTTAAAGCGTTCAATACTGATATCGTCGTTTGTTTGGGCATGATAGACGTAAAGGCGTGGTAAATAAAACAAACCTGCAAACCAAGTGACCATAAAAATAATGTGAAATGCTTTAAGCCATAACATAGATAAAAAATCTCCTAAATTTGATACTGAACCCCAAATTCTCAGATAGAAACATAAATATGCCATAAAATCTTAACGCGCATAGTAAAACTAAAAAACTCTCATCACCAATGAGGTGACTACGATTTTTTTAGCATTTCTATGCACATCAAGCTCTTACGCCTTTTTCATATTTCTATCTGAGGATTCGGGTGTACGGAATTTATAACAATGTATAATACGCGTTTTTACGGCTTTGCGTGGGCTATTTAAGATGATAAAGGTTGGTATAGTTGGTGGTACGGGGTACACGGGTGTTGAGCTTTTGCGTATCCTATGTGTCCATCCTCAGGTTGATTTAAAAGTAATCACCTCGCGCTCCAATGCGGGCACAAAAGTCAGTGATTTTTTTCCGAGTTTACGTGGCTTTGTTGATATTGAATTCACAGCGCCTGACTCAGAAAAGTTAAATGCCTGCGATCTTGTGTTTTTTGCAACACCTAATGCAACCGCTATGCTGCAAACGCCAGACTTAATAGCGGCCGGTGTGCGCGTTATAGATTTAGCAGCAGATTTTAGAATTAAAGATATTGCCGTTTGGGAAAAATGGTACGGCACTCAACATAGCTGCCCTGACGTTGTGGCTCAAGCTGTTTACGGTTTACCAGAAATGAATCGTGCGGCTATTAAAACAGCTCAGGTTGTTGCAAACCCAGGTTGTTACCCAACCGCAGTGACATTAGGCTTGTTACCGTTGCTGCAAGGGTCGATCATAGATGCGACTGATATTATTGCTGATTGCAAGTCAGCGGTGAGTGGCGCAGGGCGTCAAGCTAATGTGGCGACTTTGTTATGTGAAACATCAGAGTCAGTGAAAGCTTATGCGATAACGGGTCATAGGCACTTACCTGAAATTAGACAAAATTTACGGTATTTAGACGAAACAGCGAATTTGGTGTTTATGCCTCACTTAATGCCTATGTTACGCGGCATACATGCTACTTTATATGCCACGGTAAAGGATGATAGCCAAGACTTTCAAGCATTGTTTGAAAATTATTATAAAGATGAGCCTTTTGTTGACGTGCTCCCCGTAGGTATAGCACCAGAAACACGTTCAGTGAAAGGCGTTAATTACTGCAGAATAGCAGTTCAACGTTTACCTGAGTCAAATAAGGTTGTTGTTTTATCGGTCATTGACAATTTAGTGAAGGGGGCTGCCGGGCAAGCGGTGCAAAATATGAACTTAATGTTTGATTTTGATGAATCAGAAGGCTTGAATGTGCCAGGTTTATTGCTTTGATTCAATTTAAAGTCAAAGGGGTTATAAATTGAGTCAAGCTCATGATGGCTTTTTAGTAAGAGAGAATAAGCCATTTTTAAAATGGCTTATTGGCGCATTAGCAGCTGTATTGTTGATTATTACGTTTTTTATGGGGCGTTGGGATCAAGAAAGAACGCTGCACCAATCGTATGAAATGATTCAAGAATTAAATGCAAAGATTGAGACATTGACTGAGCGCAATAGTAGTTTGCTTATAAAAAATGTGCGCTTATCATCAGATAGTAAAGTAGATAGGGATGCCTATAGTTCGGTGAACACTTCATTAGTTAATTTGCAAAGAGAAATTTTAACTTTAAAAGAAGAACTTGTTTTTTACCGAGGAATAGTAGCGCCAGCACAAACTGGTTTTGGTGTTAAATTACAAGAATTAAGTGTTTTAAAAGCAGCAAAGGATGATGAATATCAATATAAAGTCGTTTTAACTAAATCGGGTAGAAGTAATTACTCGATTCGAGGCGATGTTAATATTTCAATTAAAGGCCTAGTTGATGGAAAAAGTAAATCCTTTACCTTAAATGAGCTGAGTGAAGAGCCCAAAAGTAAGTTAAAATATTCATTTCGATACTTTCAAATTTTTGAAGGGACACTTGAATTACCGGCTCAGTTTTATCCTGAGACCGTCATTGTTGAGATTAAATCGAGAACAAAAAAAGTAAAGTCAATCAAGAGTACATCTAATTGGGCCGAATTAGTGTCTGGAGAAATATAAGTGTTTGGTAAAAAGAAAAAGTTTAGTTCAGCAAAAATAGATACGTTAATTGGTAAAAACACAATTATAAATGGTGATTTAATTTTTTCGGGAGGGTTATATGTTGACGGCAAAATCGTTGGTAATGTCATGGCCGAAGAAGGCAGCATGGCTGTTTTAATTTTGAGCGAAAACGGATCCATTGAAGGTGAAGTGAAAGTGCCTAATATGGTGCTAAATGGTAAAATTATTGGAGATGTTTTTGGCTCTAACAGAGTCGAGCTTGCTAGCAAGTCTCGAGTTAACGGCAGTGTTTATTATAATTTAATTGAAATGGCGATTGGTGCCGAAGTGAATGGCGGGCTTGTTCATTCGCCAAATATAGAGATGCAAAAAAAACTAGAAGATAAATCCCAAGAAAATAAATCATCTGACCTTGCAAACGATAGTGTTTGACCATATTAGTAATTCATTATATTCTAGATAAATTAACTTTAAGAGGGAAAACCATGTCAAGTGTTGGTATTGATTTAAATTTTGGCGCAGCTACGCCTAAGCCATCGTTAGTTTTTACTGATGCAGCAGCAGCTAAAGCGGCTGTTCTTATTGAAGAAGAAGGTGACGACAAGTTAAAGCTGAGGGTTTTTGTTCAAGGCGGAGGCTGTTCTGGGTTTCAATATGGTTTTACGTTTGACGCCGAACCCAAAGATGGTGATAAAGAAATTGAAAACAATGGGGTTACTTTGGTGGTTGATCCCATGAGTTATCAATACTTAATGGGTGCAGAAGTTGATTATAAAGAAAGTTTAGAAGGGTCTATGTTTGTTATTAATAATCCAAATGCAACATCAACATGTGGATGCGGAGCTTCGTTTTCGATTTAGTTTGCGAGTAAAAAATCATAAGACAAAAAAAGCCGACAATACGTCGGCTTTTTTCGTTTAAATGGGATGGTCTATTTTAGAAGTGAAAGTAACCATTAATATACAGGCCGTCATATTCAATAGTCGTGTTTAAGCTTGATACGTCATCAAGGTTAAGAGAAAACTTTTTATACCCACCTTCAATACCAAAACCAGATGAAGTTTCATAGCCGACAAGAATCGTAGAATCCTCTATTGCGCTGTCATTTAAGCTTAGGTTTTGAATGTCAGCACCAACATAAAAACCGGTAAAGGGTAAGTCAATACGCGCAGAAAGATAGAGTAGTGGAATCGTTTCATCTATAGTGATGGTACTACTACCATCACTATTATTGCTGACAGTCGCTTCGCCATCAAATGTTTTTAGGTTTATGCCTAAATCTAAATTTACCCAATTATCTAATAATTCGTAATAGAGAACTATATCTTGGTGGGAAAGATCAAGCGTTGAAGATACTACTCCACCGCTGGCAAAAGATTCATCCTTAAATTTACCATTAAAATCTGAGTCCGTGCCTGTTGAGCTAAGGTCTCTAGTTTGAAATTTAATGTTTGGTAGTACTGGGATAGGGTGTTCAAGGCTTATAGTTATTGACGCTTGAGCATCAACATCACCATCAATGCTTATGCTGTCATCACTGCCTGAGTTAAATGAGCCGGCCAAAGCAGGGCTCCAGTAGCTTGAGCCGATATTTAAGCCAACAAAATCAGCTTGGCTAAG
>CAYZQE010000051.1:0-3982 GCA_964480635.1 uncultured Gammaproteobacteria bacterium | reverse complement strand
CAGGGCTCCAGTAGCTTGAGCCGATATTTAAGCCAACAAAATCAGCTTGGCTAAGAGGGCTGCAAAGTGCTGCTGCTATGAGTGTGGCTATCCTTGGGCTTAACATGGGTGTTCTCAAAATCTAAAGAACCGAGAATTATAATGTTGCAACGGGTTTTGTTCAAGCTTTAAATATGCCACCAAGAATGGTTTTTTCTGAAGCGGCGGTGACGGAAGGTATGTTGCTGGGCTGGTTATCGAGAGTATTTTTTGCAAACCATGCGAAAGCCATGGCTTCTACCCAGTCAGGAGATATATTTAGTTGTTCTGTCGAGTTAGAATCTAGTTTAGTATGAAATTGGAGGCGCTGCATGAGTGTTGTGTTGTGTTGCCCACCCCCGCAATAATAAATTTCATCAATATGGGTGGATAAGTTTTTTATTGCCATGCTAATAGTCAAAGCGGTTAAATCGGTTAGCGTTGCTAACTGGTCTTCTGGAGATATGCTGATATTCGCAAGTTTTACATGATGCTCAAACCATTTAAGGTTGAAGTAATCAGTCCCAGTAGATTTGGCAGGGGCTAAACTAAAAAAAGGTTCTGAGTTTATAATATGGTTTAACAGTGCTGCGTTAACCTTGCCGCTAGCAGCTATAGCCCCATTCTTATCGTAATTGATCTTAAAGTGTTTTTGGCAAAGGTGGTCAAGCAAGGTGTTACCTGGGCCGGTGTCAAAGCCGAGTATTTTTTCACCTGATTGAAGTGTCGGCAATGCCGTAATGTTAGCTATGCCCCCAATATTAATAATGGCACGGTTTTTAGTATTAGACTGAAAAGCATATTGATGAAATGCTGGTGCAAGTGGTGCGCCTTGCCCGCCCAAGGCAACATCTTTTCGTCGAAAATCAGCAACAACCGTTATATTGGTGAGAGCGCTTAGAGTGTTAGGGTCGCCAATTTGCAATGTATAAGCGTGTTCGATATTTGGATTATGTTTAATGGTTTGACCGTGGCTTCCAATAGCGTAAATGTGTCGAGACAAAATATTATTTTCTTTCAATAAGGCCATTATTGCTGAAGAGTAAGCCTTGGCAATTTGTATATCTAGTTGGCAAAAGGTGTGTAAAGACACCTGTTCTGAGTTGACGAGTAATTCAATTTGATGTCGGATGTCGGATGGATAGGCCGTGGTCGAATGGGCAATAACTTTCGTTGTATCATTTGTAAAGCTAACAATGACGATGTCAATACCATCCAAGCTTGTTCCTGACATAACGCCAATAAAATATTTCATTGTGCATTGCCCATAATTTTAAGCATTTTTAGTCGCTTATCTTTTGTAGCGTTGAAGTCCGCCTTATATTTTTTATTAATAGGTTTTGCGGCAGGAAGCTTAACCGTTAGAGGATTGCGGTGAACGCCTGAGACTCTAAATTCATAATGTAAATGAGGGCCTGTTGCCAAACCAGAGCTTCCGACATAACCAATGATTTGCCCTTGTTTCACGCGCTTTCCTCGGCGAGTATTTTTGTTATAGCCATTTAAGTGAGCATATAACGTCGTGTACTTCCCGCCATGTTGAATAATAACGGCCCTACCGTACCCCCCTTTTTTACCTGCGTGAATGATTTTTCCGTCACCTGCGGCATAAATAGGTGTGCCTCTTGGTGCGGCATAATCAACGCCCTTATGAGAGCGCCACTTAGAAAGCACTGGGTGCCAGCGTTTGGTGGTAAAGCGTGAGCTAATGCGAGAAAATTTAACGGGGTTTCTTAAAAAAGCTTTACGCATACTTTTGCCATCTGGCGAATAGTAATTAGATCGCCCTGTTGGATCGGTATAAAGAACAGCTTGAAATATTTTGTCACGGTTAGTGAATTCGGCAGCTAAAATTTGCCCCGTTTTAATCATTTCGCCATCTTGATAAAGCTCATCATAAATTAGTTTAAAACTGTCACCTTTTCGAATATCAAGAGCAAAATCAATGTCCCAGCCAAAAATACTGACCATATTCATAATAACGTTAACTGGAATATCGCTGTTAGCAGCAGCTAAAAATAATGAACTATTGATAACGCCTTCTCGATAAACAGGGATGGCTTCTAATGGATTAGTAGTGGTCGAACTTTCGAATTTCCCTTGATCGTTTTTAGTGAATTGGTAGGTTTGAGTAATGTTTGGGTAGTAAAGTAATTGGATAAGATCATTGCTTTCATTGAAAACGAAATCAAATCTTTGGCCACTTTGAATGGTCTTAAGGCGTTTACTGTCTTTAGCTTCAGTCATTATTTTATACAAAACAGAAGCGCCAATGCCTTGTTTGTTGAAAACAGCCGATAATGAATCACCTTGCTTAATGGTACTAGAGCGAGTTGTTTGTGTTTGAGTGACGTTCTTAATTGGTTCTGTTATTGACGTATCGCTTTTAATTGGGGCGGGCGGAATTGGAGCAGGCGGTATATCAAATGATACTTTTTTGCTCAATGATAGCGGTTTAATGGCGAGACTCGTTTTCTCTAATGGTGTAATGGTTGTCGCATCACCAGAGTTGGTAAGTAGCCAAGAAATAATAAAAAAAACACAAATTGATCCAGCAGCTATAGTGATAAGCTTATTGCCGCCACGATTTTTACTGCGCTTAGTGTTTTGTTTGGGTAATTTAAAATCTAAATTTAAGTAGCTCATTGATGAATAATAAAATATAGGTATGCTAGGTAAAAAATTAATGAGGTGCGCATGATAGCGGTAGAAGATGCTTTACAGCAAATAAAAAGAGGCGTTGATGAAATTCTTGTTGAGCAAGAACTAATATCAAAGCTAAAGGAAAATAGACCATTAAGAATAAAAGCAGGTTTTGATCCGACTGCCCCAGATTTGCACTTAGGTCATACTGTCTTAATTAATAAGTTAAAGCAATTTCAAGACTTAGGGCATGAAGTCATGTTTTTAATAGGTGATTTCACTGGAATGATCGGTGACCCGACCGGTAAAAGCGCAACAAGACCAGCTTTAACGCAAGAGCAAGTGCTAGAAAATGCAAAGTCGTATCAAGAGCAAGTGTTTAAAATCTTAGACCCAAAGAAAACTAAGGTGATGTTTAACTCAGAATGGATGAGTAAAATGAGTTCAGCTGACATGATAAAGCTGGCAGGTAAATTTACAGTAGCCCGAATGCTTGAGCGCGATGATTTTTCAAAGCGATACAAAGGCAATCAACCCATATCAATCCATGAGTTTTTATATCCATTGGTGCAAGGTTGGGACTCGGTAGCAATGAAAGCAGATATAGAGCTTGGCGGCACAGATCAAAAGTTTAACTTATTGGTTGGGCGAGAGCTGCAAAGAGGCGAAGGCATGTCGCCACAAGTCATAATAACTATGCCTATACTGGAAGGGTTGGATGGCGTGCAAAAAATGTCAAAGTCACTAAACAACTATATAGGCATCAATGATGAGCCAAAAGAAATGTTTGGCAAGATCATGTCGGTTAATGACGAATTAATGTGGCGCTACTTTGAATTGCTAAGCTTTAGGCCCATGGATGAAATTGAAGGTTTTAAGCAGCAAGTCGAACAAGGGGAAAACCCACGAGATATAAAGTTTAAATTAGCCGAAGAATTAATTACGCGGTTTCATTCATCAGAAGCAGCATTAAGCGCCCACAAAGATTTTATTCAAAAGTTTCAAAAAGGTGCAATACCCGATGACCTAGAAGAGTTTGCCATAACCATAAGTGATGAAGGAATAGCGATAGCGAATCTAATTAAGGAAGCAGGGCTGTTAGGCGGTACATCAGAGGCTATGCGAATGATAAAGCAAGGAGCGGTTAAAATAGACAGCAAAAAAATAGAAGATAAAGCGCTAAGGTTTAGTGAAAGCACAGAGTTTGTCTTGCAAGTAGGTAAGCGAAAATTCAAGAAAATAATAATAACTAAATAAAGCATAAATAGTTATTGACGGGATATGAGTAGTCTATATAATGCGCGCCTCGCTGATACGAAGA
>CAYZQE010000050.1:0-17536 GCA_964480635.1 uncultured Gammaproteobacteria bacterium | reverse complement strand
GCAACAGTTTGATTCAACATTAAAGCAACTAACACACAAAAGAAGCTGCTGAGTTTTATATTTTTCATAGGTTATCCCCTTTTATTATTTACGTGGCAAGCTAGCGTAGTAAGCCGCTAAGTTAGCCACATCAGCATCTGTTAGACCTGCAACCATCGCTTTCATCGTTGGGTCGTTGCGTTCACCTGTACGATAAGATTGTATTGCTGTTGCAAGATAAAATGCCTTCTGCCCCGCTAAATTAGGGAAATTAGGCGCAAATGCAATGCCTTCCGGCCCATGACACCCTATGCAAGTAACTGCCTTAGCTTTCCCCGCCGCAACATTAGCCGCTGAAAATACAGCAGAAGATGCGATTAACGTTGTTATGAAGATTGCTCGGGTAATGTATGTTGTAAAAGACGAATGAACCATAAAGTGCCCCTTAATAATTGGTGATAGTTTTTTATATTTAGTTTAGCTAAATGATTACAAAATGAGGTGATAATCATTATTATTTTAAATAAATTACTTAAAACTAAATTTATGCGGCTAAAATAATAACTTTACAAAATTAAGTCATCTTTAAATTAATAAATCGAAAAAATTTCTGACACTTAATAAACTTAAGTTAACTATTTTAAAATTATTGAGCAGTTTACTAACATAGGTTAATCTATTTCAATGATTCCTCATTTTAATAGAATGACAAATAATAGGAATTACGCTTAAATTAGCATTAGATAATTAAACTATCTAATATTTAAGGAATAATTGTTTGATTTAATATAAAAAACAAGCGTTAACCTTTAAAATAACAAAACTTAATGCAATTAAAGCAATTAATGTTTTAGCCTAGGATAACCTCAACAGACTAAAACATTAAGTGCTTTAACTTTATTAACAATATGATTTAAGAAATCTCTGATTAAGTTAAGCCATATTTTTTTATCACCATCAAAACTAAGGGGGACATGTCACATGTCAATTAGAAAAGTAAGTATTGCACTTACAGTCGGCCTATTAATGGCTGGAAGCGTTCAAGCAGATAACATCGGTCGTACTATCGGTGTTACTTGTGCGGGCTGTCATGGCACTGACGGCGTAAGCCAAGGTGCTGCACCGTCACTTAAAGGGCGTAATGCTGCTGGTTTAACGAGCATGATGAAGCTATTTAAGTCTGATGCTTTACCATCAAGCATTATGGGCCGTATTGCCAAGGGTTACACCGATGAGCAAATCAAGGCAGTTTCTACATATTTCTCAACTTTAAAATAGGAGCGCACTATCATGGCAAAAATTTCACGTCGTAATTTTATGAAAGCTTCGGCTGCTAGTGGCGCTTTAGCTGTTACTGGTTGTAGCACAATGGGCTCAAGCACAATGGGCTCTACTACTGGTAAAGGCAACCGTGTTGTTGTTATCGGTGGCGGATTTGGTGGTGCAACAGCGGCTAAATACATTAAAAAATTCGATTCAAGCGTAGACGTTACGTTAATTGAAGTTAATAAAGAATATACAACTTGCCCTGGGTCTAACTGGGTCATTGGCGGACTTCGCGATATGGCTTCAATTACACACAGCTATTCAACATTAGCGTCTAAGTATGGCATCAACGTGGTTCACGACTGGGTAACAGATATTGATGCAACGGGTCAAATGGTGATGACTAAAGGTGGCAAGAAAATCCCTTATGATCGTTTAATCGTTTCTCCTGGTATTGATTTTAAATATGACCAAATTGATGGTTATAGCAAAAAAATCGCTGATTCAACTCATGTTCACGCTTGGAACGCAGGCCCACAAACAGTGACTTTACGTGATCAGTTAGTGTCAATGAAAGATGGCGGAACATTTGTAATGGTTCCTCCGCCAAACCCTTTCCGTTGCCCTCCAGGACCCGCTGAGCGTATTTCGATGGTGGCTCATTACTTCAAAAACAATAAGCCCAATTCTAAAATTGTTGTTCTTGACGTTAAGGGTAAATTTTCTAAGCAAGGTTTATTCGTACAAGGCTGGGAAGAGCTATATGGCTTTGGCACTGACAAATCAATGATTAACTACAAGCACAACACGGCGGTTGAAGAGCTTAGTGGAAATACTTGTATTACTGCGTTTGAAGAGTTTAAAGGCGATGTTCTTAACATCATTCCCGCTCAAAAAGCGGGTTGGATTGCGGCTCACGCAGGTCTGACTGACAAGTCTGGTTGGTGCCCTGTTGATCATATTACATGGGAATCTACGATTCATAAAAATATCCATGTGATTGGTGATGCAGCCATTGGCAAGCCATTACCTAAGTCTGGTTATGCAGCTAACTCTGAAGCAAAAGTATGTGCAGCAGCGGTTACTTCATTACTTAAAGGCGTGACACCGGGCACTCCAAGCTGGGTTAACACATGTTACAGCCTTGTTGGCCCTGGATACGGCATTTCAGTTGCTATGGTTTATGACCTTAAGAACGGCAAAGTTTCTAAAGTGAAAGGCTCTGGTGGCTTAACACCTAAAGATGCGAACCGCGGCATTGAAGCAATTTACGCAGAAAGCTGGTACAACAATATAACAGACGATTTATTCAAATAATATTTTGAGCACAATCAAAAACTAAGCCTCAGTCCTAGCCCCTTTTAGGCATTGTGAAAAGGGCGTATCCCTTGATGTGCATAGTGAATTCAAAATTCGTATTTACCTTACTTTAGGTAATAAGAAGATTTTGCTTTTACTGGTGCATTAAGGGGTTCGTTATTTTCATGTTTTCTAAATCGGGTTTAGAAATTAGGTTATTGCCTGGTAAAGCTTGTCTTTACTGGGCATTTTACTCTCCTGCAAAAATGACATTCACTACATCCATGTCGCTTGGTATTTTTAACCCCCAAACATTTACTTAATAAGCGAAGTCATCTCTAATCATGAACTATTCAATCAAAGCATTTCTCTTACTGATCATTGCTTTGCCAGCATTTGCTGCCAACACTTTCACCATCAAACAAGAATCAAGTGCAACGCCCATTCAAGTTGGCGGTGCAGTTATAGCGAAACAACAAGCTACTTTAACAGCTCAAGCCCAAGGCTCTGTTAAACAAATATTTGGTCAAGAAGGCGGTCGTTTTAAAAAAGGCGTCATCCTCATTCAACTCGACAAAAGCGAGCTTTTAGCCAATCGCGGGGCCACTTTATCAAACGTGCACAATGCACAAGCTCAGTATCAACGTGAATTAAGCTCTCCTAGCTCTAATATTACGCCAAGCGGCATGGGCTTACCCTTTATTTTGGACAGTATGGTGGCCAACCCTATGCAATTTATGATAGGAACTCGCAATACTTCAACCGAGCGACGCGTAGACTTAATAAGCAAACAAGCTCAAATTCAAGGTGCTAACTCAAAATTAAAGCAGCTTAATGCTCGCATTAGAGACCGCTTAACGGTTGCACTCTCCTTACCTTATTGGTCATTCCATTAGGCTGCATTAGTGTATGCAAATATATGACCCCAAAACTAACAGGAATCCAAGATGACTAAATCACTTTTAACAATCGCTCTAAGTTGTGCCTTAATTTTTACCAACGCCTCTGCTGATGCCTTAAGCAGTGCCGAAATTACAGCTCTTTTTACTGGCAACACTGCAAATTGCATTAAAACAAAAGACCAAACTATATGCGAAACCTATATGGGTGCAGATGGAAACCTAAAGCGCCTAACCCATAGTAATGGCAAAACACGCTTAGGCACTTGGCATGCCACTGATAATCAACTGTGTATTTTATGGGCCAATAAAACCAAAGATGTGTGTTTTGATATTCATAAAAATGCTGACAATAACTACAATTTAGACCGTAAAGGCAAAACCAGATCAATTATCACAGGCGTTACTGCAGGCAACACGCTTAAATGAAGCTAGCTGCTAACATTGCCTTGCTTTTACTCTTAACGGCTTGTACGTCAGATTCCGTTACCACGATAGAGCAAGCCATGCAGCACGTCAATTGTGAAAGCCAGTCAAGACCCCCTGCTTTTATGGTGAATGGCAGCTATACTGATTGCACTGAACAAACCAACTTATATTGGTTTGATGATAAAAAAGCTAAAACCAATCATATAAAATTGTGTGCGCTTGCTGATAATTTACCCGTTAAATCAGGTGATTTATGGGTGCAATATCAGCCTAAATGCTTTGCTTTTTAAATGTAATTTCATGCCACTTTAAAAGGAAAATACACCATGAGTAACGACATTATTAATAATTTAGGCCCTTTAGCGCCATTAGCAGGCATTTGGAAAAGTGATTTAGGCGTAGATTATTCGCGTGTTCACAGTAAAGAAACTGAAACAAAGTTTCGTGAAAAAATTGTCTTCGCCCCTTTAGGCCCTGTCAAAAATGGCCCGCAAATTTTATATGGCCTACGCTACTCAACCACCTGTTGGCGCTTAGGTGAAGACGATGCCTTCCACGAAGAAACTGGCTATTGGTTATGGGATGAGCTCAATAAACAAGTGTTACGCAGCTTTGTTGTTCCTCGTGGTGTCACTATTAATGCCGGTGGCGATGCCGAAACTGATAGCAAAGAATTTCACCTAGAAGCCAAAGCCGATGACCCAGCTTATGGCATTTGCTCTAATAAGTTTTTAGAAGAGTCATATAAAACAATGACTTATACCCTAGATGTAAAAATTATTGATGACAGTAAATTTAGCTACGATGAGACCACCCATCTATACATCCCCATCAACGATGCGATTTTTAATCACACTGATAAAAACACCTTAGAAAAAACGTCTTCTTTGTAGTTTCGTGGCTTCTGTACTTAGGTTTCCATTATGCAGAAAACATTAACTCGACAAGAGAGCGTTCCCTTTTTAATAAACCTTACTGCTGTTATAAAAATAAAATGGAGCGTGAACCGCATTCCTAGTTTCATTCAAAAACGGTGATTTATACATGACACTCTTCTAAACATGCATAAACCCATTACAAGACAAATTGAGAACAACTAGATAGGCCGCAGGCCTATACGACATACTGTTAGATATAAATCAATCATTAGCCTAGCTGAGAAAATAAATGAAAGAACATGATGAGTTACCCACGGTGCATGAAGACCCTTTAGTCGCCTATTTACACAAGGCTATTAAGGTAGCCATAAGACTATTAGCTATACTGATGGTAGTAGTAATATTCTGGGGGATAGCCGATGTAGTCTACGTTATTTATAATCAGCTAATGCAACCTCCTTTTATGCTACTTGACATATCTGATATATTCAAAACATTTGCGGCGTTCTTAGCGGTATTAATTGCAATTGAAATATTCCAAAACATTGTGTTATATCTCAGAACAGATGTCGTTCCCGTTCAATTAGTGATAGCTACTGCATTAATGGCTGTTGCAAGAAAGGTCATTATCCTGGATTTTGCCGAAATATCCGCTATGTATGTTTTTGCTACCGGTTTGACAGTATTGGCTTTAGGAATCACTTATTATTTAGTAGGCAAGCATTACAGCGAAGCAAAAAGCTAACCAAAATATCTCCAGCATAGCGCTTAAAGCATCATGAGCGATAGCTGGGATGACTACGCAGAAGATTAGGACACAAATAGATGCCATCGTGTACTCTGAGAAAGCATACGAAACATTATTAATGTATCTGTAATGGTCTAATAAACCTGTAGGAGTTGATAGCCTATAATCATCAAAAATGATCTCAATAGTAAATTGGGTCAGGTCTTAAAATTTGCCTAATTGTGATATTAAGATCACTCTTTAGATATCGGAAAATATCTTAGAATTGAATGTAAAAATAAAGACCTGTCCCTGTTTTTCCTATCAACAAACCACTCAATTTCAATGTAGAAAGTGGAAACACGATTTGGACTCGCATTCAAAAACGACATCCCATCTATAAAAAAAGAAATACTTAAGAATGCTAATTTTTATTTTTGCCTTATTTCCTCCTGTGTTGTGCTTTTCTCGCCTCTTTCCGTGCTTCTTTTCGTGCTAGTTTTGCTGCGTTCATAATTTCTACCTGTTTCATTTCAGCAACAAAGCCACTCGGTGTTTCCATACAAATCGGGCCAAGCTCCCCTCTACGAAAATCATTTATTATCAACTTTGATACTTTTTCATAATCAACCCGCCTCCCCGATGCAATACAGCCCCGCTTTAAAGCAATCATCTCAAGCAATGAAATTTCATCATCGGGTAAGCTTTCAATTTGATAACGCTTGGATACTCTCTGAGGATATTCAGCTAGCAAAAATTCTGCGAGGAAAGCACCAACATCCTGTAGCTCCAAAGCCGTTTCTCGAATTGCGCCAGTTGCCGCCAGACGATAACTACTTGCTTCATTTTCTATATTAGCCCAAAGCATTCCAGGGGTATCTATTAGTGATATTTCTCCCTTGATATCTATACGTTGCTGCACTTTTGTCACAGCTGCTTCATTACCCGTTTTGGCAATACTTCGGCCTGCTAATTTATTGATCAAGGTAGATTTACCAACGTTAGGGATACCTGCAATCATTATGTAAACAGTATCCGACTGGTTATTCTTCTTCGGAACCAAGTTACGGCATAAATCAGGTAAAGTCCCAATAGTGTTATCGTTGTGACTGCAGACTAGGGTTTTAACATGATCCTGTTTATTGAAGTTATCAATCCAGAGCTGCAAACCAGCCTCATCAGACAAATCAGCCTTGTTGAGAATTTTTATACAAGGTTTGTCACCTCGTAATTTTTCCAACATGGGGTTTGCGCTGGAACCCGGTAGCCGAGCATCTAATACCTCTATCACCACATCAACTTGCGGTAAAATTTTGCTGAATTCCTTGCTTGCCTTATGCATGTGTCCTGGAAACCACTGAATCATAATAAACTACCAAAAATACAAAACTTTATTATCCTCAAGTCTATTCATTATGTCACTAAAAGGTTGACGTTTGATTGTCACTCTAAAGGTAGAGAACGGAAATTGGGGTTAGGGCTTTAAATTTACGTCATTGTAATATTAAGATTAGCTGAATTCGTATCATAAGTGCATGACCTCTGAAGTGAGCGAATCAGGACAGACCACATTTAATGATGCAATGACACTAAATTAAGGTACTAACAAGCGCTTCACCAAACCGCAAAAAGGGGCTGCATCTGATTGTATGCTGTCGTGACATATGGCTTTCATGCAAAACCATATCGCTAAACAATAGGCATTACTTCATCAAAGTCAATAATCGCTGGAAAGTGATTAATTTGTTTCGGGAGAACCTTTCGGTCTGGCTGACACATCGCTAACAGATGCTTTATGCCATAGTCTTTAGCCGACTGTAGCGCTTTTAAATTATCATCAATTAAAATCGTCGTGTCATTATCAAAGGGATGCCTTGCTTTTACCTCATCCCAACAGGCTAGCTTTTCTTTTGGCAACGAAAATTCATGCACCGAAATCAGGGTGTCAAAATGTACCTGCAAATTAGTTTCATCCATTTTTAATTGTAAGCTATCTTGATGCGCATTGGTCACCATAACCACTTCTTTACCTGCTTTTTTTAAAGCACCCAAAAATTCACGGCAATGTGGCAATACGGCAATACGATCTTTTATTTCTACTTTAAGAGCAATCACATCAATATCAAGCTCTGTGCTCCAGTGATGCGTTGAATACCACTCTAATGAGCCATGAATCGCACCAAACTTTTCAACTAAATCTAACTTGGCTTGTTTGGGCTCTAATTGCTTAATTTGTGCATAACGCATTGGCAAATAATCAATCCAAAAATAATTATCAAAATTTAAGTCTAATAACGTACCATCCATATCCAATAATACTGTTTTAATCTCTGACCAATTAACCATCATCCCTAATCCTCATTTAGAAATGTGAAAAGGGTGTAATCACTTGATGCGCATAGTGAAAGCAAAAAATTCGAGGTCACCTTATTGGTGATGAGAAAGTTTTTGATTTTGCTAGGTGGATTAAGGGGTTGCGTCATTTTTATATTCTCTAAGTGAGGATCAGGGATTATCTAACCTATGTCATTTTATGCCTATTATCCATAATAAAAAAATTTTAGCTCGTTCTCGTTTATTTCAAATCGAACAAATTGAATTAGAGTTTGATCACAATGTGATTCATCAATTTGAACGCATCACCAGTGCCATTAAAGGTGCTGTCATGGTTGTTGCGGTTAACCAACATAATGAAATCGCCTTAGTTAAAGAATATGCCGTAGGTAGTGAGCAATATGAGCTGACCTTACCTAAGGGAGCCATAGACCCAGAAGAAGAGACCCTTGATGCAGCTAATCGAGAATTAGCTGAAGAAATAGGCTTAGCCGCTAAAAAACTCACTTTATTAACCACACTTAAAATAGCACCTGCCTATTTTAAATTTGAAACTTGGGTCGTACTGGCGCAAGATTTATACGCCAAACAACTTGAAGGTGATGAGCCCGAAGCCTTGCCTCTATCTTGGCATTCATTGGATGATATTCATGGCTTGCTGCAGCAAGATGATTTTTCTGAAGCGCGCAGTATCGCAGCCTTATTTATTGCAAAAAACTATTTAGAGAGCCACTAATGGAGCCATTAAAATACTGTTATAACAAGGCGTTTTTAAATAAATTAAATGGCTTAATCTTAAAACAAGACGGGCAATTTAATAGCCAACAATTTAGCCTTGATGTGTTTAACGACGATTGGGATGAACTAGAACTAAAACAACGCATGCGGCATATTACACAGTGCCTTAATAAACATTTAAAAGGCAGTTACAACGATAAAATCAATGTTTTAAAGCCCGTTTCAATACATTTTGATAGCTACGATGCCATGTTCTTTTCAGACTTTGTCGAACAATATGGTTTAGATGACTTTGATAGCTCAATGCAAGCCATGCATCATTTTACCCAATATTGCACCTCAGAATTTGCGGTTAGGCCTTTTATCGAAACATACCCCGAGAAAATGATGGCGCAAATGATGACATGGGCTGATTCAGATAATCATCATGTACGCCGCTTAGCGAGCGAGGGTTGTCGCCCTCGATTACCTTGGGCTAGCGCCTTACCTGCCTTTAAAAAAGACCCTTCGGCTATTTTACCCATTTTAGAAAAATTAAAAAACGACAGTAGTCATTACGTGCGTAACAGCGTTGCTAATAACTTAAATGATATTTCTAAAGATAACCCCGACACCGTTATTCACATTGCCCAACGCTGGAAAAACCATAGCAAAGCAACAGATTGGATTATCAAACATGCTTGCCGTACGTTATTAAAACAAGCACAGCCTGACATTATGTCACTGTATGGTTACAAAAAGTCCACCCATATAAAGATGGATGATTTTAAATGCAGCGAAGCTATCGATATTGGTGAAGATTTAAATTTTTCGTTTAGCTTAAACACCAAACAGCAAGCTATTGGGTTATGTCGTCTTGAGTTTGCTTTATATTTTATGAAATCAAACCGTAAACAAGCGAGAAAATTATTTAAAATCAGCGAATCAAACATTCAAAGCTCGCAAAAATCTTATGCCAAAAAGTTTTCTTTTAAGCCCAGATCAACACGAAAACTTTATGTTGGAAAACATAGTATAGCTATTGTTATCAATGGTTTTGAGCAAGAAAAAATCGATTTTGATGCCTACAATTCTTCATCCTTTCTTTAAAGTCACAAAATTTAGGCAAAAAAAAGACTAGTCAGCAAAGCTGCTAGCCTGAATTTAGAATGAAAGGTAACTTTCACAACTAAGGAGGAGGACATATAAATGAAAAGAAAAACTTCTTAACATGGTTTATTTATAGTTAGTTATTTAGAATATGCTGAAATAGCTGATAAGCGGTAGTAAAAACAACATAAACGTACTGTTTTACCGTCTCATGACGCTATAAAAGTGTCATGTAAAGGGCTAATTCTATATACTGCCCCACTTTCTCAGTCAGACTGACACTTATGTCCCGCGAAACCGATAACAAAACCAGCAAAAATTCACCTAATGACCCTCACGCTAAACGAGAGGCATCTAACTATGACAACCCAGTTGCCAGCCGTGAACTGTTGCTTGAAATTATTGAAAAAGAAACAGACCCTGTTGACTTAGAACATATGGTCACTGCGCTCGGTTATAACGATGAAGACCAAATTGAAGGTGTCAGACGACGCTTAATCGCCATGGCGCGAGACGGCCAACTTGATAAAGTCGGCCGTGATGGCTTTATCAAGCCTGATCATTCTGCCTTGATAGATAATGATGCCGATGCAAAGCCTCATGATGACCCTCATGCAAAACGAGAAGCTAGCAATTACGACAACCCCATTGCTAGCCGTGAATTATTGCTTGAAATCATTGCAAAAGAAACTGCACCCGTTAATTTAAAGCATATGGTGGCTGCGCTTGGTTATAGCGATGAAGATCAAATTGAAGGCGTCAGACGCCGTTTAATTGCCATGTCACGAGATGGTCAACTATTTAAAAACCGCCGCGATGGTTTTATGAGTTTTGACCATATGGATTTAATAAAAGGTCGCGTTCAAGCGCACCCCGATGGTTTTGGCTTTTTAACACCAGAAGATGGCACTAAAGATATCTTCTTGCACATGAAGCAAATGGATAAGTTACTTAACGGTGACATTATTGCGGTGAAGATTTTTCAGTTTGATGACAAACGAAGCCGCCGTGAAGGTGAGTTAGTTAAAATCATTACACGTGCTCATACCTCGATTATTGGCCGCTATTTCGAAGAAAATGGCATGCGCTATGTGGTGCCTGATGACAAGCGTCTCACTGGTCACATCTTAGTGACAGATGAGTCCACTCTTGAAGTTAAAAACCAAGATATCGTCATCATTGAAATCACGCAATATCCTCGCTACAAACATTTAGCCGCTGGTGTGTTAAAGCAAATATTGGGCGAAGATAATGCACCTGGTATGGAAGTGACCATTGCCCTAAATACACATGATATTCCACATACATGGAATGATGATGTGGTTAAAGAAATATCGAAATTTAAGGCTAAAGTGAGTGCGGCAGAAGCCAAACCTCGCTTAGATTTACGCAAAAAGCATTTTGTGACTATTGACGGTGCTGATGCCCGTGACTTTGACGATGCTGTGTTTTGCGAACAAAGCGATGCGGGCTTCGTTCTTTGGGTCGCCATTGCCGATGTTTCGCATTACGTTAAGGTCGACTCGGCTTTAGACCAAGAGGCCACGTTAAGAGGCACGTCAGTCTATTTCCCGGGTGAAGTCATCCCCATGCTCCCCGAAGTATTAAGTAACGGCTTATGCTCACTTAACCCTCATGTTGACCGCTTAACCATGGTGTGTGAAATGCACGTGGGCTCTCAAGGCGCCATTAAAGACTACTTTTTTCATGAAGCGGTAATTCATTCTCATCATCGTTTAACCTATGACCAAGCTGCTGAGATTGTATTTGAAGGCAAAGATAGCGTTGAAGGCGTTGAAGATTTAGTCACTTTAAAACCTCATTTAGAGCATTTAAAAAGTGTTTATAAAGCGTTACAAAAAGCACGTAAACGTCGTAAAGCTTTAGAGTTTGATACTAAAGAAGTTTATTTCGTGTTTAATGAAGAACGAAAAATAGAAAGCATTAATCAAACTCAGCGTAATGAAGCGCACATGCTGATTGAAGAATGCATGGTCAATGCCAATATTTGTGCTGCTAAGTTTTTAAAGAAAAACAAAGTACCCAACTTATACCGAAATCACGAAGGCCCTAACAGTAAAAAAACAGATGATTTATATACCTTTTTAGCGATGTATGGCTTAAACATGCATGTTGCTAAAGGTGAAGTACCAACCACTAAAGATTATGTTGCTATCTTAAGCGTTATTAAAGAACGTCCAGACTTCGAACTTATCCAGACCGTTTTATTACGCTCTATGTTACAAGCCACCTATGCCACTGATAAAACAGTCGGCCATTTCGGTTTATCACTCAAAGATTACGCTCACTTTACATCACCTATTCGCCGCTATCCTGACTTACTCGTGCATCGTGGTATTCGTCATGTATTACGCGAAGGCTCTAACAAAGGCTTTCATTATTCTTTAGACCAAATGGATCAACTCGGTGAAACGTGCTCAACTTATGAGCGACGCGCTGATGAAGCCACTCGCGATGCGTCTGATTACTTAAAATGCGAGTTTTTAACCAAGCATTTAGGTGATGAATTTGATGGCAAAGTGGTTGCAGTCACAAGTTTTGGTTTGTTTGTACAAATTAATGATTTATTAATTGATGGGCTTGTTCATGTCACTTCTTTAGCCAGAGACTATTATCAATTTGATGCTGGGAAACAACGCCTTGTTGGCGAGAAAAGTGGTCAAACCTTCCGTTTAGGCGATGCGCTTAGAGTACAAGTCGTGCGTGTTGACATGCAAGACAAAAAGATTGATTTCATATTAGCTGGTGCCGATGCCGTTGCACCAGAGGAAGATGAAAAGCCAATAAAGAAAAAGGCTAAAAAGCATGCTAAAGCTGATGATGTAAAAAAAAAATCGCGCTCAAAAAGTCGCAACAACCCGAACCAAAAGACTCCAAGCAAGGAGCACAAGGCTCAACCAGATCAGAGTTCTCAAAGCAAGAAGCAACAGGGTCAGCCAGTAAAAGAACTGAGCGAAAAGGAACGGGAGAGAAAGAGACGTCAGAATCAAAAGAGGCGTCAAAACCGAAAGAAACGCCAGCAGGAACAGAGACAGCAACAATCGACTCCGTCTCAGAGCCCGCAACCTCAAGCAAAAGTATCTGGGGTCATACCCGTACTAAAGCAGAAGACAGTCAAAGTTTTAAAAGCGTTAACGAAGTGGCTGTCGTAAAAAGTGTCACTGCAGCGGATATTTATAAAACTAAATTAAGCGGCTCCGCCCGCTCCAATGACACCTTATCCACCCCTGTGGATAAGGAAAATATAAAATCCACTGGAGAGATGCTAACTGAGTCTACGGCCACTAAGCCAAGTGTTAAAACAAAAGCACAGTATCAAGCTGACACTTTAGCGAAGATGACGGCTCAAGAAGAGGTGCCTGCTGCTAAAAAGAAAGCTAAAAAGAAAATTAAGCTCAGTAAAGTCGAAAAGAAAAACAAGGCTAAAAAAGAACGAAGAGAAGCCTTTGACAGTGCCAAACCAAAGCATCAAGCACGTAAAAATAAAAGTAAAGGCAAACCTAAACGGGTTAAACAGACTGAATTAGACAGTGAAAAAACTCAAGATAAAAAACCTTCATCAAACATCTATAAAAAAATTGTAAAGCGTACTGCGAAAAATAAGGACACTGAATAATGAGCCGTATTATCTATGGCTTTCATGCGGTAAAACAACACATTAAAAGCAACCCCGAAAGCTGTGTTGCTTTATTGTGCTTACCGAGTAAAAATAAACGCTTACAAGATGTTATTCAAAATGCCAAAAAACATAACATTACCATTGCTCAAAAAAATGCCGGCCAACTTGATAGCTTAGCGCAAACTGATAAACACCAAGGCTGCCTCTTAGAAGTAAACGATAACGCACAACAGTCACTTAGTTTTTCACAACTTTTAAAGGACATTAATTCAGAATCGCTCATTTTAGTGCTCGATGGCATTCAAGACCCTCACAACTTAGGTGCCTGTTTACGCACAGCGGATGCCACTGCGGTTCAAACGGTTATTATTCCAACGGATAACTCTGTAGATTTAAGCAGCCCTGCTGTGAGTAAAGTCGCAGCCGGTGGAGCCGAAACGATTCCCTTAATAAAAGTGACTAATTTAGCTCGTGCTTTAAAAGAATTAAGAACAGCAGGTGTTTGGCTAGTAGGCACCACCGATAAAACAGAACAAACGTTGTATGACACAACCTTCAAAGGTGCAATAGGTTTAGTGATGGGCGCAGAAGGATCAGGTATGCGCCGCTTAACCACCGAAAACTGCGATGAACTGATTAAAATACCCATGCTAGGACAGGTTGAGAGTTTAAATGTGTCAGTGGCTACTGCCGTTTGTTTATATGAGATTAATCGCCAACGCGGTTAATCGTTCTATCTCTATTTCGCATATTTATTGAATACACAGAACTAGTCAATGCTGTCCTTATTATCAAATAAAGTATGCCCAACTAACTCAACTCTTGATCGCACTTCAAACAATTTAATTCAACACCCATTTTTTGTTCTCGTAAGTCAGGGTCGACTACCCAAGCTCTATTGGTAAAAGGCGGTTTATGTCGAACATGTTGCGTATGTCCACAAGCTAAATCAGCGACCCAATCGTAAATATCATCTTGGTGAAAGCCGATAATTTTAATCTTCATGATGAGGACATTGAGGGTCTTGAGTAAAGTTTATCAGTCGGCTTTGCATAGTATGGCTATCTAGCACATACAGCTTGCCATCAAGTACCTCGCCCGTCTGTCCAATAATTTTTAAGGCTTCATTAGCTTGCATTGAACCTATAATCCCCACTAACGGTGCAAAGACACCACTATTTGAACATGTGTTTTCTTCTTGAACCGATGGGTCATCATATAAACATTGGTAACAAGGAGATTGTGCATTCATATTAAACACACTTAGCTGGCCTTCGGTGCGAATGGCGGCACCTGATACTAATGGCTTTTTAACGGTTAGGCTGACTCTATTTAATAGATAACGCGTATCAAAGTTATCACTGCAATCAATAATAACGTCAACTTTTTTGGCCAATTTAGTTAAATCGGTTTCGCTTAAACGCTCGCTAAACACATCAACCCTTAACAATGGGTTAAGCTCTAACAAGGTTTGCTTGGCTGATTTAGCCTTATTGATACCAATTCGTTGTTGATTATGAACAATTTGGCGCTGTAAATTTGATTCTTCTACCACATCAAAATCACATAAAATTAACTGCCCCACGCCACTACTTGCAAGATATAAACTAGTCGATGAACCAAGCCCACCCAATCCGACAATTAAACACGCCGCATTTTTTATTTTGCTCTGCCCCTCATAGCCCAAACTTGGCAACATAATTTGGCGACTATATCTGAGTAATTCTTTATCGTTCATTATTTATTTTAGACTATACTTTAATAACATTGGTTATCCTTATGAATTTAATGTAGATTAAATGCATTACATGGAGTCTTAAATACTGTAGGAATCAACACAAACAATTAGACTACTTAAAATAAAAATAATGCCCAAAAAACTACCCCAAGATACAGACAGCGTCCATATTAAAGTCATCAGTGATAATACTGATATTGCTCTCTTGCCTGCTTTTCATCAATGCAAACATCTAAGCGTCAACACGTGGTCTAAAGGCATCCAACACCTTAGTCAAATAGTACAGCAGGAATGCGTTGATATCTTATATTTATCAGCGCCCCCCTGTTCTGATGATTTATTACATTTGTGTGAAATATTAGAGGATGACACTGCAAAAGACTTATCTATATTTATTATTTCATCACCTAAACGTGACGCATTTATTAAGCAAGCTTATCAATTGGGTGTAAAAGCATTTATTAACTTACCCATTGTCGATATTCATTTTGAACATCAACTCCAAAAATGCACCCAAATAGTGTTACACCAAAAGTCTAGGCAACAGCTTTATCAAAGCAAGGTAGACTCCCACCAACTTGTAAAACTCTGTGATTTTAAATGGAATGTGACACAACAAACCTTTGAGCTATCGCCTGAAGCTAAAAAACTGCTACACATAAAGACTCAAAATAACACCGTTTCGCAACTTGAGTTTTTACAGGCTTTACATGAAATAGGGCGTTTAACTACGGCCAATTTTTTTAATGCTATTAAACAAGGCCAAAGCCATATTCAAACTAAAATTCAAGTGCCTTTTGATACTTTTGGTTTTAGTGATGTGTTCTTAATCGCCCAATTAACCATCGCTAAAAACCAAGATATTCTATACCAAGGCTGCTTACAAAATATTGGGGCATTCAATAAACGACAAGGCTCTAATCATCACCTTGCTTATCACGATTCATTAACTGGCTTAGCCAATCGGCGCTATTTAATGGAGCATTTACAAAACCTAGTACAACAAAATGAACACGAAGCGGTTAAGTTTTCGTTATTATTTTTAGACTTAGATGGCTTCAAACGAGTGAATGACCAACTTGGTCACTCAACCGGCGATTTATTATTAGTTGAAGTCACTCAACACTTACAAAAAGTTGCATCTAAGGACGCCTTTATCGCGCGTTTAGGCGGTGATGAATTTTGCATTGTTATCGTTTATAAAAACTTGGCTCAACAAGGTCAGACGCTGGCAAAAAAAATCCTTGCTGATTTTAAACATTCTTTATTTTTAGAGCAGTACAAAATACATACCTCGTTTAGCATCGGTGTGGCTTGTTTTCCATTACATGGCAATAACATTACTGAGCTTTTAAAGGCTGCCGATACAGCCATGTATGAGGCAAAGTCTAAGGGCAAAAAATGCTTCGAACTATACTCGCCATTATTGACTGAAAAAACGATCAAGCGCATTACGCTAGAAAAAGAAATCTATCACGCCTATCAGCATGAACAGTTTGAGCTTTATTATCAGCCTCAAATAAATCTAATCACCCAAAAAATAGTCGGTGTTGAAGCTTTAATACGCTGGATTCACCCCACAAAAGGCATGATATCACCTGACCAGTTTATTCCCGTCACCGAAGAAACCCGGCAAATTAATAAAATTGGTGAATGGGTGCTTAACAAAGCATGTGCTGATGGTAAATTACTGCATGATAAGGGGTTACAAATAACAATTGCTGTTAACGTCAGTCCTGTTCAGCTTCATTATGGTAACTTTTATGAAAAAGTAGCCAATGCTCTTAAGCGGTCTGGCTTAGAGCCTCAATATTTAGAATTAGAAATTACCGAATCTACCTTTCAAGTATCAGACAATAATATTGATGTTTTTAATCAATTACGCAAGCTTGGCGTGCAATTAGCGATCGATGACTTTGGTACAGGTTATTCTAACCTAGCCTCACTAAACCAATTACCAGTCGACATTCTTAAAATAGATCGCGAATTTATTAAAGATATCCCAGAAGATCATGCCATAGCTGCATTAACTGGCAGCATTATCGGTATGGCGAAAATAAGACAGCTAAAAATCATTGCAGAAGGCATTGAAACCATAGAGCAAATACAATATTTACAAGGCGTTAACTGCGATATTGCACAAGGTTTTTTTATTGGTCGGCCTATGGAGTTTTCTCAGATTAAACTATTTTTAAAGCGCCAACAATCAAGTAACCACAATATTTTATCTGATTTAAAAGCACACTAAATGACTCAAGAAATTATCCAAGCTATCACCGAATGTCCGATGGTAAAAAATATGCCTACGGGTATCAGCGAGCTATTAAAAGAACTCACTAAACAAGACATTGATATTGATGACTTGGTTCATCACTTAGAAAAGTTTCCCGTTGTTTGTGTTCGCTTAGTGATGGTTGCAAATTCGGCTTGGGCGGCACCTAAAACAGAAATAACAAGTGTTAAA
Organism: uncultured Gammaproteobacteria bacterium; assembly: GCA_964480635.1. Classification (GTDB taxonomy): domain Bacteria; phylum Pseudomonadota; class Gammaproteobacteria; genus CAYZQE01. The sequence continues at coordinate 56 of CAYZQE010000050.1, read as the reverse complement.
AGAGCTTGCATGCAATTAGGCTTAAACATGGTCAAATCAATCAGCATTGCTTTATT
>CAYZQE010000049.1:4452-18302 GCA_964480635.1 uncultured Gammaproteobacteria bacterium | reverse complement strand
TATAAACTTATTGTTTATCTGAGTCAACCTAAAATAATTAAGTAGGCAAATTGCCTATTTAGAGCTATCAAGAAAGAAATCAATAGGGTCAAGACTCGATTGATAGTTCTTCTACGGCCTAAATGCTTTTTTAACCTAAAATAGCCGCTTGCCAGTCTTGTTTCTACCGTTCCTTACTTATATTTTAGCCTTGATTAGTTACCTCATTTTAAAAATCAGCTATTATATTGCGATTATTTTTAACTGATTAAACCTATGCTGCCTTTTCAACAAAAATTCCTTGAGCTTTGCCTGAACAAAGGCATTTTAAAATTTGGTGAATTCGAACTTAAATCAGGTCGGATTAGCCCTTATTTTTTTAATGCTGGGTTATTTAATAAAGGCTCTGAGTTGCATGCTTTAGGCAATTTTTATGCGCTCGCGATTCAACAAGCTAACATTGATATTGATGTCATTTTTGGCCCTGCTTATAAAGGCATTCCCTTAGCGGCTATTACTGCTAGCGCTTTGTATGCCGAACACCAGCGCGATATCCCTTATGCTTTTGATCGCAAAGAAAAGAAAACACACGGCGAAGGCGGGCAAATTGTGGGTGCAGAATTACAGGGCAATGTTTTAATTATTGATGATGTGATTACGGCGGGCACGGCTATTAGGCAGTCAATGGCATTAATTGAAAGTTACGGTGCCAAAACAACTGCTGTCACTATTGCTTTAGATCGACAAGAAAAAGGCCAAGGCGATACATCGGCTATTCAAGAGCTTGAGCAACAAGGCATTAAGGTTATCCCCATCATTAAGCTTGAAAATATCCTGAGTTACTTAGAGCAACAAGGTGATGATAAAAACTTAACGACCGTGCGTGCTTATCGCGAACAATATGGCGTCTAGCACACCCATGGCTAAAAAAAGAGTTCGTTTACATCCTTTTTTAAGAAAACTATTTTCTATCAGTGCGGTTATTTATATAGCGCTGACTATTGTTTTATTCTTTTTTCAGCGTGATTTACTGTATTTTCCAACCGCTGAAATAGACCATGGTTACAGTACTTTTAGCTTAAGCAGTGACAATGAAACATTAGAAATTATCGTTTTAAACGAAGGCAATGCTAAGTCGCTTATTTATTTTGGTGGCAATAACGAAACGGTTGCTAAACATGCCAAAGAACACCAAACTAACTTCCCTAATCATACTGTTTATTTACTAAACTATAGGGGCTATGGTGGCAGCACTGGTTCGCCTACTGAGCAAGGCATTTATACAGATGCCTTAGCTTTGTTTGATTTTGTTAATAAAAAACATGCTTACACCTCTATTATGGGGCGCAGCTTAGGCACTGGCGTAGCCACCTATGTTGCCGCCAACCGAATCATTCATAAGCTTATTTTAATAACCCCTTATGACAGCATTGAAGAAATTGCTAAATCTCAATATCCCATATTTCCCATCAGCCTATTAATCCAAGATACCTTTGATTCTCATGGCAGAGCAGCCATGATTAAAGCGCCTACCTTAATCGTTGTTGCTGAAAATGACCAATTAATCCCCACCGAAAATACCTTACGTCTTATTAGGGCTTTTTCACCAAGCATTCTGAAAGTTAAAGCATTTAAGGGGGCAGGACATGGTAATGTGTCTCATTTGGATGAATATCATGAGCTTTTAAAAGACTTTGTTAAGGAGAGACTGAATAACCGCGATTAGAATTTTACTGAGAAAAAATGTGCGTCAAGTTTCGTTAAATGCGTCGTAATAGCTGGCTATTGCGTCGAATTTAACGGAAGTTGTCGTGCATTTTAGCCAGTAAAAAATAATTGGCGGTTGTTCAGGATCTCCTTAAATAAACAACCAATGTTTTCTGCATCCTATTTTAATCTCCTGACTCAGAACTTCTTAAACAATTTAAATAGATATTGATACTTTTTATGAACACTAAGACACGACAAGAACAACCTTCTAACGCACTGATTGAAACTATCGCAGCTGGGTTTCAACAAATACATCATGATAATGAGCAACGTGAAGCGGTTTTAAAACATCACTATGAGTTGGAGTTAAAAATCCAACATCAAAAAAACGTAAAGTGGAAAATTGGTGCTTATATTGCGACCTTTGCTATTGTAGCGATGGGTTACACCTTGCATAAAACAATTAGTATTTTTGAAGGCGATATGAATACGATGTCTGCTGAAATTGTCAATATGTCGGGGTATATGAAATCAATGTCTACGGATATTTCAACCATGAATGGCAATATTGGTCGCATGGCACCCGATATGAATACGATGAGCATTCATATTAAATCTATCGATCAAAATATGGGTTCAATGAAAGATGATATGGGGCAAATGAATAACGCCATGTCACCGTTGATGTTCAATATGCAAAAGTTTGTACCGGGCGGTTGGTAACGGTTATTTAACGTGAACCCATTATGAGAGCGTCAATAATTCTATTTTAAAACAGGTGGTAATTCTTTTGCTAACGATTGCTTGAGTTTTGTAAATTCACCCGATAATTCAAAGCCAGTCATCTCGCCTTGCATATTTTTGTGTATGGCTTTAACGCCATTCTCCCCTTCTTCAATCTCTACTGTTTCTTTATCAGCACTTGGCGAAACCACTAAGGGGCATGAGGGTGTTTTTATCATGACGGGCATAGCCGGATAAACAACTTTGGTCTCTTCACCCGATAATGTTTTAGCTAAGGCTCTTGCACTATTCATTAACGGCATGACAAATGGTAACACTAAAGATTCTACCTCGGCACAATCACCTAGAGCATAAATATCAGTTTTGCTAGTGGCTAACAATCGGTTGGTTTTTATACCTCGATTGCAATCAATGCCTGCTGCTTGAGCTAAACTTATATTAGACCTTAAACCAATAGCAGAAAGCACCATATCTGCTTTTAATGCTGAATCATCTGACAGTATCAACTCAAAACCATCGTCAAATTTTGCATGGCTGACTGTTTTATTTAGCTCAAAAACAATGCCTAAAGACTCAAGTTGGGCTTGTAAATAAAGCCCAACCGGCTCTGATAATAAACTACTCATCGGCCATGGGTCTGGGCCTATAATGGTGATCTTTTTACCACGACTAGCAATGTCATTAGCAAACTCACAACCAATTAAACCTGGCCCTATAATGGCAATATGTTGTGCTGATTTTGCATTTTTTTGAAACACTCGATAATCATCGAGGTTATTAACCGTTAAAATATGCTCGTTAGCATCGCCTTCAATCGGCGGCTTAAACGGCGATGCACCTAAGGCTAACACTAACTTGTCGTAGCCAATGTTGGCATCAGCAACTTTCAACGTTTTCGCTTCGGTATCAATAGATGTTACCGTTGATAAGGCTTTAATCTTGATATTATTTTGTTCTGAAAACTTATTCGCATCTGCCGACACCAAGTCATCTGCTGATTTACCTTTGGCATAAGCGTTAGAGAGCATGGGCTTAGAATACACTTCGCCGTGGTCTTCTGTAATAACTAAAATATCAGTCTCTTTATCGAGCTTTCTAAACTCTCGGACTAATGTGGTTGCAGCCATGCCGCTGCCAATGATAATAATGGAATGGTGGTTCATCTTTACATCTCAATAAATGCCTCCTCTCGTTTGAGGAAGCTATAACAGGCTTTTAGGCTTCTGGAAATATAGCTTTGTGGATTAAATTTCTTCCATTTCAAAATCAGATTTACCTACACCGCAATCAGGGCATTCCCAATCTTCTGGGACATCTTCCCATTTAGTGCCAGGCACTATGCCATCATCTGGCCAACCGTCTGCTTCGCTATACACTAAACCACAAACGACACATTGATATTTTTTCATACTGATTACCTTTAAAGAGTTTTAAATGAATGTGTGAAGTTTAGCAAAATTTATCTTTAAACATAGCCCTAGACCTCTATTTTCACAGTATTTTTAATAAAGCCTGCCAACCTTGTTGTTCTTTTTGGCGCGTAAATTGTGACTTTTTTGCTATGCATGATTGCTCTATCTGCTGATAAAACAGTTCATTTGACTCCATTTTTAATAATAAATTTTGTAGCGCATGCTCATCTTCAACAGGGTAATAAGCCTTATAGTCTTGCCCAAGCAGACCCACCGAACCTTCTATATCAGAAGCCACAATTGGCAACCCAGCAACAATGGCTTCAGAGATCACATTGGCACCTCCTTCCATACGTGAGGGCAGCACCAAGCAATTAGAACGTTGGTACACTTGTCTAATTTTATGGTGCGCTATTTCACCATGCCATGTATATCGCGCATTAATAGCCATTTCATTTTCGGCTAACGCCGCCCACTTTGGGCTATGTGCTTTGCCATAATGGTGCACCTGAATTTTACTGCTTTTTGGTAAATTCCTCACTGCTAAGGCAGGGCGCATAGGGTCTTTTTCATCGCGTAAATGCCCCATAACCGCCACATGAAAAAAACGTTTATAAGGCTTACGTTGTGATACTGTTTGCGCCGACTGTTTAATAACATGCATTTTATAGCGCTGCTCTAACGGCAACACATTGCTGATTAAGTCATGTAACCCAACTAAATAGTCGGCTGTTATTATAGATTGCATCGTTTCTTTAGGGTGACTCTGAATAAAACGATAAGCATCTGTACCCGTTATAGCGACAATAATGGGCACGTTAGGATATTTAGATTTAAATTGCTGTACGGCTTCTGCACTGCGCCATGCATGCAATGCTATAAAGACATCAGCAGATTGACCGGTATATTCAGTAATGACGTTAACCTTATGGCCTAAATTTCGTAATAGCCCCGCCCAACGCATTGCTGTTGCTCGATTACCTGCCCGTGAACGAGGCGGTGCAGGGGTTATCATTAAAATTTGCACTTAATCAGTTACCGTTAATTATTTTTCTGTTTATTGAATCGCTTATAAATTAAAGTTTTGAGCCTATTCACCAATAAACCAAATCGCCCTTTATTCTGAGGCTGATCTTGCCTTATAAACACTACCCTAAATCGCTGCCTGCGCTCAGTCATCCAATCTTGTTTGTAAGCTTCATTCCCAGTGAGAAAGTCTATCTCTTCAACCTTATCGACATCAATCACATACTGCATTAAGTATGCCGTAAGAATAGAGCCGGGAGAATAACGTTTCCACTCCTCGTCATACGCAAGCCTAAATATACTAGCTTTACCATGGACTACAAACCAAAGCTGAGAAGCTGCCGCTTTCCCGTCAATGGTTAAAATTGCCAGCCTTGTCCAATCTGGCACGGCTAAATTAATAGCGATGGCATCTAGCAAGGTTAAATACTGTTCATGCGCTTTCCAACTAGCCGAATAGGCCGTGTGATAATCAATTAAGCCTTGTTTCACTTCTTCGCCTTTGAACAACTTTATACTGTATTCATGCTCGCGCGCCAACTTTCGTTGCTTTCGCTTAATCGTATGACGCAATTGAGAAGGCCTGCCAGCTAAATATTCATCGAATGACAGCTTCTGTACACGATGAATCCAGTTATAAAAAAAGAATTTTTGGTGACATTCATAACCAGAGGCTTCTAAAACTTTTTTAAACCGCTGCATGGTGATGACATCTTCGCCAATAGGGCTAAGCGATAAAGAATTAATAGACATTTGACTCAAGCCCTTAACCAGACAGTTGAGCGCATCATCCTTTTTATCTTCTGCGAGTAATAGACTATACAAAGCCGTATAGCGATGGCTGAATGAATCTAAGTTCTCATTAGCTCCAACCAATGGAAGTAACGTTAACACACTGTTTTTATCGACTACGCAAGCAAGTAAAAGTGACTGATTTTCATCAAAAGTGGTGTCATAAAGTGTTTCGAACCATTCGCGACTTAAGAACATGCTGTCATGGCTGCAATGCTCAAATAATGCATCTACGCTTGCCGGTAGTTGCGCCCAGTGACTGTAACACTCAAATTTCATATAGATTTATCTATGGCTAGCTTTAGATTTTTTTTAAGTAATTTTTGACGGACATTTATCTGCATAAATAATATGACATCAGTGTAGTTTGCAGAATCAATAAGGATAGGTTTAATTGGTTTTGGTACTTAATTCTATTTAACTAGTAAGAAGCGTACCCAACGACCCAAATTAATAGGAAAATTAAGTGACGTGACGTACTGGAGTTGCTTAATTCGTTCCATGTCAATTTGAATTTGTTAGCTTGGTTTTTAAAATAGCAACACCTTTGTAACTCGGTTTATTAATCCAAAATGCTTATCAAGCGTATAGATTTTGCAATTATTGTCTTTAGCATTTTGAGCAATTATTAAATCTGGTATCCCTATGCCATTTGAACCATTTTTTAAACACTTGAGTTGAATGTTAGTTATTTCTTCCCAGTCAATAAGTAAAGGCAAACATTTTATTTCTTTTAATAGCTCTACTACCTTTAGCTGTTTCTTAAATTTTAGAAAGGGTATTAGTTCTGCAAGTATTAGGTCATTTGTTACTATAGAATTATCGTTAATTAAATCATCTAATTTAGACGATTTATCTCCTCCTTTAAAATAATCAATCCATATGGATGAATCGACTAATACTGACATTTAAGGCCTTTCTCTTATTATATCTAGATCAAGATCTAAATTTATTTTTCCTTTAAACTTCTTTAAATCAGCAATCTTTGACTTTCTAATCAACTCTTTTAAAGCAAGGACAATAACACCCGTTTTGGTTCTTGAATGAGATAATTTCATTGCTTCTGACATTAAGTCTTCTGGTAAATCTAATGTTGTTCTCATATTCTATATCTCTTTGCTATGCATACAATGTTAGTTTATTATGCATAACACTTCAAGGAGCTAATTGGCTGCTATATAAACCATCGGCTTTTAACTTGTTTTTTTGTCTCCACCTCCTAGATGGAGAAGGTACATTCAATCAATTGCTGCATCAGCGTGCTAATAACACGATCTTCGTGAAACATAATTTACATTCATAGGCATTTTATTTTAATGCCTTTTGTATTTTCTTAAATGCACTGACTGACTAAAATCTATACACTATAAGCAATGAGTAAAACCTTCCGAAAACTAGAGCCCCACATCATTGCCGAACAAGCCAAAGATGTTAGTAAACGCACATTACAGCTGTTGCAGGGTTTAGATGCCAAACAACTTATGGGGCCAAAACTAGCCACTGTTAACCCCCTACGCTGGGAAATTGGGCATGCTGCGTATTTTTATGAATTTTGGATTTTACGCCATCATTTAAAGCAAAAAGCCATTCGAAGCGATTCTGACGCCTTATTCGATTCCATTAACATTGCCCATAATGAGCGCTGGGATTTACCATTACCAAGCATTGATGAAACCTTAACGTATATGCAAACGGTTTTGAACCGAGTTATTAAAGGCTTAAAGACTCAGTCGGATGAGCAACTTGTGTATTTAGCGCAATATGCGGTCTTTCATGAAGACATGCATACAGAGGCCTATACCTATACTCGCCAGACGCATCACTTCCCTACCCCTAATTTTGAACATAATATGACTCGAATTTTAGATGCCGATACCTTGCACGGAGATGCCTTAATTCCCGGTGGTGAATTTATGCTTGGCGCAAGTACCGATGACGGCTTTGTATTTGATAACGAAAAGTGGGCTCATCAAGTCACCATCAAGCCTTTTGCGATAAGCAAAACGGCTGTTAGCAATCAACAATATTTGGCTTTTGTTATGGCTGATGGTTACAACACTGAGCAATTTTGGTCTAACGATGGCTGGCAATGGAAACAACAGCAGCAATTAAATCAACCTGTTTATTGGCGTTTAGAAAACCAACAATGGCAACATAAAGAATTTGATCAATGGCAGGCATTACCATTAACCGCAGCGCTGATTCATGTCAGTTGGTACGAAGCTCAGGCCTTTTGTCAGTGGGCAAAAAGACGTTTACCAACAGAAGCTGAATGGGAAGCCGCCGCCGCCGCTGAACCAAATGCCGAAGGTACCGCTCTAAGCCAAACGAAACGCTATTTCCCTTGGGGCAATAGCGAGCCTACAGCACAACATGCTAACTTAGACGGTTATGCATTAGGCACAAACGATGTTTCGGCTCATGCGGCGGGTGACAGTGCTTTTGGCTGCCGACAAATGATTGGTAACGTGTGGGAATGGACGCAAGACACTTTTAAACCATACCCTGACTTTAAAGCCGATATGTATGAAGATTATTCGCAACCCTTGTTTAACAGCACCAAAGTGTTACGCGGAGGCGCGTGGACAACCAGAGGCCGTATGATTCGTAACACATGGCGCACCTATTATGGCGCCGATAGAAATGATGTTTTCGCAGGCTTTAGAACCTGTGCCTTATAACCAGATGAAAATAATGATGCATAACGTCCCTTTCCCCAACAAGAGAGGGGTTAAATTAATATGAGTCAAACTACTTTTTTAGATTTAAAACCCAGTGAATCAAACTTTGCCGTGGACGTTGCTGATGGCTTAGGCGAAAAACCAGCATCCATTCCCCCCAAATATTTTTATGATGCGATTGGCTCTAAATTATTCGACCAAATTACCCAATTAAGCGAATATTATCCAACACGAACTGAAATAGGCATATTAAAAAAATATGCTGATGCTATTGCTCAAAAAATCGGCACTGGCAGCGTGTTAGTCGAGCCCGGTGGCGGCAGTTGCACCAAAATACATATTTTACTGGATGGCTTAAAGCCTAAGGCTTATGTGCCTATAGATATTTCGTCACAGCATTTAAAAGTGGCCTCAGAAGACTTAGCCAAACATTATCCGCATTTAGAAATTCATGCCGTCTGCACCGATTTTACGCGCCAAATGCGGGTACCAGACTCAGCACCCGAAGGCACTCGAGTTGTTTTTTTTCCTGGCTCTAGTATTGGCAATTTCACCCCGTCAGAGGCCCATGCCTTTTTAAACTCAATTGCACAATTGGTTGGTGATCAGGGTTATTTTTTAATTGGCGTAGACCTAAAAAAAGACAAAGCCATTTTAGAAGCCGCCTACGATGATGCCTTAGGCGTGACAGCACAATTTAACTTAAATGTACTCAGCCGAATTAACACCGAATTAGAGGCCAATTTCGAACTCGATCAATGGCAGCACAAAGCGCTTTATAACGAAGAACTTGGGCGCATTGAAATGCACCTTATCAGCTGCTGCAACCAAAGCGTTACCATTTTAGGACAGCGCTATCACTTTATTACAAATGAAACCATTCACACCGAAAACTCATACAAATACAGTGTGGATGACTTTAAAACCTTAGCTGCCAAATCAGGTTTTAGCTCTGAAAATGTTTGGCTCGACGAACAATCGCTATTTAGCGTTCATTTATTTAAGGCGGCTTTATAATGCAAGCAAAAACTCCTGTCGCAAAAGACCTTGTTTTAATTGGTGGCGGACACGCCCATGTCATTGTCTTACGCAAACTCGCCATGAACCCCGTACCGGGCTTACGCATCACCCTCATTACCCGCGATATTCACACACCCTATTCAGGCATGTTGCCCGGTTTTATCGCAGGCCATTATGGTTATGATGAATGCCATATTGACCTAGGGCCTTTAGCTCGATTTGCTGGGGCACGCTTGTATCATAGCGAAGTAGACAGCATTGATTTCAAAAACAACCTCGTTATATTACCCGATAGACCGACTGTTAATTTTGACTTAGTGTCTATTAATATTGGCTCTCGACCCAACAGCATTAACATTCCAGGTGTCGAAGAATTTGCCATTGCCGCCAAGCCCATTGATAACTTTTTAGTTAAGTGGCAAGCCTTACAAGATAAGGCGCTCGCCAGCCAAGGTGACTTTAACCTTGTTATTGTGGGTGGTGGTGCAGGGGGGGTTGAATTAGCCTTAGCCACTCAGCACAAATTAAAAAGTTTATTGTCACAAGCTGGTGACAATCCTGAACGCTTGCATATAACGCTTCTCACCGAAAGCGATGGCATTATGCACGGACATAATTCTGGCGTAAAAAAACGTTTTGAATCAGTTTTTAAACAGCGCGGCATCTTGGTAAAAACCCAATGCTCTGTTACCGAAGTGAAGCCCGAACACGTATTAACCGCCAACAATGAAACCATTGCTGCGGATGGTGTTATTTGGGTCACCACAGCCGCCGCCGCGCAATGGCCCAAAGAGTCTGGCCTAGAGGTTGATGATAATGGCTTTATTAAGGTCAATAAATACTTACAATCAACTTCTCACCAACACGTGTTTGCTGCGGGTGATATTGCATCCTTACCCGACGCAAGACCAAAGTCTGGGGTGTTTGCCGTGCGCCAAGGGCCTATTTTAAAACACAATTTAAAAGCGGCTGCGACACAACACTCATTTAAAGCTTACCAACCTCAAAAAAACTTTTTAGGCTTAGTCAGCACGGGTGATAAATACGCCGTCGCCTCTCGTGGTTCTTGGTCTTACGAAGCCGCTTGGTTATGGAAAATTAAAAACTGGATAGATCAACAGTTTATGGATAAGTTTAATAACTTACCAGAAATGCCTGAAGAAAAAACCCCACGACTCGCCACGGGTATAGCCGATGCAGCCGCTATAAAAGAACTGTCAACGCTTGCTATGCGTTGTGGTGGTTGCGGTGCAAAAGTGGGCGCAACTGTTTTATCACGCGTTATGGCACGCTTACCGGTGACCACGCGTGATGATGTCTTAATTGGTCGCGATGCGCCTGATGATTGCGCCATGCTGGCTGTTCCCGAAGGTAAGGTCATGGTTCAAAGTGTCGATTATTTTCGCGCGTTTATAGATGATACCTACACGTTTGGCGCAATAGCCGCCAATCATGCGCTAGGCGATGTGTTTGCAATGGGTGCAGAAGCGCAGTCAGTTCTGGCTATTGCCACCGTGCCTTATGGCCGTGAAAAAGTCGTTGAAGAAACGTTATATGATTTATTAGCGGGCGCTTTAAGCATTATAGAGCCCAGTGGTGCTGTACTTGCTGGCGGCCATTCAAGCGAAGGCGCTGAACTTGCTTTTGGCTTAAATGTAAACGGCATTATCGACCCCACTAAAGTATGGCGAAAAAGCGGCTTACAGCCCGGTGATAAGCTTATTCTGACTAAACCCATTGGCACAGGCACCTTATTTGCAGCCGATATGCGAATGAAAGCCAAAGGCCGATGGATAGATGCGGCTATTCAATCAATGCTTGTAACCAATCAAAAAGGTGCGCAGTGTTTACAGCGTTTTAATGCCACCGCTTGCACCGACTTAACGGGTTTTGGCTTAATTGGACATTTAATTGAAATGACCAAAGCATCAAAAGTTGATGCCACCTTATTTATCGATGCTTTACCTTTATTAGACGGTGCTTTAAATACCGTGGCAGCAGGTATTTTGTCGTCATTACAACCGCAAAATTTACGCTTACGCCGTGGCATTCAAAATATTGAAAGCGCTTCAAAACACCCCGCCTTCCCTTTACTGTTTGACCCTCAAACAGCAGGCGGCTTAATTGCAGGCGTGCCTGCCGACCAAGTTGATGACTGCATTAAAGGCTTAAAAGCTGATGGCTATGCTCATGCGGTTATTATTGGAGAGATATCGGCTTTATCGGATGCGGATGCACCGATTAAAATTATTTAAGCCGCTCAGAGCTATGAACGCGCAGCAAACATTCGTCAAAGACCTAGGCATTCAATACCCGATTATCGGCGGTGCAATGTATCCCTGTAGCAATCCTGAATTAGTCGCCGCCATATCACAAGCTGGCGGCATAGGCATTGTGCAACCTATCTCTTTAACCTATGTGCATGGTTATGAGTTTCGCGAAGGTTTACGCTTTATTAAAACCCTGACCGATAAACCCATTGGTATGAATGTGCTGATTGAAAAATCTTCAAAAAAGTACCATCGGCGCATGCAACAATGGATTGATATAGCCTTAGAAGAGGGTATTCGATTTTTTGTGACTTCGTTAGGAAAACCAGACTGGGTTGTTAAGCAAGTTCATGCAATGGGTGGTTTGGTATACCATGATGTGACCGAAAAAAAATGGGCAGACATAGGTATAAACTGTGGCGTTGATGGTTTAATTTGCGTTAATAATCAAGCGGGTGGGCATGCAGGTGGCTTAACTGCGGATGATTTAATCAGTGAGCTTCAATCACTTAATGTGCCTTTGATTTGCGCGGGTGGAATTTCTGACAAAACAGGCTTTCAAGCCATGCTAGATGTTGGGTATGCCGCTTGTCAGTTGGGCACACGCTTTATTGCCAGTACGGAATGTTCTGCTAATCGACATTATAAACAAGCCATTATTGATGCGGATAAAAAGGATATTGTGTTAACAAAACAACTGACCGGTGTGCCTGTTGCCGTTATAAAGCCCTCCCGCCTTACTGGTGATGATTTACAAATTAGCGCTATAGCCCGTTGGCTACTAAGCAATAAACATTCAAAACGATGGCTTAGAATGATTTATAGTTTAAAATCACTTTGGACTTTAAAGCGCTCTTTAAGCAGCCAAAGTGCTAAGCAAAGCTATTGGCAGGCTGGCAAGAGTGTTGCCAACATTAATAACGTTTCATCGTGCAAAGACATCATTAAAGACCTCTGCACAAAATAAAGCAGCTATATTTCAATATCTGCAATTTCTTTAAAAATAGCTCGAATATCGTTTTCCCAACGCTCAAATTGAATGTGAAGCTCTTCTGACTTAAAGTATGGGGATAAAGAAGAAGGGTTTAAAGCCACCAATATAACGGAATCATTTTCTTTGATGACAGCAATTTTTAAGGGCACATAAGGAATAATTTGTGGGTATTTTTTACTCAATTCACGGACTTCTTTTAATTTCCCAAAAAACACCACTTTATAATCATCTGATGCATAGCCCATCGCTTTCATGCCACCATCGCATTTTTGAATGTGAGCGACTTGATAGCCATATTCTAACAATCTTTCTTTAACCGCTATCATGGTTTCGTCGTAGCTAATGCTAACGCGCAACATAATCATATTTTCTGCATAAACCGCTGATGACAGCATCAATAATAAAAAAACAGATAGAATGGGCTTTAAAAAAGACTTCATAGGGTCGCCTCGTCAATCACTTCAAGCATGGTTTCATGCATTATTTCCGCGCCTTCTGTTAGCTGGTCGTTATTAAAAAGTTTTGAAATCAACGTCATATTCATTAAATACAGCTTAACTTGACCTGCGTCATCTTCAACAACTGTAATTCTGCAAGGCAAGAAAATACCTAGTCGAGGGTCTGTATTAATCATGTCGTAAAGGTCTTTAAAATTACAAAAGCGCAAAGAAAGTTGCTTTTTATTGATGACACTGTCATCGGCTAAACCCATTTCTATATAGCGATCAGGGAAATATCTAAAATTAAGCCCCGTTAATGCTGCTTTTAAATTAGCCACTGTTGTTTGAAAATCATGTGGGGAATCAAAAATTAAAGTGGGCTCTTGGGTTTCTGGCTCAATCTCAACTTTAGATTCAAGCTCAAAACTGCGAATATAACTGACCACATCATCAATATCTTGATCCGTTAAACCAAGCTCTTCAATGGAGGGCATGGTGGAACCCAGCTGACCACTAATAATGCTGTTTTTAATAAACGCATCACTAGCCGATGCCAAATAACCTGAATTACTTAAATCGGCAGGAATGATATCGTAATCTCGTTTTCTTGATGTGCTTACACCCGTACCTAGGGCATTGCTTTTACCACTAACGCCGTGGCACGACTGGCATTTTTGTTGGTAAACAAGCTGTCCATTAGCGACATCACCATTAATTTTTTCATTAGAGAAAGTGACTGTTTTTGACACTTTATTCCAACTCTTAATATAAATAATAATGGC
>CAYZQE010000049.1:1821-4352 GCA_964480635.1 uncultured Gammaproteobacteria bacterium | reverse complement strand
CTATCACGCGTTATCGCCACATAACTAAACTTAGAAAATATATCAATTTTTCCTATGTCTGCTCCAGCCAATCCTGCGTCTTTTGTGAGTGCCCCTAATAAATCACCGGGGCGAATTTTATTCTTTTTACCCGTATCTATCTGCAAGGTAATCATCTCTGACACCATGCCATATCGTGGATGTCGCTTTAAACTAGCTAGAGGCCGTTTATCAACTTTATTATTTTGATAAATTTCTATCGCCTGCACGCGATTTAACTCTGTTTCAGTAAACAAGCTCAGTGCTAAACCTTCTTCGCCAGCTCTACCTGTACGCCCAATACGATGCACATAGTCTTCTGCATCATGGGGTAATTCATAATTAATAACGGCTTTTAATGATTTAATATCTAAGCCACGAGCTGCAACATCGGTTGCCACTAAGACAGCACAACTGCTATTACTAAAACGCACCAATACCTCATCACGCTCGTATTGTTCTAAATCGCCATGTATTGCCGCCGACTGAATGCCACGGTCATTGAGCATTTCACTGACTTCGTGGCATTGCACCCGTGTTTTACAAAATACCACGGCATTATCAGGCTTGTAATGCTCAAATAAAGCCAATAAAGAGTCATCTCTATGCTTATTAACGACTTTAAAAAAGTGCTCTGTAATGACATTTTTTTTATGTTTGGTATCCACTTTAATCGTTGTTGGGTTATCTAATATTGATTCGCAGATATACTTTATGCTGTCGGGGTAAGTTGCTGAAAACAACAAGGTTTGGCGATTTGTCGGCGTGTACGAAATAATATCTTCAATATCGTCCTGAAAACCCATGTCTAACATGCGATCAGCTTCATCTAATACTAAGGTCGTAATTTGTGTAATATCTAAAGTCTGACGGTCTAAATGGTCTTTAATTCGCCCCGGAGTACCAACAATAATATGCGCGCCATGCTCTAAAGAGTCTGCTTGCACGCGTAAGGGCTTACCACCACATAACACCACACATTTAATATTAGGAATGCATCGTGCTAGCTTTCTTATTTCTTTAGCTACTTGGTCGGCTAATTCACGCGTTGGGCAAAGCACCAGCCCTTGCGCACCAAAAAACCGTGGGTTAATCGCCTCTAACAAGCCTAAACCAAAAGCAACGGTTTTACCGCTGCCCGTTTTAGCCTGCACAATCACGTCGTCACCATGCAAAATAGTGGGTAAGCTTTTTTGCTGCACAGGCGTGAGCGTGTCGTAACCTAAAGCGATTAAGTTTTCTGTTTGCTCTTCAGAAAGCATAATGTTGGCAAAACTATCGTTAGACATAATCCCTAACCCTCGTTTAAACATGTGGAAATGGTGTTATCACTTGATGTGCATACGACTACATGGATGCAGAAGGTAGAGCAACGCATGGAGCAGTTGCCGAGTGAAATAACAAACTTCGCCGTCATCTTATTGGTGATAAGAAGGTTTTTTGCTTTACTTGGCGTATTAAGGGGTGGCATCATTTTTATATTTTCTAAACGTGGGTTAGGGATCATATGTGACTCTTAAAAATTCGCGGATGATAACAGGCTAACGGCAATTAAAACAATGTATGGAAAAGCCACCGTTGGACGCAATGCTTGTTTTACATATTCGACAATCAAACCCAAAGCACTTGGCCTTTTAGCTTCCCACTGCGAATAAAATTGAAAGGGCTCAGTCTGGCTTTGTTTAGTCAATTCGGACTCTATCACCAGTAAACGTTGTTCAGTACGCCCTTGAAAGGTTTTCCAAATCGCTTCTTGCAACCATAGAACAAGCCATACAATAACGATTAATAAAGCCCCTATTTGCAGCCATAGAGAAATAAAAAAGAGAATAATACTGACTATTTTAATCATCAAGCCATAAGCTTCATATTGCTCATAGCTACGATGAAGAGACATCCATTCTTGTTGGTATTCGGTTTTCGTGTTCATAGATTTGGTCTGAATTAATAAATGCTTATATACAACCAATAGTTTATACTATTTCGCAAATTTTATTCATTGAGAACATTATGAGTCAAACATCTAACAACGAACTATCCAAATCTATCATGGCTATTTTAGCTATTTTAGGCCTCATCGCCTTAATTCAGGTTTTTGTATTATCAATGATGTCTGGCGGTGTTGGTAGCAATCAAATATCAGACGTTGAAGACCCTGCTCTTGTTGCTCAACGCCTCAAGCCCGAAGTGACTCTAGCCGATATTCGCGGCGGTGATGATAACAAGGCGGTGGCAGCACCCGTTATGGCTGAAAAATCAGCTAAAGAGCTTTACGATGCCTCATGTAGTGCGTGTCATAACAACGGTGTTGCTGGTGCGCCAAAACCTGGTGATAAAGCTGCGTGGCAATCGCGTTATGCCAATGGCATGGGTTCATTATTAGCCGCTGTTGTTAATGGAAAAGGCGCAATGCCTGCCAAAGGTGGTTCTACTTATTCTGATGCTGAGCTCACTAAAGCTATCGAATATCTTCTTATTGAAAGCGACGTAATGGACGCTCAGGTTGCCACGTC